>JBBAWG010000020.1:19995-32920 GCA_040397305.1 Methylacidiphilales bacterium | reverse complement strand
AGAGTAGCGGTCTCCAAAACCGTCGGTTGGGGGTTCGAGTCCCTCCTGCCCTGCATCTGAACAAGGAGAAGGCAAAAACATGGAAGCTTGGAAAATTGGCGGAAGTTGGCTCTGGACGGCGTTGGTGGGGGGATTGACCCTCGCCATCGTTTTCCTGGTTTTCCGCTACCGTACCGCCCTAGCCAGGTTTCTTGGCGAGGTGCGCGCGGAATTGGCGAAGTGCTCCTGGCCGTGGGATCCGACGGAGACCGGCGTGAAAAAGTACCGCGAATTGATCGATAGCACGGCGGTTGTGGCCACCACCACCCTGGTTCTAGCTGCCTACACCTCGGGCTTTGACTATCTGATCACCCGCGTGGTCGGGTGGCTGGTGAAGTTTTAAGGGATGACGATGAGCGAAACCGTCACCACTTTTGAGCCCGCCTGGTTTGCCGTCCACGTGCTCTCCGGCCAAGAGACCAACGTGAAACGACACATGATGAGCCGCATCAAGACCGAGGAGATGGGGGAGTATGTGCAAGAGGTGGTCATCCCGACGGAGCGTGTTTCTGAAATCAAGCGGGGAAAAAAGGTGGAGACTGAGCGGAAGTTGTATCCCGGCTACATTTTCATGAAGATGGGTCTGTACGACGCGGAGAAAAAGCTGAACGAGCGTCCTTGGTATTTTGTGAAGGAGACTCCGGGGGTCCTCGGTTTCGCCGATGGTGACCGGCCCGCTCCCATGAGGCCCAGTGAAGTGGAGGGGATGCTGGCTCAGATCCGCGAGAAGGAAGAGAAGGTCACCCCTAAAGTTATTTTTTCGGTCGGCGACCGCGTCAAGGTCGGCGACGGACCCTTCCAAAACCAGGAAGGCGTCATCGAGGAAGTGGATACCGAGCGCGGACGCGTCCGTGTCGCGGTGTCCATCTTTGGCCGTTCCACCCCGGTCGAGCTCGAGTACTGGCAGGTGGAGAAGACGTAAGGAGTTTTATGGCCAAGGAAGTCACCGGAATCATCCGTCTCCAGATCCCCGCCGGCGCAGCCAATCCCGCGCCGCCCGTGGGTCCGGCGCTTGGCCAGCAGGGCGTGAATATCATGGCTTTCTGCAAGGAGTTCAACGCCCGGACCGCGAAGGAAAGCGGCAGCATTCTTCCGGTCGTCATCACGGTCTACAAGGACAAGAGCTTTACCTTTATTACGAAGTCCCCGCCGGCCTCGATTCTTCTGAAGAAAGCGGCGAATTTGGCTTCGGGCTCCAAGGAGCCCAACCGTTTGAAGGTCGGCAAGGTTTCCAAAAAACAGGTGATGGACATCGTGAAAATCAAGCGGAACGACCTCAACGCGGCCTCCGATGAAGCCGCCTTCCGCATCATCGCCGGCACGGCCCGTCAAATGGGTCTTGAGATCTCGGACTAAGGAGCATCCTATGCCTAAACTTCCCAGTCGCCGTTACCGTGAGGGTTTTAAACTGATCGAGTCCAAGAAACGTTACTCGGTTGGGGAAGCTGTTTCGCTGCTTAAAAAAATGCCAGCTGGCAAGAGCAAGGGGAACCCCAGCGTGGATCTGGCCTTCAATCTTGGAGTGGATCCGAAACAAACCGATCAGGTTGTGCGGGGTACGGTAAGTCTTCCCCACGGATCGGGAAAAACCGTCCGGGTGATTGTTTTTGCCCAAGGCCAAGCCGCCGAGGCGGCCAAGGCGGCGGGAGCCACGGCCGTGGGTTTCGCTGACCTGATTAAAAAGGTCACCGAGGGTTGGGCTGATTTCGACGTGGCGGTGGCCACCCCCGACGCGATGAATGAAGTACGTAAGCTTGGAAAAGTTCTGGGACCGCGCGGACTGATGCCGAATCCCAAGACTGGCACGGTGACGGAAGACACCGCCAAGGCGGTCAAAGAGTGTCAGGCCGGTCGAGTCGAGTTCAAGATCGATAAGGGCGCCAACCTGCACGTGAGTTGTGGAAAGCTGAATTTTGAGGAAAAGAAATTAGGGGAGAACGTCCAGGCGGTGATCGAGTCGGTCACCAAAGCCCGGCCGTCCGGTGCAAAAGGCAAATTTATCAAAAACTGCGTGCTTTCCGCGACTTTCTCTCCGGGCATTCCGCTCGCGGTGATGGAAGTGGCCGCGGGCAGCGAGGATTAAAGGAGACGACGATGAAAGAAGAAAAGAATGTAATGATCGGGACGTTGAGGGATTGGGTAAAATCCTCGCCTTACCTCATCGTGCTGGACTACACCGGGATGAAGGTCTCGGAATTTTCGGAGCTGCGCGGCCGCCTGCGGAAGGTAGGGGCTGCCGTCAAGGTGGTGAAAAACACTCTTTTCCGGCGTGCGCTCAATGAGGCCTCGCTCCCAGCGATGGATCAGGAGTTGGCCGGGCAGACCGCGGTGGTTTCGGGCGGGGCGGATGCCCCGGCCGCCGCCAAGGTGATCAAGACGTTCAAGGCTGAGTTTACCCGGCCCAATCTCCGGGTGGGGGTGATGGATGGGAAGCTTCTCGGCACTTCGGAGCTGACGATGCTCGCCGACCTGCCCCCGGCAGAGGTTCTGCGCGCCCGCCTGCTCGGCGCCATTCAGGCTCCGGCGGCGACGCTGGTCCGCCTGATTCAGGAGCCCAGTGCCTGCGTGGCCAGGGTTATCCGCTCCAAGCCGGAGACGGCCCCGGCAGCCTGATTTTCATGAATCAAAACAAAGGCAAAATCCAAGAGTTAGCCCGGGAGCCTTTCCGGGATAATTCGGCCACGGGTGTGGCCGGCTAATTCAGGGACCAACAAGACATTGCCCCGAGGCTGTCTCAATGAAGATGGCGGAGGGGAAGGAGAAAACCATGGCGGTAAATCTGGATGAAGTAGTGACGACGCTGAGCGGCCTGACCGTTCTCGAGGCGTCCGAACTCGTGAAGAAACTTGAAGACAAGTGGGGCGTGAGCGCCGCGGCACCGGTCGCAGTCGCCGCCGCCCCTGCAGCCGGCGGTGCCGCTGGCGGTGCCGCAGCCGAAGAGAAGACCACCTTTGAAGTCGTTCTCAAGGACGCAGGCGCAAACAAGATCGGCGTGATCAAGGAAGTTCGGGCGGTGGTGCCCGGCCTTGGTTTGGCTGATGCCAAAGCGCTGGTCGAGGGAGCTCCCAAGACCGTCAAGGAAGGTGCTACCAAGGAAGAGGCCGCCGAGATCAAGAAGAAGCTCGAGGCAGCCGGCGCCAAGGTGGAGGTCAAATAACCCTTTAAACCCAACCCCGGAAGGCTGGGGCAGGAGAAAAGAGCAGCATGTCGAAAGTGGCAAAAGTAGAGCGGGTCAATTTCGGGCGGTTGCCCGAGACGGTGGAGATGCCGAACCTCATCGAGGTTCAGCTGGACTCCTACCGGTCCTTCCTCCAGGAGGACGTCGCCCCCAAGAACCGGAAGAGCGTCGGCCTGCAGGCCGTGTTCCGGGAGGTCTTCCCGATCGAATCGTACGACGAGAAGATCAAGCTCGACTTTAGTCATTATGAGCTCGGCCAGGCCAAACAAGGCCCGATCGAGTGCTTGCGGGAGGGCGTGACGTTTGCCGCGCCCCTCTATGTGACATTCGCCCTCCACAATGAGGGCTCCACGATTGAGGAGCGCGTCTACATGGGCGAACTCCCACTGATGACCCGTCAGGGCACCTTCATTGTGAACGGAGCCGAACGGGCCATCGTCAGTCAGCTGCATCGTTCGCCGGGCATCTGCTTTGAGTCCAGCGTCCACGCGAACGGGAAGATTCTCCACAGCTACCGGATCATTCCGGATCGCGGTTCCTGGTTGGAGGTGTCCTACGACACGTCTGATCTGTTGTACGTCCATCTTGACCGTCGGAAGCGCCGGAGGAAATTCCTCCTGACGACGCTTTTGCGGGCGTTGGATTACAGCACAGACGAGGACATCATCTCCCTCTTTTACCGGATCGAGAGCCTCAAGCTCTCCGAGAATCTGGAAGAGAATGAGCTGAGTCAGAAAGTCCTGATCAAGGAGGTAAGGGATACGGCGAACGCCGATCTGGTGGTCGCCCGTGCCTTTGAGCCCCTGACCAAGGGGGTAGTTCGTCAGCTGCTGGACCTGGGCCTGAAGAGCGTGGAAGTCGTCGACATCCGTGTGGATGACACGATCTTGAAGTGCCTCAAAAAGGATCCGGCCAAAGACACCGACAGCGCCCTCAAGGAAATCTACCGTAAGTTGCGGCCGGGTGATCCACCTACCGTGACCAACGCCAAGGCCCTGCTGAAGCGCCTCTTTTTCGATCCGAAGCGCTATGACATCGGTCGCGTTGGCCGGCACAAGCTCAACCAAAAGCTCGGTCTTCAGACCGAGCTGGAGACCCGTATCCTCACGAAGGAAGACGTGGTGGCCGCAACCAGTTATCTCATCAACCTGCGCCTCGGCGAGGGGACCACTGATGATATCGATCACCTCGGTAGCCGCCGTGTACGAACGGTTGGAGAACTATTGTCTAACCAGTGTCGGACCGGCTTGAGCCGGACCGAACGCTTGGTCAAGGAGCGGATGACCCTGTTTGACGTCAATACCGAGGGCATGACGCCACAGAAGCTGATTAATCCGAAAGCATTGTCTGCGGTCATCCGGGACTTCTTCGGCCGCAGCCAGCTCTCCCAGTTGATGGACCAAACCAATCCGCTCAGCGAGCTCACCCACAAGCGCCGTCTTTCGGCCCTTGGACCGGGGGGGTTAAGCCGTGACCGTGCCGGGTTTGAAGTCCGGGACGTGCACCCGTCGCACTACGGGCGAATCTGCCCGATCGAAACTCCGGAAGGCCCGAACATCGGGCTGATCTCCAGTCTCTCGACTCATGCGCGGATCAATGAGTTCGGCTTCATCGAGACTCCTTACCGCAAGGTGGAGAATGGCCGCGTGCGTGACGATCTGGATTATTTGACGGCCGACCAGGAGGAGAACTTTATCGTGGCTCAGGCAAACACCGCGGTGGATAGCCACGGCAAGTTTACTTCGCCAAAGGTTTCCGTCCGATACCGCGGGGAGTTCCTCGAGGTTGAACCCGACAAGGTCCATTACATGGACGTCTCTCCGAAGCAGCTCGTTTCCGTGGCTGCCTCGCTCATTCCATTCCTGGAACATGACGACGCGAACCGTGCCTTGATGGGCTCGAACATGCAGCGCCAAGGCGTGCCTCTACTGATTTCCGAGTCGCCGGTCGTCGGCACCGGGATGGAAGGAAAGGTGGCGCGCGATTCTTATGCGATGATGATCAGCGAGGGCCCTGGCAAAGTGGCCTCCGTCACGGCCAACATGATCCTGGTCACGGAGGACGGCGAAGCTCCGGAAAACCGGAAGCGCCTAAAGACGGATCCGGACAAAGGGGTTTACGTGTACCACCTGCGGAAGTTCATGCGCTCCAATAACGGCACATGCATCAACCAGAAGCCGATCGTCAAGGTCGGCCAGCGGGTGACCAAGGGCATGGTGATCGCCGACGGGCCTTGCACCGACGGGGGTGAGCTTGCCCTCGGTCGGAACGTGGTCGTGGCATTCATGCCGTGGCACGGGTATAACTTTGAAGACGCCATTCTCTTGAACCAGCGGTTGGTCAAGGAAGACGTTTACACCAGCATCCACATTGAGGAGTTTGAAATCTCCGCCCGTGACACCAAGCTCGGACCGGAAGAAATCACCCGGGACATTCCGAATGTCGGGGATGAGGCGTTAAAAAACCTTGGACCGGACGGCGTCGTTCGCGTCGGGGCGGAGGTTAAGGCTGGGGATATTTTGGTCGGGAAAATCACCCCGAAGAGTGAGACTGAGTTGGCCCCCGAAGAGCGTCTCTTGCGCGCGATCTTCGGTGAAAAGGCTGCCGACGTGAAGGACAGCTCTCTCGTTGTGCCCTCCGGCTCTGCCGGAATCGTCATGGACGTAAAGGTCACAGGCGGCGGGCTTAAGAAGGATGTGATCAAACTGGCGCCAGGTGAGGCGAAAAAGCACGCCAAGGGTGTCGAGGACAAGTACATCAAAAAGCACGCCGAGTTGAAGGAGGAGCTGACCCAAGCCCTCTCCAATATTCTGCTCAATGAGAAGATCCCGCTGGACGTGGTCAACGCGGAGACCGGGGAGATTATCATTCCGGCCAACCGCAAGATCACCAAGACCCTCCTGCGTAAAATCGCGGACGTCTATAACCACATCGAAATCGATCCCAGCCCGATTCGGATCAAAATCCGGGAAATCATCTCGAGCTTCGAACAGAAGTTCAATCAACTGACCAACGAGAAGGATGTGGAGTTGGAGCGGGTGGAAGCTGGGGAAGATATCGACCCCGGCATTATCAAGCAGGTGAAGGTCTACGTGGCCGCAAAACGGAAAATCTCCGTGGGTGATAAAATGGCCGGCCGTCACGGAAACAAGGGTGTCGTCGCCAAGATCGTTCCAGAGGAAGACATGCCTTACCTGCCGGATGGAACTCCGGTGGACATCATTCTGAATCCTCTCGGCGTGCCTTCACGGATGAACGTTGGCCAGGTGCTGGAAACCCATCTGGGAATCGCGGCCCGGGCCCTCGGTTTCAACGTGGCTACGCCGGTCTTCGACGGGATTAGCGAAACCAAAATCCGGGACTTCCTCAAAAAGGCAAAGCTGGATGAAGATGGTAAGTCCCTCCTGTTGGACGGTCGTACCGGCGAACCTTTCGATCAAAGGGTCGTGGTTGGCTTAATTTACATGATGAAGCTCCACCACTTGGTGGCGGACAAGATCCACGCCCGAGCCGTTGGCCCGTATTCCCTGGTCACCCAGCAGCCGCTGGGCGGCAAGGCCCAATATGGCGGACAAAGATATGGAGAGATGGAGGTGTGGGCCATGGAGGCGTACGGCGCCGCCTACACCTTGCAGGAGCTCCTCACGGTGAAATCCGACGACGTGGCCGGACGCACGCGGATCTATGAAAGCATTGTGAAGGGCGACAATTCGCTGGAGGCCGGCACACCCGAGTCCTTCAACGTGTTGATCAAGGAAATGCAGAGCCTCTGCCTCGACGTGAAGGTCGGTGAACGCAGTCGCGTCGTAGATGAGGACCTGCAGAAACCCAGCCCGTTGGAAGTTGTGGCCGCCTAACCCCCAGACCCAGAAAAACCATCCCATGAACAAACAGACCCAATCCGCCCGCGAAATCCTCGGCATGGAGCGCTCTGTCGGCTTCGACCAGGTGAGCATCACCGTCGCGTCGCCCGAAGCGATCCTTTCATGGAGCCGCGGTGAGACCAAGAACCCTGAGACGATCAACTACCGGACCTTTAAGCCGGAAAAGGGTGGGTTGTTCTGCGAGCGGATTTTCGGGCCGACGAAGGACTACGAGTGTTCCTGCGGAAAGTACAAGCGGATCAAGTTCAAGGGGGTGATTTGTGACCGTTGCGGCGTGGAGGTGACCCTGGCCCGCGTTCGTCGTGAACGGATGGGACACATCGAACTGGCCGTGCCAGTTAGCCACATCTGGTTTTACAAATGCATGCCGAGCCGCTTGGGGCTCATGATGGACATGACAGCACGGGAATTGGAGCGGGTGATCTATTACGAGGACTACCTCGTGATCGACGAAGGGAAGACCCCGCTTAAGCCGAAGCAGCTTCTGACCGAGACCGAGTATCGTGAGGCCCAGGACCAGTACGGTGATTCCTTTGTCGCCAAGATGGGAGCCGAGGCAATCCGGGATGTTTTCAAGAAAATCGATCTGGATGAGCTGGCGGTCGAACTCGAGCAGCAACTGGAGCAGACCCGTAGCAAGCAGACTCGGAAGAAGGTCGCCAAGCGCCTCAAGCTGGTGCAGGGATTTATTCAGGCCGGAGCCCGGCCGGAGTGGATGGTGCTCGAGATTCTGCCGGTTATTCCCCCGGATCTTCGGCCGCTTGTGCCGCTCGAAGGGGGGCGTTTCGCCACTTCCGACCTGAACGACTTGTATCGCCGCGTGATTAACCGCAACAATCGGCTCCGCAATCTCCTCCAGCTCAAGACCCCCGAGGTCATCATCCGGAATGAAAAGCGGATGCTCCAGGAAGCGGTGGATGCCCTGATGGACAACGGTCGCCACGGTCGGGCGGTAACGGGCGCAGGGAATCGACCTCTCAAATCCCTTTCGGACATGCTGAAGGGCAAGACCGGGCGTTTCCGGATGAACCTGCTGGGCAAGCGCGTGGATTACTCCGGACGTTCCGTCATCGTGATCGGGCCGGAACTCAAGCTAAACGAGTGCGGTCTGCCCAAGAAGATGGCTTTGGTGCTATTCGAACCCTTCATTATCCGCCGACTCAAGGAGCTCGGCCAAGTGCACACCGTCCGCAGCGCCAAGAAGATGATCGAGAAAAAAGAGCCGATTGTCTGGGACACCCTCGACGAGGTGACCCGTGAGCATCCCGTGCTCCTGAACCGCGCGCCGACGCTGCACCGCCTTTCGGTGCAGGCTTTTGAGCCCAAGCTCATTGAAGGGGATGCCATCCGCATTCACCCGTTGGTTTGTACTGCCTATAACGCCGACTTTGACGGTGACCAAATGGCGGTGCACGTCCCGCTCAGCGTGGAAGCCCAGCTCGAAGCCCGGCTTCTCATGCTGGCCCCCAACAACATCTTCGGCCCAAGCAACGGCCGTCCTATCACCACCCCCAGCCAAGACATCACCCTGGGTTGTTATTATCTCACCCAGAATCCCATTCGCTCCACGGAGAAAATCTCAGGCGATAAAAAGAAACGCTTGAGTGCCTTCGAAAACGCGGACGAGGTCGACTTTGCGGTCAGCGAGGGAAGCATTAAGACTCACGACTTCATTCTCTTTAAAAACCCCAACCACGGCCAGGAAACCGTCTTTGGGGATGCGACGAAGAAGTTTATTGAGACAACCCCTGGCCGGGTTCGGTTTAATGGCATTTGGCCGACCGAAATCGGTTTCTTCAACAAAGCGGCGGGAAAGAAGCAGCTCGGTGAGATCATTCTCCGGTGCTACGAAAAATGCGGTCACAGCAAGACGGTGGAGTGTCTGGACAAGCTGAAGGACCTTGGCTTCTCGTCCGCGACCCGGGCAGGTGTGTCGATCGGTATCGACGACATGATCATTCCTGAGGACAAGCCGCAGGTGATCGACCGGGCCCGTCAAGCGGTGACCTTGGTGGAAAAACAGTACCGCATGGGCTCCATCACGGACGGCGAGCGCTACAACAAGATCGTCGACATCTGGACCCAGGCGACCGAGGAAATCTCGGCGGCCATGTACCGGACTCTGGAGCACAACCAGGGGCGGAAAGATTTCAACCCGGTTTACCTCATGGTGGATTCCGGGGCCCGAGGCAACCGGAACCAGGTCCGGCAGCTTGCCGGCATGCGCGGCCTGATGGCCAAGCCCTCCGGCGAAATCATTGAGCGCCCGATTACCGCCAGCTTCCGCGAGGGGCTTTCGGTGTTGGAATACTTTATTTCCACCCACGGCGCCCGAAAGGGGTTGGCTGATACAGCGCTCAAGACCGCCGATTCCGGATACATGACCCGCAAGCTTTGCGACGTGGCCATGGACATCATCATCCGTGAGCCGGACTGTGGCACGGAGCGGGGAATCTGGGTAAAGGCCATTTTGGAAGGGGATGACGAGATCGTGCGTCTGAGGGATCGGATTTATGGGCGGACCTCATGCGACGACATCGTGGATCCGGTGAGCAAAAAGAAGGTCGTCGCTGCCGGTCAGATCATTGATGAAAAGGCCTCCATGGCCATCGAAGCCTTGGGCATGGAGCGGGTCAAAATCCGTTCGGCCCTGACCTGTGAAACCAAGCGAGGTGTTTGCGCATCCTGCTATGGCCAAAATCTGGCGACCAACCAGCCCGCCAAGTTGGGCGAAGCGGTGGGGATCATCGCGGCTCAGTCGATCGGCGAGCCCGGCACGCAGTTGACTATGCGGACCTTTCACATCGGAGGAACTGCCTCCCAGGTCTTTAAGCAACCGCAAATCAAGGCGAAGCACGAAGGTACGGTCCAGTATACAGACCTTCGCACGGTCAAGGCCCTTGAGGGTCACGACATTGTGCTAAACAAGAACGGGTTCATCAGTATCCACGCCGAGGATGGGCGGGAGCTAGAGCGTTACCCGGTGGTCATTGGATCCATGATTTCGGTCCCTGAAGGCGGCCGTGTCAAAAAAGGGCAGAGCTTCGTTCAATGGGATCCGTACAACATTTCGATCCTTACCGAAAAAGCCGGTCGCGTGGAGTTTAAGGACATTCTTGAGGGAGTGACCATGAAACGGGAAACCGACGAAACGACCAAACTCGTCGGCACGGTCATTATCGAGCACAAAGAAGACCTGCACCCGCAGATCGCCATTGTGGACGAGACGGGCGCGGTGGTTGCAGCTTACAGCATCCCGGCCGGGGCACACATTGAGGTCAAGGATGGGGAAAAGGTTCGGGCCGGACAGCGGATGGCCAAAACTCCCCGCAAGGTCACCAAAACCAAGGACATTACCGGGGGTCTGCCTCGTGTGGCGGAATTGTTTGAAGCCCGCAGGCCCAAGGATGCGGCTGAAATCGCCAAGATCGACGGTATTGTTGACCTGCAAGGCAACCTGCGCGGCAAGAAGAAGCTGGTGATCAAGGATGTGGAAACAGGTGCGGAAGAGGAGCATCTCATTCCGTTATCCAAGCACTTGATCGTCTACAAGGGCGACACAGTGAAGAAGGGCCAGCAGTTAACCGAAGGGCCGGTTGTGCCGCACGAAATTCTTGAAGTTTGCGGACCGCAGGAACTTCAAGAGTACCTCGTGAACGAGGTGCAGGAGGTTTATCGGTTGCAGGGCGTTGAAATCAACGACAAGCACATCGAGATCATCGTCCGACAGATGCTCCGCAAGGTGAAGATCACCGAGCCGGGCGACACCAGCTTCCTTTGGGGCGAGCAGATCGACCGGATGGCCTTCGAAGAGGAGAACAAGGAGATTGAGGCCAAAGGTGGTAAGCCCGCCGAGGCGACCCCGGTATTGCTGGGGATCACCAAGGCCTCCCTGGAGACCGACAGCTTCATTTCGGCAGCATCCTTCCAGGACACCACCCGGGTTCTGACCGACGCGGCCACTTTAGGCAAAATCGACAAGCTGCAGGGCTTCAAGGAAAACGTGATCATGGGCCACCTGATCCCGGCCGGCACTGGTTTCAGTGCTTACCGCAAGATCAAGCTTCTCCATCTCGGAGAGCCGGTGGGGGAACCCTTGGTGGTGACTGCGCCGGAAGAGGAGAGGTCCCGCAAGGTGGCCCTCGATATTCCCGCCGCTTTGGCCAGCTAATGTAAAAAACCCGCGGAAAACCCTTGTCATCAAGGGTATTTTCCGGCAGGATTTTAGTTTCCGCTGTCATCCGACCGGAGTCCGAAAGGGAATAGCCGGTTCAGGTCAGTCGGCATGTGACGGTCCGAGGGGGTCGTCCTCCATGCGTGCGCTACGCGCTTCATGGAACCCGCAAAAGGGGAATGCTTGCTGTCTGGGGAGGTCTGCGGGGGAAAGACTGATGCCGACAATCAACCAGTTGGTGCGATTTGGCCGGACCGCTCTGAAACGCGGCACGAAGGCGCCTGCCTTGCACGGCTGTCCCCAGCGTCGTGGCGTTTGTCTCCAGGTCATGACCCGCACGCCCAAGAAGCCTAATTCCGCTCTCCGGAAAGTGGCCAAAGTCCGCCTGACCAACGGGGAAGAAGTCATCGCCTATATCCCGGGTGAAAATCATAACTTGCAGGAGCACTCCATCGTTCTGGTCCGTGGGGGGCGCGTGAAGGACTTGCCCGGTGTTCGTTACCATATCGTCCGCGGAACCCTTGACGCCCTCGGTGCTGCCGGCCCCAGCAACACCAACAAACTTTCCCGCCTTGTCTCACGCAGTAAATACGGCGTGAAGCGTCCCAAGGGCGGCGGGGCTGCCAAAGCAGCAGCTGAAGCCAAGCCGGCCAAGGCGTAAGGGGAGATTTTTATGGCACGCCGTCGACGTCATGAATCCCGCCCGATCCACGCGGATCCGGTTTACGAGAGTCAGCTGGTCGGGCGGATGATCGGTTATGTTCTGCGGCGCGGAAAGCTCTCCACCGCCAGTCGGCTGGTTTACAATGCCATCAAGCGTGCGAATGAGGGTGGTTCAGGTGGAGACCCGCTGGCCGTCGTCAACAAAGCGGTCGACAACGTGAAGCCCCGTCTTGAGGTGAAGTCCCGCCGGGTGGGTGGTGCGACCTACCAAGTTCCGGTGGAGACAACTCCGGAGCGCCAACTCTCTCTCGCCCTCCGCTGGATTGTGGATCTCGCCAACAACCGCAAAGGCGTGGCCTTTGAAAGGGCCTTGGCCCAGGAAATCCGGGACGCCGCGGCCGGGCAGGGGAACGCCGTGAAAAAACGGGATGAAACTCACCGGATGGCCCAAGCCAATCGGGCCTTCGCTCATCTCCGCTGGTAAAGGAATTTTATGCCTCCCGCCGCCAACGCTCCCGCCCGCCCCTACACCCTCGAGCGCACCCGCAACATCGGGATTTGTGCCCATATCGACGCAGGAAAGACGACGTTGACCGAGCGAATCCTTTTTTACACCGGAAGCATTCACAAGATCGGCGAGGTGCATGAAGGCACCACCGTCACGGACTGGATGGAGCAGGAGCGTGAACGTGGCATCACGATCACCTCCGCGGCGACCACCTGCTTCTGGCCCGTGCGTGAAGAGGCCGGATTGGTGAAGTCTTTTGAGAAGACCAAAAACCGAATCAACATCATCGACACTCCCGGGCACGTGGATTTCACCGCAGAGGTGGAGCGCTCTCTGCGGGTGCTCGACGGTGCGATCGCGGTGTTCTGCGGTGTGGCCGGAGTACAGCCCCAAAGCGAGACGGTCTGGCGCCAAGCCAATAAATACGGGGTACCGCGGATTGCTTTCGTCAACAAGATGGATCGGACCGGTGCGGATTT
>JBBAWG010000020.1:0-19895 GCA_040397305.1 Methylacidiphilales bacterium | reverse complement strand
TGGTGCCGGTGGTGGGTGGGTCCGCCTTTAAAAACAAGGGTGTGCAGGCGTTGGTCGACGCGGTGGTGGAATATCTCCCCAGCCCGATCGACATTCCTCCGGCGGTGGGTCACAGCACCGAGAATCCCGAAGAGCGGATTCCCGTGAAGGTGGATGACGGTGAGAAGTTCTGCTCGCTGGCCTTCAAGCTCTGGACCGATCCTTACGTCGGTAAACTGATCTTCTTCCGCGTCTACTCCGGCAAGCTCAGCAAGGGCGAGTTCATCTATAACTCCCGCACCCGGAAACGGGAACGCGTCAGCCGCCTCGTCCAGATCCAGGCCGACAAGCGGGAGGACATCGACACGGTTTTCGCGGGCGACATCGCCGCCACGGTGGGTCTGAAGGACATCGCCACCGGGGACACCCTTTGCAACGAGGAGTTTGAAATCACGCTCGAGCCGCCCAGCTTCCCGGAGCCGGTCATCTCGATGGCGGTGGAGCCGAAGACCAAGGGCGACCGCGAGAAAATGGGCGAGGCCCTGCAACGCCTGTCCGAAGAGGATCCGACCTTCATGGTGAAGACCAACGAGGAGACCGGCCAGACCATCATCAGTGGGATGGGCGAGCTCCACCTCGAGATCATTTGCGACCGTCTGAAGCGCGAGTTCAGCGTGGAAACCAACGCGGGCGCCCCGCAGATCGCCTACCGCGAGACCATCACCAAGCCTTCGCCGGGCGAGGGGAAGCTCATCAAGCAGTCCGGCGGTCGCGGTCAGTACGGCCACGTGATTCTGAAAGTCGCCCCGCAGGAGCGCGGCAAGGGAATCTCGGTGGAAAACAAGGTCACCGGCGGCAATATCCCGAAAGAATACATCCCGGCCGTGAAGAAGGGGGTGGAAGAGGCTCTGCTCAACGGCGTGATCCACGGAAGTCCCGTGATCGATATGAAGATCGAGATCATGGATGGCTCGTATCACGAAGTGGATTCGAATGAGTTGGCCTTTAAAATGGCGGCCATTTTTGCGGTTAAGGACGCCATGCAGAAGGCGGGTCCGATTCTGCTGGAGCCCATCATGGCGGTGGAGTGCTCCACCCCGGACGAATTCCAGGGCGACATTCTTGGGGATATCAACCGTCGGCGGGGGAAGATCATGAATGTCGACTCCAAAAGCCTGACCTCGATCGTGAAAGCCGAGGTTCCGCTGGCGGAAATGTTCGGTTACGTGAACACAATTCGTTCCCTGTCCCGAGGCCGGGCCGCTTACTCGATGGAGCCATCCCATTTTGAGCAGGTGCCCTCCAGCGTTCTGGCCACGGTAACCCAGCAAAAGAAAGGTTAAGCCATGCCCGCGACCCGCATCCGCATCCGCCTCAAGTCCTTTGACTACCGCCTGCTCGACAAGGCAGCAGGGGAGATTGCCGAAACCGCCAGTCGTACAGGATCCCGTGTGGCCGGTCCGATTCCGCTGCCGACGAAAATTGAGCGCTATACGGTCAATCGTTCCCCCCATTGCGATAAAAAGAGCATGGAACAGTTTGAAATCCGCACCCACAAGCGCCTTCTCGACATTCTTGAACCCTCCGGAAAAACGGTCGATGAACTGAAGAAGCTCAACCTACCGGCCGGAGTCGACATCACCATTAAGATTTAAGGAGAAACCATGATCGAGCGTTTTGGCATGATCGGAAAGAAGGTGGGGATGACCCGGGTCTATGATGACCAGGGCCAAGCCACCGCCGTGACCGTCATCTCCGCCGAGACCAACACCGTCTATGAAGTGCGGACGAAAGAAAAGAATGGGGTGCAAGCCGTTGTGCTTGGAACGGGCGAGCGAAAAGTCTCGCGCACAAACAAACCCCAGAGGGTGGCTTTCGAAAAGCAGGGCAGAAAGAATCCTTTGGCCCTGCGGCAATTCCGGGCGGCCCCGGCGGACCTTGCGGTGGGGGCTGAAATTTCCCTAACCCGATTCAAGGCCGGGCAACTTGTCGACGTCCTCGGTGTCTCCAAGGGCAAAGGCTTTCACGGGGTCATGCGAAAGCATAATTACGCCGGCCAGGCTGATGCTCACGGGTCGACCACCCACCGTCGAAATGGCGCCATTGGTTGCCGTTCCACCCCGGGCCGAGTTTATAAGAATGCGGGCATGCCAGGAACGTTCGGAGCCGATAACTGCACCGTGCAAAATTTAAAGGTCATTCAGGTTCGGGAGAGCGATAAACTCCTTCTGATTCGGGGAGCGGTGCCCGGACCCAACGGCAGCCTGGTCATTGTGCGGGATGCCATCAAAGCCGAGGTGAAGGCCTAAATTTTCGATGAGCAAACCGAAACCCATCAATCTGGCCGCGGCCGAAAAAGCTCTAGGGGTGGAGTTGTATAAAAACCGCAAAGCCAGCCAGGCCTTGCATGAAGCCGTCACGGCTTATCGGGCGGCGCGCCGTTCCGGCACCCATTCCACCCTGACCAAGGCGACCGTGGATCTTTCCGGCAAAAAGCCGTGGAGGCAAAAGGGAACCGGCCGGGCCCGCGCCGGCTATAAGTCTTCGCCGGTCTGGGTTGGGGGAGGGGTGGTGTTTGGGCCGCATCCTCGAAGCTACCGCAAGAACTTGCCCAAAACTGTTCTCAAGACGGCTCTCCGCCGTGCCATCAGTGATCTTGCCGCCAAAGGAACTCTCCACACCGGCAGCATCCCCAGCCTGAAAGCGCCTAAGACCAAAGAGCTGATCGGCTTGATCAAAGATTCCGGCTTCCCGCTTTCCTGCCTGATTATTACCTCGAAGCAGCCTGAGCCGAACTTGCTCAAGGCCGCCCAAAATTTACGGGAAGTCGATTTGCGGACTGCCCGGGAAGTCAACGCTGAGGATCTTCTCCGCCGGCGCCAGGTTTGGATTTCTGAGGATGCTTGGACCGAGTTGGGGAAGCGGTTGCAAAATAAAGCCAAAGGGGAGGGTAAATCATGAGATCCCCAACTGAAGTTATCGTCCGCCCCTGCGTTTCGGAGAAGGGAACAAGATTGGCTTCCGCCCATAATCAGTATCTTTTTGAAGTGGCCACCGACGCCACCAAACTCGAGATCCGTCAGGCCATTACCGCTTTATTCGGCAAGAAAGTGCTTCGGGTGAACACCTTCCGCCGGGCTGGCAAAATTCGTCGTTCCCGTCGAGGGGAGTTGGGTCGCAAAAATCACACCAAGCGGGCAATCATTACCCTGGCTGCCGGCCAGAAACTTGAAACCGCCTAAGGAGTAGCACCATGGCCCTCAAAGAATTTCGCCCCCTCACGCCGTCCCTCCGTTACACCATGTTGCGGGATTTCTCCGAACTGACGCCGGATTCAAAGCCCGAGAAAAAGCTTCTCGAAATCAAGCGCCGCACAGGCGGCCGGAATGTTTACGGTCGAATGACCTCCCGCCATCGCGGCGGCGGCCACAAAAAGAAGTTTCGGATCATTGAGTGGAATCGCCGGAAGCGGACCACCCCCGGTACGGTCTTGGGCATCCAATATGATCCCAACCGCTCGGCCCGGATTGCCTTGGTGGAATATGGTGCCAAGGACCGCGCCTACATTCTCGCACCCGAAGGACTCCAAGCCGGAGCCAAAGTGGTTGCCGGGCCCTCCGTTCCGGCTGAATTAGGTAATGCTCTTCCGCTGCGGGCCATTCCGCAGGGGTTGCCACTTCACAATATTGAAATGGTGCCCGGGCGGGGCGGTCAGATCGTTCGCTCCGCGGGAACCGCCGCGATTTGTACCGCCATTGATGGAGACTACGCGCTCCTCAAGCTCCCTTCGGGCGAAATACGGCGGCTGCACGCAGATTGCTACGCCACCGTCGGCCAGGTTGGGAATGTGGCTCATGAAAAAATCAGTCTCGGCAAGGCAGGCCGTGCCCGCTGGCTGGGTCGCCGCCCACACGTTCGTGGCATGGTGATGAACCCGATCGACCATCCGATGGGCGGCGGGCAGGGCAAGAGCAAGGGCGGTGGTGGACGGCAACACCCCGTGTCCCCCTGGGGGCAACTGGCCAAAGGCCTGAAGACACGTCATCGGCACAAACCCTCCAGCCGGTTCATCGTCCAAGACCGGAGAAAGAAAAAGGCGTCATGAGTCGTAGCCTGAAAAAAGGTCCGTTTATCGACGATCATCTGATCGTGAAGGTCCAGAAAATGGGGGCTGCCAAAAAGCCCATCAAAACCTGGTCGCGGCGATCCATGATCGCTCCCGAGTTTGTCGGCCACACGTTCCTCGTCCACAACGGCAAGGCCTTCAATCCGGTATTTGTGACAGAAAACATGGTGGGACACCGGTTAGGGGAATTCTCTCCCACCCGCGTCTTCAAGAGACACGGCGGACATACCGAGAAGGTGACAAAATGAAGTTCCTGCTCACGCTTCTTATTCTCACCGCCCCGGCTTTCGCCAACACCAAAGCTAAGGTGGACGAACTCGCCATGGCCCAGGCCGAGGCCAAGGCCTACCGCGAAGCCTGGCTGGACCTCAAGCGCCGGGATGAACTGCTGGGGCTGTCATCCCTCAGCACCGAAGCCCGTGACAGTCATGATAAGGTTGCCCGTCTGGCGGGGGAGTTGATCCGTTCAGAGAAGGCGCGTCAGGCAGTATTTGAAAAGGCTAAATCCTCGGTGGAAGCTGCCGTGAAATGGGCAGGGGAAACCGATGCCGCCAAGCGCGCCTCCGCGCGGTCCGAATTTGAGTCTGCCAAACGCACCTTGGAAGCGACCATGGCACAGACAGCGGCCCCTCGTCCCACCGCCTCGGGTCTGACGGATGCGAGCATTGTGGCGGTTGATCGGAATCAACAGGCCGTGGTGCTGAATTTGGGCAGCCTGCAGGGCGCCAAAGAAGGAATGCCGTTCCGGATCCTTCGTCAGGATCAGGTCATCGGCAGTTGCCGTTTGATTGAGGTCCGGGAAATGACTTCCGCTGGATTGCCAGAAAAGCTGGCACAGAATCTCCAACCGGAAGTGGGGGACCGCGTTGCGGTATTGGCTGAGAAATGAGCACCGAAACCCGCACGGCCCGCGCCGAAATGAAATACGCCCGGATGTCGGCCTTTAAGATCCGGGACATTGCCCGATGCCTTCGGGGTCTCCCGGCCCATGAGGCGGATGCCCGTTTGCGTTTTGCGCCTCAGAAATCGGCTCGCCTCCTGGTGCAAACCCTCCGGTCCGCGGTGGCGAATGCTGAAAGCCAGCTTTCTATTCCGGCCGAAAAACTTGTGGTCCACGAGGTGATGGTGGGGGAAGGACCGACCTTTCATCGCTTTCAGCCGAAGGCCCGCGGCAGCGCCGGTCCGATCCGGAAGCGGACCAGCCACATCCGGATCACCCTGAAAGAGGCCTCCGCCGAGGAAGCCCAACCCAAGGGAAAAAAGGAAAAGAAACCCGCCAAGGCCAAGGCTGCGGCAAAGGAATAAATCGTCATGGGCCAAAAAACCAACCCCATCGGATTCCGGCTTCCCGTGCAGCGCAATTGGCGCTCGATCTGGTATGCCGACAAAAAGAATTTCCCGGTATTCCTGCATGAGGATTACCAGATCCGTAACTTCATCAAGAAACGGCTAGAGAGTGCCGCCATCTCCAAAGTGGTGATCGAGCGGGCCTCCAACCGGGTTCGCGTCACCCTGCACACCGCCCGTCCAGGCCTGGTGATCGGCCGTAAGGCCAGCGAGCTCGACAAGCTCCGCGAAGAGACCCAAGCCCTAACGCCGGAGCGGGAAGTGTTGATTGACGTGAAGGAAATCAAGAATCCTGAGCTCGATGCCCAGTTGGTGGCGGAAAACATCGCCTTACAATTGGAGCGCCGTGTTTCCTTCCGTCGGGCTGTCAAAAAAGCGATGCAAACTTCCCTCGATTTTGGAGCCGCCGGGGTGAAGATTCGGGTAGGCGGTCGGCTTGGTGGAGGGGAAATCGCCCGATCTGAGCAGTATCACGAGGGTAAAGTTCCACTGCACACCTTGCGCGCCAACATTGATTACGGATTTGCGGAAGCCCACACCGTGGCAGGCAAAATTGGAGTGAAGGTTTGGATCTGCCAAGGAGAGGGGGGGTAAGCCATGCCTTTACTTCCCAAACGCGTCAAATATCGGAAAACCCAACGGGGGAGCCGGAAGGGCTTTGCCTCCCGGAATATCCACCTGGCATTCGGCTCCTACGGGCTTCAGTCCCTCGAGCGCTGCTGGTTGACGAATATCCAGATTGAGGCCGCCCGGGTGGCTTTGACCCGGAATATGAATCGCCGTGGAAAACTTTGGATTCGGGTGTTTCCAGACAAGTCTGTAACCAGCCGTCCGCCGGAAACCCGGATGGGTAAGGGTAAAGGTCAGCCGGAATTTTGGGTGGCCGTAATCAAGCCAGGGACTATTATCTTTGAGCTCGATGGTTTGGCGGAAGTGGACGCAAAGGAATGTTTCCGTTTGGCAGCCAGCAAGTTGCCGATGCGAAATCGTTTCATCACCCGCGAAAGGAGACTGGTATTTTGAAGATTGAAGAGATCCGCGGCCTCAAGGAGGCCGATTTGGGCCGCAAGGCGGAAGAACTCCGCCGGGAGCGGTTCCAACTGCGTGTCCAGCAGCAGACGGGCCAGCTGGAGAAACCGAACCGGCTCCGCGAGATCAGGCGTACCCTCGCTCGGATTGAGACCGCCAAGACCGAGGTCAAACTGGCCGTAGCGTCGAAAGGGAAGAAATGAACGAGCCGACCAAGAAGCCGGTGACCAAAGAGCGTATCGGAGAGGTGATTTCCGCCAAGATGGACAAGACGATTGTGGTGCGGGTGGAGCGCCGGTTCCCGCATCCGCAGTACAAAAAGATCGTCCGATTCCAGAAAAAGTTTTATGCGCATGATGGCGAAAAAATGGCGAAAGAGGGGGACACTGTCCGTATCGCGGAATGTCGTCCTCTCAGCAAACTAAAGCGCTGGAGGCTCGTTGAAGTGATTTCTCAGGCCGAAACCCCTGCCGGAGCGAGCGTATGATCCAAATCCGATCCTGGCTCGACATCGCGGACAATACTGGGGCTCGTAAGGCCACCATGATCGGTGTCATTGGTCGTAAAACCCTCGTGGCCCGCGTGGGGGATATTATCACAGCCAATGTGAAAGAAGCCGCTCCCGATGGTACTGTGAAGAAGAGTGAAGTTGTTCGGGCGGTGGTTGTCCGCACCAGGTTTCCGGTTCGGCGCGCCGATGGTTCTTATCTCCGCTTTGACAGCAACGCCGCCGTGATCATCGACAAGGATTCCAATCCCCGGGGCACCCGCATTTTTGGTCCAGTCGCCCGGGAGCTCCGCGAAAAGAATTTCATGAAAATCATCTCCCTCGCGCCGGAGGTCATTTAAGGAATCTAGCATGAGCAAGCTTCACGTTCATAAAGGGGATGAGGTTGAGGTGATCACCGGAGCCAATCGTGGCCGGAAAGGCAAGATCCTTGAGGTGAAGACTGACGCCCACCGTGTTCTGATCGAGGGTGTCAACCTGATCAAGCGGCACGTTCGCCCGACGCAGGACAATCCCAAGGGTGGAGTGGTGGAGCGGGAAGGCACGATCCACATTTCCAATGTTCGGCTCCTGAGTCGCCCGGCAGCCGGGAAACGGGACGACAAAAAGGCCAAGGAGAAGCCCGTCAAGGGCAAGAAATAAGCCATGGAGTGCGATCTAAAAAATCTATACTTGAAGGACGTCGTCCCGGCGATGATGAAGGGCCGCCACTATCAAAACATCCACCAGGTTCCGAAACTGGAGAAAATTGTGGTGAACTGCTCCATGGGCTCAGCCCAGGACGTGAAAGCTGCGTTGGAGGATGCGGTCAACGATCTGACCCTGATTTCCGGCCAGAAGCCGATCAAAACACGTTCCAAAAAAAGCATTTCCAACTTCAAGCTCCGCCTCCACCAGGAAATCGGTTGCAAGGTGACGCTTCGGGGGAAGCGGATGTACGAGTTTCTTTTGCGATTCACCCGGATGGCTCTGCCTCGGATCCGTGATTTTCGGGGTGTGCCGAACGGCGGATTCGATGGTCGCGGGGCCTACACGCTCGGCGTCAAGGATCACACGATTTTCCCTGAAATCGAACTCGACAAAGTGAAGCGAAACCTGGGTTTTGATGTCACTTTTGTCACCACCGGCAAGGATCGGGAAGAGACCCGAGAAATGCTGTTGCGCATGGGTATGCCGTTCATTGAGCGATCCCATGCGCCGGACGCCGCCAAGGCGGCCCCCAAGGAGAATAACAATGGCCAAGAAGTGCTGGCGGCTTAAGCAGAAGGCAAAGGCGAAGTTTTCGAGCCGGAAGTACAACCGGTGCTCGATCACGGGACGTCGTCGTTCCTTTATCGGTCGATTTGGGGTCAGCCGTATTCAATTCCGGGAGATGGCACTGCGCGGGGAGATTCCCGGCGTCACCAAGGCCAGCTGGTAAGGACATTTTATGGTAACCGACCCTCTGGCTGACTTTCTGACCATCCTCCGCAACGGATCCGTGGCTGGGCTACGGCACGTGAAGGCGCGCCATTCCCGCATGCGGGGTGACATTTTGGGTATTTTGAAGAAAGAGGGATTTATCGAGGACTTTGAGTTGAAAAAGGACGGCGGGCATTCCGACTTCCACATCTCCCTGAAGGCGAATCGGAACCGGAATGGCCGGGCGATCACCTGCATCAAGCGGCTGTCCAAGCCGGGACTGCGCCGCTACGTCGGTTCCCGCGAGATTCCGAAATACTTGGGCGGCTTGGGGGTCCCAATTTTGTCCACTCCGCGTGGAGTGCTGACGGGTGAGGACGCGAAGAAACAAAATGTGGGCGGGGAGCTTCTCCTCGTGGTCTGGTAATGTCCCGCATCGGCAAATCTCCGGTTACGGTCCCGGCCAACGTCAAAGTTGCCTTGGAAGGAACCCGCCTGAAGGCCGAAGGCCCGAAAGGCAAATTGGGGCTCAATCTGCCTCCGCGGATCACTGCCAAGGTGGATAAGAACCAGATTCTTCTTTCTCGTGATGCGGAGGATCGGGAAGCGAGGTCGCTTCACGGCTTGGCGCGTAGTTTAGTCCGCAATGTCATCGAGGGGGTGGCCAACGGTTACACCAAGAAACTTGAGATTCACGGGGTCGGCTTCAAGGCGAACCTCCAGGGAAAAAAGCTTGTTCTCAACCTTGGAAAATCCCATCCGATTGATTATCCCGTCCCGGCTGAAATCAAGGTTACCGTAACGGATAACACCCTACTCACGATTGAAGGGGTGGATAAGCAGCTTGTTGGGGCAGTGGCAGCCGATATTCGGGGCTATTATCCCCCGGAGCCTTACAAGGGCAAAGGAGTTCGGTTTTCCGGTGAAATCATCCGCCGCAAGGAGGGCAAGACGGCTCAAAGCAAGTCTGCCTAATTTTCTATGCCTAATCCATCCAAGCACCGTCGCGAGCGTCGTCGTCGAATCCATTCACGGATTCGTTTGCGGATCCGTGGAGAAACGGGTAAGCCCCGGCTCTGCGTGGCCTTCACCGGAAAACATATTTACGCGCAGGTCATTGATGATGTTGCCGGCAAGACGTTGGCTGCCGTGGCCAGCACCCAGGAAAGTCACAAGGGTTCGAAACCAAACGTCGCGGGAGCGGCCAAACTCGGCAAGGCCCTGGCGGAGAAAGCCTCCTCGAAAGGCGTTTCGGCAGTGGTGTTTGACCGTGGCGGTTTTCTTTATCAAGGCAAGGTGAAGGCCTTCGCCGAAGCGGCCCGCCAGGCCGGCTTAAAATTCTAGGAAGGACGAAAGAATGAGCACAGTGCCCGTGGCGGCCGAAACAGAAGTGACCAAGGACGTGGAACCCGCGCCTGAAAAGCCGGCGTTTTCCAAGACTTCGGAGTTTATTCCCACAGCGGAACCAACCACCACCCGCCGGGATCGTACCCGGACCCCCTCGGACATGTTCGAGAAGGTCGTGTTCGTCAATCGCTGCGCCAAGGTGGTCAAAGGCGGTCGTCGTTTTAGTTTTAGCGCTCTCCTCGTAGTGGGAGACAACAAGGGCAAGGTGGGGGTCGGCTTTGGCAAGGCGCGCGAGGTCGCGGAGGCCATTCGCAAAGGGACGGAAAATGCCAAAAAGAATCTTCACAACTACCATATCGGCCCGAGCACCATTCCGCATGAAGTCACCGGAGCTTTCGGAGGGGGCAAAGTTCTGCTCCGTCCGGCTTCGTTGGGAACTGGTTTAATTGCCGGAGGCGGCGTGCGGGCGGTCTTGGAAGCGGCTGGGGTGAAGGACATTTTGGCAAAATCCATGGGGTCGAGTAATCCGGCCAACGTGGTCAAGGCCACGGTGGATGCCCTCTCGCGGCTCCGGACCCGGTCCCAGATTCTCGAAACCCGCGGCAAAAAACGGCCGGAGAAGGGGAAGGACGCATCATGAGTACAACCGTTCCCAGGCCTGGCGCCCGGCATCGGCGCAAACGCGTGGGTTGTGGCGAAAGCTCCGGCCACGGCAAAACTTCTGGCAAGGGCCATAAGGGCCAAAAAGCCCGTTCTGGGGGCAGTATCCGCCTTGGTTTCGAGGGCGGTCAGATGCCCCTGATCCGTCGCATCCCCAAGCGTGGCTTCAATAATACTGATTTCACCATTCGTTATGCCCCGGTGAATCTGGATGCTTTGGAGGTCTTTTCGGACGGGTCCAAAGTAGACGAAGCTGGACTGCGTGCGCGGGGTTTGGTGAAGGGCAACTGGGATGGGGTGAAGCTTCTGGGTGGCGGCAAACTCAAGCCCAAGAATCTGACTTTAGAAGTCCATGCCGCCAGCGGCACGGCCAAGGCCGCGCTCGAGGCGGCGGGGGGGAAGCTTACCCTCCTGAAGTCCTAAGCGGACCGGTACCCGACGGGCCATGCTCCACGCCCTCCTTAATTGTTTCAAGATTCCGGAGCTCCGTCAGCGGATCATTTTCACGCTGGCTCTGGTGGTAGTCGTCCGGATCGGGGCCTCGATTCCGTGTCCCGGGATCAACCCTCTCGTTTTGGGGGAGTTTTTCAAGCAGGTCATCGACTCCCAGGACCAGGGGAGTGTCATCGGCCTTTTTAATCTTTTCAGCGGTGGGGCCTTGGAAAATTGCGCCATCTTTTCCCTCACGATCATGCCTTACATCAGTGCCAGCATTGTCATGCAGCTGGCCACGGGGGTAATTCCTTCCTTAGGAAAGATGGTTCGGGAAGAAGGGGGGCGGCAGAAAATCACTCAGTACACACGGATCGGCACACTGATTCTTTGTATCGTCCAAGGGTATCTGCTGGCAGTGAGCTTTGAGAATCCTGCGAATATCCCCATTTTTTCCGGCATCGATCAAGTGATCCAGCGCATGGGGCCCTTGGTTCCGGAGCCAGGCATCGCTTTTCGGATCATGACAGTCATTACCCTGACCGCGGGCACGATGTTCCTGATGTGGATCGGGGAACAGGTCACCGAAAAGGGGATCGGTAACGGTATCTCCCTGATCATCACGGTGGGTATTGTGGCCAGGCTCCCCGCGGCTCTGGTGGCCGGTTGGCAAGTGTTCGTCCCGCCGGCAGATAGCGGCCGCGAACCCATCAGCCCGTTTGTCCTCTTTCTTTTACTGGCCTTCCTTTTTACGGTGATCGCGTCCACGATTGCGCTGACTCAAGCCCTCCGAAAAGTCAGCGTTCAGTACGCCAAACAGGTAAGGGGAAACCGGGTATATGGGGGCCAAACCTCCTTTTTGCCGCTGAAAGTGAACTATGCCGGCGTGATGCCGATCATCTTTGCCAACGCCATTCTGCTTTTCCCGGCCAGCATTCTTGGCTTCCTTTTCCCCGGGTCTCCCACGGCCAACAAAATTGCCGCCGCCCTCGCGACTGGATGGCTCCATTACGTCCTTTACGCCGGGATGATTTTTTTCTTCTCCTATTTTTGGGTGGCGATGGTCTTTAATCCGATTCAGATCGCGGATGACATGAAGCGGCACGGAGGTTTTATTCCCGGGGTCCGCCCGGGGGAGACCACGGCTCAGTTCTTGGATTTCGCGATGACCCGGCTCACGTTTGCCGGTGCGATTTTTCTGACCGTATTGGCGGTGTTACCCATGATTGTGCAAAACTTGCTGGGCATCCCCAGCATTACCGCGCAGTTCTTTGGTGGAACGGGCCTTTTGATTATCGTGGGCGTGATGCTCGATACCATGCGTCAAGCCGAGACGTATCTTCTGCAGCGCCATTACGACGGGTTCCTGCGCAAGGGCCGGATTAAGGGTCGAACCGTGGCGGCGGTGGGAGGAAGTTCCAACACTATTTCTGAGCGGCAGATTGCCTGGCTTCTTGTGATCATCGCCGTCATTGCCTTGGGCGGAGTGGTTCTCTCCCTCCGTTAAGGGCCTGCCGGCCCATGCCCCCCATCCCGATCAAGGACGCGGCCGGGATTTCCGGGATGCGTGCGAGCTGCCGATTGGCCCGAAAAATTCTGCAGGAGCTCTGTCTATTTCTGGAGCCTGGAAAGACCACCGGGGAGATCGATCGAAAAGCGGGCGAGTTAATTGCGCTTCACGGGGCCCGTAGTGCTTTTTTGGGGTATCGAAAATTTCCTGGGCAGCTTTGTATCTCGGTGAATGAGGAGGTGGTTCATGGGATCGGGGGATCACGTCGTTTGGGTTACGGGGACGTCGTAAAGCTCGATGTGGGGATCGTTCTGGATGGCTGGGTCGGAGATACTGCCACCACGGTGGGATTGGGGGCTATTCCTCCAGCGCGCCAACGCTTACTGGAACGAACTCAGGCAGCCTTGGAGGCTGGGATTTCCGCGGCGAGGGGGGGCGCCAAATTGGGCGATATTTGCCATGCGGTGGAATCAACGGTGAAAAAAGCAGGCTATAGTGTGGTTCGGGAATTTGTGGGGCATGGGGTGGGGAGAAAACTCCATGAGGAGCCCCAGATTCCAAACTTTGGGCGAGCGAATTCCGGTCCTGTCCTACGGCCGGGAATGACCCTGGCGATTGAGCCAATGGTTAACGAGGGCAGTCCTGAAGTCCGAATCTTGAAGGATGGATGGACGGCGGTGACCGCCGACGGTCGGGATTCAGCCCATTTTGAGCATGTGATCCTAATCACCGAGGGGGAACCGGAAATATTAACGGAATCCATTGAAGCGGATAGGGATAGGAAGGTGCTTGCCAACAGTTCGGCAACCCGATAGCATTTTAATTTACGTCTTATGAAGGTACGAGCATCTGTCAAACGCCGCACAAGCGACTGCCAAGTCGTTCGACGCCGTGGTCGTATTTATATTATCAACAAGAAGAACCCCCGCTTGAAGCAGAGGCAGGGGTAAAAATATGCCGCGAATCCTTGGCGTAGATGTTCCTGGCGAGAAGAGGGTTGAGTTCAGCCTTCGTTACGTTTACGGGATCGGACCGACGCGGGCCCAGCAAGTCGTGGCCGAAGCGGAAATTCCCCAGGAAATGCGTGCGAAAGATCTGACGGATCAACAGATCAACCGACTGATTGGTGTGATTCAGCGGAATCGTTTTTTGATCGAAGGTGATTTACGCCGGGACATCCAGCAGAACCTAAAGCGTTTGCAGTCAATCAACTGCTACCGGGGCATCCGTCATCGGAAGGGGCTCCCGGTTCGTGGGCAACGTACCTCCACGAACGCCCGTACCCGCAAGGGACCCCGCAAGACGGTGGGCGTGATCCGCAGTAAGGACGCTAAATCCGCCAAGACGTAATCTCATGAGTGACGCTGAAAAGAAACCCCAGGAAAAGAAACCCGCCCCGGCCAAGGCCGACGGGGCCAAACCTGCCGCGGCTCCGAAGGAAAAAAAGCCGAAGGCGGCAGGCGCCAAAGGCGGATCCAAGGAAGCTTCGGCGAAGGCCGAGCCGATCATTGCTCCTGAAAGCCTCACCCTCGATGGGTTGGACGACGCAGCCAAAGTCAAGATTCCCAAGATCAAAGGCGCGAAGCAGATTCACAATGGCGTGGCCCATATTCTGGCCACTTTCAACAACACGGTGGTTTCCATCACAGACCAAAGGGGGAACGTGATTGCTTGGTCCAGTGCAGGAAAAATGGGTTTTCGTGGTTCCAAAAAGTCAACGGCCTACGTGGCTCAAGTGGTGGCTCAGGATGCCTGTCGGCAAGCCATGGCCCACGGGGTCAAGGAAGTTGAAGTCCGGCTCAAGGGGCCGGGCACAGGCCGTGAATCGGCAGTTCGCGCCCTGCAGGCCGTTGGCCTGGAAGTCAGCACCATCCGGGACGTGACTCCGGTGCCGTTTAACGGTTGCCGGATGCGCAAAGCCCGACGCGTGTAAGGAGATTATATGGCCCGCTACACAGGTCCTCGGGACAAGATCAACCGCCGTTTCGGCCAGCCTATTTTCGGGGCCTCCAAAGCCCTTGAACGGCGGAATTTTCCTCCGGGTGTGCACGGGGCCAAGGGTCGTCGCAAACAGTCTGACTACGCGGTGGCGCTTGGGGAAAAGCAAAAGATGAAGTACGGCTATGGCCTTCTGGAAAAACAGTTCCGCCGGGTCTACCAAAAAGCGATGCAGAGTCGTGGGGTAACCGGTGAAAAGATGCTCCAGCTTCTTGAAACGCGTCTCGATACCGTGGTTGACCGTCTCGGGTTTTCCGCGACTCGCCGGGGTGCTCGCCAGATGGTGAGCCACGGACACATCAACGTGAACGGTCGACGGGTAAGCATTCCCAGCTACGCCTGCCGGCCTGGGGACGTCATCGAGGTGCGCGACAACCCGAAGTCCCGCCAATTGGGGAGTCGGGGTCTTGAGACTACGCAGATCCGGCCCTTGCCGGATTGGATGACGCTGAACAAGGATACTTTTAAGGGGACCCTGAACCGGGTGCCTACCCGCGAGGAATTAACGCCTGTGGCCAACGAACAGTTGGTCGTGGAGTTGTACTCAAGGTCATAAATTTTCCCGCCGCCCGCTACCGGCGGCGGAAAAACCGCAACATCAGCTCGGCTGTCGGTCCTTTCCCCAAGGTAGCGGGGAAGGGGTAACCCGGCCGGAAAGAGACAGACCATGCCACTACGACTCGGAAGATTCGAACTGCCGAACCGCCTGCAAAAGGACGAGGACGGCTCCAATGAACTGTACGGCAAATTCACCGCGGAACCTTTCGAGGCAGGCTACGGCCACACCCTCGGCAACTCCCTGCGCCGGGTGCTCCTAAGCTCCCTGGAGGGGGCTGCCATCACGAGCGTAAAAATCGCAGGGGTGCAGCATGAATTCAGCACCGTGGATCATGTAGTGGAAGACGTCACGGAAATCGTTCTGAATCTAAAAAAACTCAAGTTCAAGCTCCCCAACCGTGAACCGCGGCTGCTTACGCTGAAGGTCAACAAGGAAGGGCCGGTGACGGCGGCTGATATTGAGCTGGACGCTGGTATTGAGGTGCTGAACCCGAAGGAAGTGATCTGCACCCTCGACAAAAAGGCCAAATTTGAAGCCGAACTCGAGGTCCGCGTAGGCCGTGGATATGCCACCTGGGAAGAGAACAAGCGGGAAGATTCCCCCATTGGCTTGATCCCTGTGGACTCCTTGTTTTCCCCCGTCAAGAAGGTGAAGTACGAGGTGAAGAACACCCGGGTTGGCCAGCGGACGGACTACGACAAACTGGTCCTCGAAATCTGGACTGATGGACGGTTGACTCCTGATGAGGCTCTCCTGCACTCCGCAGGAATCCTGCGTCACCACCTCGACATCTTCGCCAACTTCGACAAGGAGCCGATCGAGTTTGAAGAGGTGAAGTACGAGGCACCGGTGGAGAACACCGCCCTGAAGAAGCTACTGGCGATGAGCGTGAACGAGATCGAGCTCTCGGTCCGGGCGGCAAACTGCCTGAATAACGCGAACATCACCACCGTGGGCCAGTTGGCGCTCAAGAGCGAGGCCGAGATGCTGAAGTACCGCAACTTCGGCAAAAAGTCGTTGAACGAGATCAAGGACAAGCTGACCTCCCTCGGGTTGTCTCTCGGAATGAAGTTCGATAGCGCGTTGCTTGCCAGCTTGCCGCCACCTCCGGTGGAAGCCGCTGGTGCGAACGGGCAGTCATGAGACACCTCCGCCGCACAGTCAAACTCGGCCGGACATCCCAGCACCGCGACAGCATGCTGGCCAATCTGGTCGGGTCCCTGATCCGGCACGAGCGTGTGCGGACGACCGTGGCCCGGGCCAAAGCGGCCCGGCCGGTGGCGGAAAAGCTGGTGACCTTGGGAAAGAAAGGGTCCTTGCATCACCGCCGCCAGGCCATTGCCGCTTTGCATGAGAACGATCTCGTCCACAAGTTGTTTGCCGAGATTGCGCCTCGTTTTAAGAATCGGGCGGGAGGTTATACCAGAATCCTAAAACTAGGTCCGCGGATCGGCGACGGAGCCCCCACGGCTCTCTTAGAGTGGGTGGAGCGCCCGGCGCCAGAACCTGAGGCTCCCAAGGAAGAAAAGGCGAAAGCCAAGACCGAGAAAGAGTCGAAGGAAAAAGCCAAGCCGGCCAAGAAAAAGTAGGGCTTAAAATTTGAAAAGCGCCGGTGGGGAGTAATCCCTCCGGCGCTTTTTCATGTCGAGAAGCCGGCGACAAGCCGGAACAAAACCCACGCCAGAAAAGTTGCCACGATGGCGGCGAGAAGAACTTTTCTTCTCGCGAGACGGCCTTCCACCCGGAGAGCAGGCTCGCGTCTCATCGAGGTCGCAGGGCTCCAAGGGCGGGCAGGGGAATGCCGGCGGGGTACCTGGGCTGATTCTTCCACGAGCCGCCTTGCCGTTTGGCCCAAGCGGGATGATTCGCGGTTCAGTCGCCGCAATTCCTCGTGAATAGGGTCTCGTTTAAACCCCGGGAATGCCATGACAGAATTTCATCGGAACGGACCTATTCCGGCAAGGTTTCACTGGGCAGAATCCAAAGCCCATGGGAACAAAATGAGAAATTATTTAAGGATCTGAAAAAGGGCCAGACCGAGCAAAAACGCCACAATCAGGGGAAGATTGAAAGCCAAACCGCGGGTAAAATTTTCGTAAAACGAGTCACTGCCGGTGCTGGATGTGGAGGCGGAGTTTTCATTGCTGGTTTCGGCGGGTTCAAGGTCCCGCCCACGCAAGGCGTCCAATTTGGCGCGGGACTGGGTGTAGACGGCTGAGGCTTGATCTACTTTGGCCAGGGCCCGGGAAAGCTCTTCCTCGATCGAAGAGGGGCTCCACTCTGAGGGTTCGATGGCGTTGATTTCCGCCAACTGTTCGCTGAAGTTTTGTCGTGTCTCGTGCATCTGTTCGACTTCTTTTCGGCCTTGGGATTCTGCGCGCTCCAAGATGACAATGGCTCGAAGGAGTCGCTCCCGGATATCCCGCTGGCCGTGAAGGAGTTCGGTGCGTCGGGTGTTGAGCTCTTCCAGCTGGCGTTTGCGTGCCTCGAGGTCCGCTTGTTGGCGCTGGAGAGCGAGCAGCTGCTGTTGGCGTTGTTCCAGTTCCTGTCCGATGTCCTCCATGGAGCCAGAGGAACCCATGGGCAGGCCGGGCTGATCTTCCGACGGAAAGGAGCGTGGGCGGCTCACGGAATTACGATCACGGTTCCGATTTTAAGATTCCGGTCGTCCAGCCCGGGATTGGCGGCCTTGATCTTGGCAATCTCCTCGTTGAGGTCGAGCGAGGCGGGATAGTAATTTTTAGCCATCTTCCAAAGAGTATCTCCCTTGGCCACGGTATGCTGTTTGGCTCCAGCTGGGGGGACGGCAGCTTCGGCGGGTGCTGGAGGAGGAGTGGTCGCAGGCACAGCGGGCATCGCGGCAGCCTCCGCCTTGGGGGTCACCTTCTTTTCTGAGGATTGCGGGGTGGCAGGGACGACGGCAGCAGGGGTGGCCTTGGGGGGTGCAGCCGCTCCGGCAACTTGAGAAACTTGCGCCTCTTTGGCGGCGAGAGTGCCCTGGAGTTGGGCGATCTGTTGCTTGAGATCCACATTCTCCTTGCTGATCCGGGCGATTTCGGCGGCGTTCTGGATGCCAGTATTGGTTAAGCTGAGGGCGAAATCTATCTTGGCCTTTTCCATGGCGGCGAGAACTTCCTCTCGTTCCGAGGCGTTTGGCCGGGCCTCAAGATACTTCTGGTAAAAGTAGATCGCACTAATGGGGTCGCCGAGCTTGTCGCCGTAAAGCAGGCCGATCTGGAGGTAGGCCTTGGCCACATTTGGATTCACACTGATGGCCTTCTCAAATTGTTTAATGGCGGCTGGGTAGTTGAGATCGGCGACATCCTTGGTGGCTTGGCGGAAGAACGGATTTCGCTCGTCTTCGGCATCGGATCCGGGGGGCGTCTGGGAGCAGGAGGAGAGAAGAAACGCCGTGAGGAGTGCGGGAAGGAAAAAGATTCTTTTCATAGGGTTATCTTGGTCAGCCAGAGGGGATTCCGCAAGCCAAGGGTTTACCTTGGCTGAAAGAAAGACCTGCGATATGGTTTGATTTTCGGGGTCATAGCTCAGTTGGTAGAGCGCCTCAATGGCATTGAGGAGGTCTGGGGTTCGAATCCCCATGGCTCCACGCAATGTCTGGAGCCATGAAACCCATCTATCCGGAGGGCTAATTAGGATGGCGCAGGGTAGGTCCGCGGGGGCGCAATCCCCATGGCTCCACGCAAAGCGTGGAGTGTAAATTTAATCTGCCGGAGACGTAGTTAAGCGGGTGGCTAAGGACAACTGCCCCTAACTTGGCTACAAGGTCAATCAGGACACCCTATTCATGAACCAGTTTTTCTCTATATAAAAACTCATGTCCGTCCCGTTGCCATCCATGCAGGGAAAAGTGGTCCTGATCACCGGGGCGACAAGGGGAATTGGGCGGGCAGGGGCGGAGGCCATGGCCGAACTGGGCGCCGCCTTAATCTTGGTGGGCCGCAATGAGGGGCGGCTGCAGGGGGTTCGGGCGAGCTGTGAGGCGAAGGGAGCGTCTGCGGTTCGAACCTATCAGGCGGACCTTAGTGTGCGGAAGCAGGTGGCTGATTTGGCGCATCAGATCAGCGCGTATGAGTCCGGAGTTGATGTTCTTTGGAATAACGCAGGGGGATATTTCGCAGACCGTAAGATGACTCCAGAAGGGTATGAAAGGACCTGGGCCATGAACCATCTGGCTTACTTTGACTTCACGCAACTCCTCTTTCCCTTGCTGTTGAAGGCGGAAGATCCGAGGGTCTTGTGCACCGCCTCGGAAGCCCATCGTTGGGGAAAGATGGAGTGGGATAATCTGCAGGGGGAGAAAAAATGGGACGGGTGGAAGGCCTACTGTAACTCAAAGCTGGCTAACCTGCTTTACGTGGGAGAGCAGGGGCGCCGGCTCAAGGATTCGTTGATCCGGGTCTGTGCGGTCCATCCCGGGTTGGTAAATTCCGCTTTTGGGGACGAGAACAGCGGTCTGAAATCCAAAGCCTTCCTCTGGCTGAAGCGGTCCTTCGGACGAACCAATGAACAAGGAGCTGATACCGCTGTTTGGCTAGCCGCCCGGTCTGAGCGACCCGACCAAGGAGCCTACTATTCCAATCGAAACGAAAAGGTGCCTTCGGCGGCAGCCAGGAATCAGGAGGATGCCCGGCGGCTCTGGCAGATTAGCGAGGCCGGGCCATGAAGTTGAAGATCGGCTCGCTGGAACTGGCCACCAACCTTTGCCTCTCGCCCTTGGCGGGATACACCAACCTGCCGTTTCGGCGAGTGGTCCGGGAGCTGGAAGGATGCGGCTTGGCCACCACGGATCTCGTCAACGCCCGATCGCTTTTGGAGAATAACCGCCGGGCACTGGAGTTGGTGGCCACGTCGCCAGATGATCGCCCCTGGGCGGTGCAGTTGTTTGGGGCGGTGGCCTCCGAGATGCGGGACGCAGCCAAAAGGTGCGAGGATCTGGGGGCGAATGCGGTCGACATCAATATGGGCTGTCCGGTCCGCA
>JBBAWG010000019.1:22770-33114 GCA_040397305.1 Methylacidiphilales bacterium | reverse complement strand
ACGATTCTCTCACCATGCGGAATAGCCAGTTTTCCCCGAACCAAGCCTCCCCCCCTCCGGCCGCCGCCTCGCCCGCCCGCCTCAGCCCCACTGCTCCACCCCCAAAGCCCAAGCCGGCTCCTTCCCCCGCCCTTCCCAAGCCTCAAGACCAAGTCAAACCCATTCCCGGACCCGGCACTCCCATTGAAAAAGCCTCCCCCGACACCCCTCCGGATGCGAAACCGGACCAGTCTGAAGATGCCACACCCCCCAGCCCATCCGCCGCCCAAGCCGCCGCCGATGCATCAGACTCCTCCTCCGCTTTGGCGCCACCCCCAGACATCTTTCGTGATCGCTCTGCCGTCGCCGGTGGAGCGCAAATGGGGCAAGACGCTTCCTTCGCCTCCATGGCCACGGCTCTGGGGCGCTACCAGCACAAGCTCTACCTCGCGATCGGCTCCCGGTGGAACAGTAAAGTCCAGCAGACCATGGCCCAGATCGGTGTCGACCGGGTCGTCATCCGCTTCCACGTGAATGCCGACGGAACCATTTCCGACCTCGATGTGGTCCAAGGAAACCCCAACTCGATTCTTGGACTGATCAGCGCTGACTCGATCCAACAGTCCAGCAATCTGATCGGCCCTTTCCCCGACGATCTCAAAAAAGACAAACCCAACGGGTTTCCCTGGCAGTTAGCCTTTCGGATCTACTGATTCGCCTGCGGACTCGCCAACCGGCTGATCTTCCCTAAGTTCTTCTTATGGATATTCCCCTGCTCGACCATTTCTTCGGCCTGAAGATCAACCCGCTGATCATCTTCCTGATCCTGCTGCCGCTTTTTTCGGCGCTCATCTCCGGCTGCTTTCTCAGCACCGTCATCTTTCTCCGCCTCCGGCGGGATCGGGTCACCCCCAAGGACATTGTCGACGCCATCCGCGCTCTCCGTCCGGGCGGCAACACGGAAACCCTGACCCGCCTTTGCGTCCGCAATGACTCCGCCCTCGCCCGGCTGGTCAACAGCTGCTTGGAACACGCCTCCCTGCCGCGAGCCGAAAATGTCGAAGTCCTCGAAACGGCGGCCCGGACCGAGGTCTCCCGTTTGGAACGTGGCCTCGTCTATCTGGAAATCTTCGTCGGCGCCTCGCCGCTCCTGGGCCTCGTCGGCACCGTCTCCGGCCTGATCACGATCTTCGCCGCGGTGGGTTCCGCCAATGCGGATGCGGAAAAGATCTCCGCGGGTATCGCCGAAGCCCTCCACACCACCGTGCTGGGCATTGGCACCGCCATCGTCATGCTTTTCCCCTTCACCTTCTTCAGCAAAAAAATCGATACCATCTCCGTGGAACTGGAAGACATCTCGATGCTCCTGCTGAAAAAGCTCTACACCGAGGAAGTCCCCGCCTGACACCCGTCCGGGTTCGCCCGCGATGAAATTTCACCCCACCCGCCGGCGCCGCGTGGAGATCAACGTCATCCCGTTGATCGACATTCTTTGCATGCTCCTGATCTTTTTCATCGTAACTACCTCTTTTAAAAAGAAGGTCGCCAATGTCGATGTGACCCCGCCGAAATCCGATAAGGGCAACGAAACGGTCGAGGACGCCAAGGCCCCACCCGAACTGACCATGAAATCCTCCAAGGCGGACGAGTACGCCAAAATCTTCGATTCCGACAAGTTTCCCATTTTTCTTGGAGACCAACCCCTGAACCTCGACCCCAAGTCCGACAGCTTTCGCGCGGATCTTGCCAAAGCCCTCAAGGATCGAGGCGTAAAAAATGTGATTCTCAACTTCGACGAGACCACCCCGATTTCGGTGTTCTTCAAATTCTTCGACGCGTGTGAGGACGCCGGCGTGCCCATTTCCGTTCGCACCTCCAAGATCGGCAGCGCCACCGCCAGCCCCTGAAAAAAGCCCCCGTCCTCCCCATCCGGATCTACGGTGACCCGGTGTTACGCCAACCGGCCACCGCCGTTCGCCCGCCGGATCCCAAACTGCACGAGCTGGCTGCCACCTTGGAGGCCACGATGCATGAGGCCGAGGGTGTTGGTCTGGCGGCTCCTCAGGTGGGAATCTCCCTGCAAATTGCTGTCGTGGATCTTCGGAAGGTGGATCAGCGGCCCTCGTCGATGGAAGTCGGGGGGAAACCGGTAGCTTGGCAAAAGTATATGCCTCTGTTTTTCTGCAACCCCGTCCTCACCCTCACCCGGAAAAAAGAAGATGCGGACGAGGGGTGCCTCAGTTTTCCGGGCCTTTCCGGGGCCGTCCGCCGTAGTCTCCGGATTCAGATGGACTACCTCGACCTGGAAGGAAACAAGCAGACCTTGGCCGCCGGCGGACTTCTCGCCCGCGCGATTCAACACGAGGTCGACCACCTTCAGGGGATCCTCTTTATTGACCGCATGGAGGCGGAAATCCGTCGGCCGTTGAAACCCGCCTTGGACGAACTTCTCGCCGAATCCAAAAGCGGCGGGACGGGACGCTAGAACCATGCTCATTCTGGCCGACGGCCTCCTGCAGGCGCCGGACCATATCCTCCGACCGGGTCGACTTCGCATTTCGGGCCGTTTCATTCAGGAAACAGGCACAGATCTGACCCCCCAACCCGGAGAAGAGATTCTTGAACTCCCGGGGATCACTCTCGCCCCCGGATTTCTCAACCTCCACGCTCATCTTGAACTGACGCCGCTCCATCAAAAAATTCCCGCAGGCCTGCCTTTTGCCGAGTGGCTGCGACAAATCCTTCAGCTTCTGCCTGGGCTTCATGCCACCGCCCGAACCGCTTCCATTCTGGGATCCTCCCGCACAGCCGTCGAGACCGGCACCACCACCATCCTCAGCATCCTTTCCGATCCCAACGCTCTGGCCGGCCTTGCCGGTACGCTGCCCCGTGTCTGGTGGGCACTTGAGTTCATGGATCTGCATGGAAATCCACAGGCCGCCAGACAAATGGATCGGATGGCCGCCTGGCTCTCGCGCCATCCCGGCTGTGCTTGGCAGGCTGCCATCTCCCCCCACGCCCCCTATAGCGCCTCAACTGATCTTTACCGCGAATGCGCTCGCTTGGCGGAAGAGTTTCGTCTGCCCTTCACCACCCATCTTGCGGAGTCTGCTGAGGAGGAGGAGCTTTTCGGCACCGGCCAAGGCTCTCTTCGAAATCTTTTGCCGGACTCTTGGACCCCAGGCCATCTCTCCGATCGGAGAGCGGCCATCCCGGCCGCATCGCTCCTCGCCCACGGGAACCGGTTGTCGGAAGATGCCATGTCGGATCTCGGGAGACGTGGATGTTTTGTGATCCACTGCCCCATGGCCCACCGCTGGTTTGACCGGGAACCTTTTCCCTTGGAAAAGTTCCGCCGTCATGCCATCCCGGTGATCTTGGGAACGGACAGCCCCGCCAGCTCGGACAACCTCGCTCTCGACCTTCGCGCGGAAATCCGGGCCTTTCGGCAAGCTCACCCCCAAATTCCCGTGCAAGACCTCTGGGACATGGTCACGACACTTCCTGCACGCGCGCTTGGACATGCAGGACGCCTGGGCGTCCTGCAACCGGGCGCCTTCGCAGACTGGGTGGGGTGGAAGGTGCCACCTTCGTCTGATCCTGCTTCGGCAATTCTGGATTCCACGATGCCTGCCGAGATTTTCTGTATCGCGGGTCGGATGGATCGACCGGAACGACTTTAGCATTTCCGCTCGTCCCCCTCGTCAGGCCTCGGCACGATATCATGATGTCTGCTTCTTTGACCGCCAAGACAGAGGAGAAAAAACGGATACGTCAAACCCAAGGCACCCAGCGTTTCCTGAATCCTGCGTCCGACTCCATCTCCTTTTCCGATAACGACTACCTCGGTCTTTCCCGCCACTCTGGCGTGGCTGAAGCCGCCATCCGCGCCATCCACGATGCCGGAACCAGCGCCCGGGCCGCCCGCCACCTCGCCGGATCGTGCCGGGAACATGCCGCCCTCGAGAAGGCGCTCGCCGATTGGAAGGGAACCGAAGCCGCCCTCGTTTTCTCCTCAGGATACCAAACCCCGCTGGGAATCATCCCCTCCCTCGTCGGCCCCCAGGATACCGTCCTTCTTGAGCGGAACGCCCACGCCTGCCTTTTCGATGGGGCGAAACTTTCCGGAGCCCGACTGCGTCTCTTTCTACGCAATAGTCAAACCAGCCTCGAAGAGGCCTTACTTTTGACACAGAAACTGAATCCCGAAGGGAAGATTCTGGTGGTCGCCGAATCTCTCCACTCGATGGACGGGGATTTTTTGGAAATCGAAACCTTGGTGGAGCTGAAGGAAAAATACGGGGCCTGGCTTCTACTGGATGAGGCCCATGCCAACGGTGTGATTGGCCCGGCGGGGACCGGCTGGGCCGCTGAACGTGGCTTGATGGACCGGATCGACATCCAGATGGGCACCCTGGGCAAGTCCTTGGGCTCTTCCGGAGGCTTCGTCGCCGCCTCAAGCGAAGCCATCGAACATTTTCTTAATGAAGCCCGCACGTTTCTCTTTGGAACCGCCCCCGCTCCGGCCGCCATGGCCGCCGCGGCCAAAGCCCTGCAGATCTTGAGCTCCGCCGAGGGCGAAAACCTTCGCAAACAACTGAAGAAAAACATTCTCCTGTACGCCTCTCTCCATCCCAACTCACGCCAGGGCCCTGTTCAACCCTGGATCTTAAAATCCAATGATGGAACCGTGCAGGCTCGAGACCTTCTCCTCGCCCGCGGCATCGATGTCGCCGCCATCCGCCCCCCGACGGTGCCGGAAGGATCCGCCCGCCTGCGGATCAGCCTGTCTGCCCGACACTCCGAGGCCGAGGTGCAAAGATTGGCAGAAGAGCTGAAGCGGTTGCCCGTGGAGTGAGCTCAGACGACACGATCCGGCTGGACCGGAAACATCTCTGGCACCCCTTCACCCCCCACTCGACATGGATGGATCCTGCGTTCCATCCCGTCGTCATTGTCGCCGGGGAAGGCTCCTGGCTAATCGATGCTGAAGGGCGTCGCTACCTCGACGGCAACTCCTCCATCTGGACCAATCTCCACGGGCACCGACACCCTCAACTCGATGACGCGATCCGGACCCAGCTTGGGAAAGTGGCTCACGCCTCTTTTTTGGGTCTCACCCATGAGCCCGCCGCCCGGCTTGCTGAAGAACTCCTCTCTTATTTCAAGGGAAAGGAAGATTCTCCGAAACTGAACCGGGTTTTCTTTTCCGATGACGGCTCCACGGCCATGGAGGCCGGCCTCAAGATGATCATTCAGGCCTTTGCCCAGACGGGGCAGCCCCAGCGGACAGAATTTATCGCCCCCATCGGCGCCTATCATGGGGACACGGTCGGAGCCATGAGTCTCGGCAAAAGCGATCTGTTTCATCGTCACTACCAGCCCCTCCTCTTTCCCTCCCGCCGGGTGATGACCCCGTTCTGCTATCGGTGCCCCTTTAACCGGGCGAAACCCGAGACGGCCGATGCCCGTTCTTATCGAAAATGTAATTTTGAATGCGCCGACCAGGCCGAGGAAGAAATTGAGCGAGCGGGCAACCGGCTGGCTGCCTGGGTTTTGGAACCCCGGATCCAGGGTGCCGCCGGAATGGTGATGCACCCCGAGGGATATGCGCAGCGAACTTCCACCGCCGCTCGCAAGGTCGGGGCCAAAGTTCTTCTGGATGAAGTCCTCACCGCTTTTGACCGGAGCGGCTTTCCCCTCGCCGCCCACGGGGAAGGTGTCTCCCCGGATGTGGTGGCTGTGGCCAAAGGTCTTTCTGGGGGGTACCTGCCCTTGGCCGCTACGCTGGCCACCGAAGAGATTTTCCGGGCCTTTGACGGGCCAACTGAGAACACCTTCTTTCACGGCCACAGCTACACCGCCAACGCCTTGGGGTGTGCCGTGGCCCGGGCAAGTCTCCGGCTTCTGCAGGATCCGTCCGAACAATCCAGACGGCACCTTTTGGCTCAACAACTTCGCGATCTGTCCCAAAGGTTTTGGAAACACCCGCATGTTGGTGACGTCCGCCAGGAAGGAACCATTCTGGCCGTAGAGATCGTGGCAGACCGCGCAACCCGCTCTCCCTTCCCTTCCGCCGAACGACGTGGAGCTCGGGTCTGCCAGACGGCCCGGGAATTCGGACTCCTGACCCGGCCGATCGGCGACGTCCTGGTTCTCATGCCCTCCTATGCCACGACATCGGAAGAGCTGGAGAAAATGGTGGCCGCCCTCCAAAAGGCTCTGGCCAAGGAGATTCCCGCGTGAAGGGGCTTTTTATCACCGGCACCGACACCGGCGTTGGCAAAACATACTTCACTTCCCTGCTGACCCGGACACTTCGGAGCCAAGGCATCCCCGCCGTGGCTCTGAAACCGATCGCCAGCGGAGACCGTTCAGATGCCTCAAAACTCTCTGAGGCCATGGGATCTGCGCTTTCGCTTTCCCAAATCAATCCCATTCACTTCGCGGCTCCTTTGGCCCCCTATGCGGCCAGTCAGCGGGAGAATCGTGCCTTCCCTTGGGATATCCTCCGTTCCCACTGGAAGGAAATCACCACCCAGGTTGCTGGTCCTTTTCTTGTGGAGGGAGTCGGCGGGTGGCGGGTGCCTTTAGATTCCACACACACCGTCCGAGAATGGGCCCGCGAGCTGGGACTTCCCGTTCTGATTGTCTGCCGCGCCTCTCTCGGCACCCTGAATCATACCCTGCTTACGGTCGACTCCATCCGCCAAACCGGCCTGTCCGTGGCGGGCATCGTCGTGAATTTTTACGCCACCACGGAGGATGATGTCACCCGGACCAATCCCGAGATTTTAGAGGAGTGGTGCAACTTGCCGGTGGCCAAATTACCGGCAGACCTGAAAAGCTTGAAAATTCCCAACTGGCTCCTGAACGTTTTACGCTGAGCCAATCGACCAGCGCGGGTCGGCATCGCTCTGCCAGTCAGATTTTGCTCCGTCCAAATACCGCCGTGCCGTCACCGCCGCAATCATCGCCGCGTTGTCCGTGTTCCATCCCCCCAGAGGCGCAAGCACGGCAGCCCCCTCCGCCCGGGCCGCTTCCTCCAGCGCTCGTGCCACCACCCGATTGGCGCTGACCCCGCCGCTCACGGTCAGAAGTTTCCGGCCCGTCTGATCGAGGGCTAGGCGGCACCGATCCGCCAAACACTCGGCAATCGCGGCTTGTGCCTCCGCACAGAAATCGGACCGCATGCGTCCCGGTTGCGCCATTTCCGGCTGTTTTTCCAGCAAAAGCCGGGCGGCGTTCTTGAGGCCACTAAAGCTGAAATCCGTTTCCTCTGAACCTTTCATGGGCCGCGGAAGTTTTATTTTTCCCACCTCTCCCCGCTCCGCCTCCTTTTCCATCTCCGGACCCCCCGGATAACCGAGTCCGACCATGCGAGCCAACTTATCGAAGGCTTCCCCGGCGGCGTCGTCCCGCGTCGCTCCCACAATGGTTCGTTGAAGGGCATCCGGCGCATCCACGAGCAGCGTGTGTCCCCCGCTGGCGATCAAGGCCAAGTGCGGGAATTCCGGCCACTTCCCCCGGGACACAAAAGGGCTGTAAATGTGCCCCTCGAGATGGTTGATGGCATGAAACGAAGCGTGCTTGGCCCAGGCCAGGGATTTGCCAAAGGCCAGCCCCACCAACAAGGCAGGCGCCAACCCCGGCCCCGCAGTGGCGCCTACAGCTTCGATTGCGCCCTCATTTTCCAGGACAGCCCGGGTGATCTTGGGAAGCAGTTCCAAATGCTGACGAACCGTCAGCTCCGGAACGATACCGCCAAGAGCCTGGCTTTCCTCTGGGCGAGTCGCCAACTGTTGCCGAATCAGCCGCACCCCGGAAGCATCCGCTTCGACCAGGGCTGCCGCGGTCTCGTCGCAGGAGGTCTCGATGCCGAGGGCCCGCACGATCAGCGGGCCGACGCCGTGCGCCGGGCCACCACTTTCCATCCGCGCAAAACATCCACCGCCCGGTCGAGCGGCTCATCGAAGACGACCGGCGCCGCTTCACCAGGTTTGCGAAGGCCGGGACTGCGGCTCTGATAAATCGCCTTTTCCTCGGCCAAGGTCATTCGGGCGGTGATATCGGGCTCAATTCCCACCCCGTGGATTTTGCGGCGGGAAGGTGTGGTGTAATGAGCGGTAGTCAGCCGGACGGCCACCGCCGGTGCCACCGAGGCATCCACCGGCTGGACGGTTTGGACCGATCCTTTCCCGAAGGTTGTTTCCCCGACCACGACAGCTTTACCCAGATCCTGAAGTGCCCCCGCCACAATTTCCGCGGCGCTCGCGGTATTCCCATTAACCAAAACCACGAGGGGCCAGCGGACCTTGTGGCTAACGGCTTTGGCCAAATATTCAAATCGCCCCGCGGACGCCTTGCGGCCTTCCGTCGCTACGACCAGGGTCCCGGGAGGAACAAAGCGCCCCACCACCTCCACCGCCGCGTCCACAAGCCCACCGGGATTATCACGGAGATCCAACACCAACCCCGCCGCGCCCTCCCGCTCCAATCGATCAATCGCTTGGTCGAATTCGGTAGCCGTTTTTTCCCCGAATTGGGTGATCCGCAAATACCCGATCCTCTCACCGCCAGTTTGCGAAAAAGGCAGGAGGCCGACATCGGCCAGGGTCGGCACCTGAATCATCTCCCGAACAAGCGGCACCTCCAGGGTCCGGGTTTCAGAGGGTCGATACAAGGTGAGCGCGACCCCGGCACCCGGCCGACCCCGTAACTTCCGGATCGCTTCCGATAAGGTGAGTTTTTGGGTGCCATGGCCGTCAATTTTTAGAATTCGATCCCCCGGCATGAGTCCGGACCGGAACGCCGGACCTCCTTGGATGGGCACATTGACGGTCAGCTGATTGTCCACCATCCCCACCGAAATCCCCAATCCCCCAAATTGACCCTCCGTTTCCGTACGAATCATGGAATAATTTTCCGGATCCAAGAACTGACTGTGAGGATCCAAAGAGGAAAGCAACCCCCGGAGGGCCGAGTAAGTCATCTTGTCGTAATCGGTTTTTTCGGGCTCCAAATACTCATCTCGGATGAGCTCGATGACATTCGCAAAAAGCAACGCACTGCGGTAACGCCCCTCCTCCTCCTTGGAGGCGGATTTGGATTTGGCATCTTGTGCCAGCAGACATGAACACAACACCATCCCGGCCAGGGTCGCGGAGATGAGCTTCCGCCGGATCATTTTCTGACGGGGGAATCGAGATTGGCCTGAAACCAACTGATCGTCTCCCGCAGACCGTCCTCTAGGGAAATTTTCGGCTCCCAGCCAAGGAGTTTTTTGGCGCGGGAAATGTCCGGCTGACGCTGCTTGGGATCGTCCACCGGCAGTGGCTTGCGGACAATCTCGCTCTTGGTTCCAGTCAGCCGGCGGATCCTTTCCGCAAACTCCAGAATGGTGAGTTCCAAAGGATTCCCAATGTTGACCGGCTCATGAAAATCGGACTGGGACAGACGGTAGATCCCGTCAATCAAATCGCTCACATAACAGAAACTGCGCGTCTGTTTGCCGTCCCCAAAGACGGTCAGAGGCTCCCCTCGCAAGGCTTGCCCGATGAAGGCAGGAACCACCCGGCCGTCCCGTAACCGCATCCGCGGGCCATAGGTGTTGAAGATTCGGACAATTTTGGTGTCGACCTGATGATAGCGGTGGTAGGCCATGGTCATCGCCTCGGCAAAGCGCTTGGCCTCATCGTAGACTCCGCGCGGCCCGATCGGATTCACGTTCCCCCAATACTCTTCTTTTTGCGGGTGGATCAGCGGGTCGCCATAACATTCACTGGTGGAGGCAAGCAGGAACTTGGCTCCTTTGGATTTGGCCAAACCCAGGGCATTATGCGTACCCAAGGATCCAACCTTGAGGGTCTGGATGGGGAGTTCCAGATAGTCAATCGGGCTGGCCGGCGAGGCAAAATGGAAGACGCAATCCACTGGACCTTCCACGGTGATGAATTGTGTAACGTCATGGCGGAGGAACCGGAACTTGGAGTTTCCCCTCAGATGATCGAGATTCCGTTCGTTTCCGGTAATCAGGTTGTCGATGGCGATCACCTGATGGCCCTCTTGGAGGAGCCGGTCGGTCAGATGGGAGCCAAGGAACCCGGCCCCCCCGGTGACGACACTGATCGGCATCTCTCTGGGCTAGAATCTTTTCCTCCCCAAGGCAAGCCGATGGCTCGCCTCATTGGGGTATTTAGCGCAATCTATGGCCATGTCGGCTCCCCACTCGGACGCGACGACCTTCTTTGGCAACTACCGGTTGGAGCGGGAACTGGGCCATGGGGGCATGGGTACGGTTTATTTAGCCCAAGACACCGGTTTCCACCGCAAGGTGGCCTTAAAAATTCTAAAGGCCGACCTGAG
>JBBAWG010000019.1:16909-22670 GCA_040397305.1 Methylacidiphilales bacterium | reverse complement strand
ATCTGGGGAACCCCTTACTATGTTTCCCCGGAGCGGCTCAACCGGAAGGAGGAGGATTTACGTAGCGACATTTACTCCCTTGGCGCCGCTTTGTACCACATCTTAGCAGGGCGGGCTCCCTTTGAGGCAGAGACCGCAGAAGAAGTTGCCCAACGTCACCTGTTTGACCGCCCCCCACCTCTTAGAAGCCTTTGCCCCACCGCTCAGGAACAAACCGTGTTAACCCTGGACAAATGCCTTCAAAAGAACAGCGAACAACGGTGGCAGAATTACCACGAACTTTTACTGCAACTGCAGGACGCCCGCCGCCGACTCGCCCCGCAATAAGGACTTACTGGATGGAGACCGAAGCTCCGGTTGCGTTATTGGTAATGCCCAAGGAAACATTTTTGGAATTATCGGCTCGGATGAACTCTGCAGAATTTCCGATCCGGTAAACGACCAAGCCTTTGCTTTTCCAGCTGTTCGTTGCGGAGGACAGTGAAACGTTCGACGCCAAGGCGGTGGTTCCTATGTTCTTGGAGAGAAAAAGAGGAAGGAGCCCGTCATCCGAGGACGTCAAAGGCCCGTTCACCGCCCAAGCGATGTTCTTAGCTTCAATATTGTTGGTCGAGGTTGCCGCCGTGTAGCCGTTTCCCGACAAGATTTTCGTGCTGGTGAGGAGTCCGAGACTAATCAGGTTGGTAAAATATTCAGTGGAGGTAAAGGCGGTGTTGGTACCAAAGTAGCTTCCTTCGTTGTCATTGGCATAACCGAAGGCAATCAAGCCGCATTGGCGGATGTTGGATACATCCACCTGTTGTTTGGCCTTGTCCAAACCCCCTTGGATCGCCGGAACCGCCAAACCCGCGAGCAACCCGATGATGCTGATGACCACCAGCAATTCAACGAGGGTGAACGAGTTTGCCTTGAGTTTGCGAAGCCGACTGAGGATGGTTTGCATAGTTGAATCATCACCCAGCCCAAACATCCTGTCAAATGGGAAGCCATTCCAATGCCCTTGCCTCTCTTTTGGCCTATCATCTGCCCCCCGATCAGATTGCCACCGAGCCAGCTCGGCCACGTGACTCGGCTCGCCTTCTCCTGGTCCAGAGGGAATCCCAGAGCCTCACCAATCACCTGATCCGGGATCTTCCTGGTCTGCTCGCCTCGGAGGATGTTCTGGTATTCAACAACTCCAAAGTCATCCCCGCCCGACTCATCTGCTCTCAAAATCGCACAGAACTTCTTCTCCTCGAGGAAACCAGCCCGGGTTGGTGGACCGCCCTCGGCACTCCCGCCAAACGCCTTGCCCCAGGCACGGATCTTTTTCCAGACCCCGTCCAAGGCCCCCCACCTTCCACCCCAAGCTTACGGGTTGAAAAAACCATTCCCGGAGGCCAGCTGGTGATTCGCTCCCTCGTGGAAAAATTTGACCTCGATACCTTTGGTCGCCCTCCCCTTCCGCCTTACATCCTCAAAAGCCGCAAGGCCCGGGGCCAAGCCGACTTCCAATCGGACGATTTTACCTCCTATCAGACCACCTATGCCAAAGCTTCAGGCTCCGTCGCCGCCCCTACCGCCGGCCTTCATTTTACCCCAGAACTGCTCGCCAAACTCCCTCACGCCTTTGTCACCCTCCACGTGGGCCTAGGCACCTTTCGCCCGATCAAGACCTCCGATTTTCGCGACCATCCCATGCACGAGGAAAAGTATGAGATCGGTCCGGGTTTTGCGGAAAAATTAGCCTCCGCCAGCCGCGTCATCGCCGTGGGCACCACCTCTGCCCGCGTGCTTGAATCCGCCCCCCATCTCCAACCCCATGCCGGCACCACCCAAGCGTTTATTTACCCACCTTACGACTTCAAAAGAGTGCGAGGCCTTCTCACCAACTTCCACCTTCCCCACTCCACGCTGCTTCTGCTTGTGGCGGCCTTTGCCGGCCCGGAATTGGCCCTCCGCGCGTACGAACACGCCATTCGGGAAAAATACCGATTCTACAGTTTCGGGGACGCGATGCTGATTCTCTGATCAGGGCGAAACCAACGGAGGGCTTTTCTCGCCAGGATCCATCACGTCGACCAGTTCGATCGTAAAAACCAAAGTCTCATTGGGGCCAATGTTTCCAAACGGGCTACCCCGGGCGCCGTATGCCAAATGGGACGGAATGACCACCTCCCACTTGTCCCCCTCCCTCATCAGAGGCAACACCTCCTGCCAACCGGCCACCGTCCGGTCCACCCGGAACTCCTGCGGTTCCTCCCCCTTGGACTTGTCAAATACACGCCCGTCGACATGGCGACCTTGATAGCGCACGCGTACCCGGTCACTGAGCTTGGGCGTCTGCCCGGTCCCCGTCGCCTCCACCTTGTAAAGAACCCCCCCTTTTAATTCCCGCACCCCTTCCTGCTGCTTAAATTCTTCCTGAAACATTGCCCCCAAGGTGATATTTTTTCGACCTCCCTGCTCAAGGTTGGCCATGTTTTCCTCGGTCTCCGCCAGAAGCGGCATCGCTAGCACCAACCCTCCCGCCACCCATGGCAGAAATCTCATAAGTGGATTTTAGTGCCTTTCGATCGCCTGACAACCACTCCGCCAGCGCCACCAGCACGCCAGAACACTTCCACTCAGGCAGTGGACCACGGTGCTGATGGCTCCCGGTAGCGCGCTTAGCGGATCAGGAAAATGCCTTTGCGCCAACACCACTCCCAGTCCCGAATTTTGCATGCCCACTTCGATCGAAATCGTCCGAGCCACGGTGGATCTCTGCCTCAGCAACCGACTGAAGCCCCACCCGAGAGCAAACCCACCCCAGTGCAAAACCAACAAGGCCCCCAGCAAACGTCCTCCTGCTTCCCGCAAAACCGGCGCGTTCTGGGCAAGAACACCCGCCACAATCATCGAAATCGCCACCACGGCGACCAGCGGCGACCAGGCCAAAAGAAAGTCTGTCGACCGCCCCGCCTTGGCCCGCAGAAAAACCCCTGCCAAGACGGGCAACACCACCACTTGCAAAGTCGAAGCCGCCAAGCCCCAACTATCCACTTCCACATATTGACCCGCCAACCAAGCCGTCAGCCACGGAGTCACCACGGCCGCCGCCAACGTGGAGGCCGTCGTCATTAAAACGGAGAGAGGCACATCGGCCCGGGCCAGATAAGTCACCACATTGGAAGCCGTCCCACCCGGACAACACCCCACCAAAATCACCCCAGCCGCCAAAGCTGGGGGTAAATCCATCCACCGCGCCGCCATCCACGCCAAAAACGGCATGACCGTGTACTGCAAAATAAAACCTAAGGCGACCTGACCCGGCATCTGGATGGCCCGAAAAAGCTCCTCCCAAGTCAGCGTCAGCCCCATCCCCAGCATCGCCACGCCCAGCGCCCCGACCACCCATCCGCCCCGGAACCAAGTGAACCAATCCGGCTGGAACCAAGCCAAGATCGCCGCCAACCCAATCCAAAAGGGAAACGCGTTCGCTGCCTGCTCAGGCCAGCGCATGCGCCTAGAACTGCCCGCGGATTGCGCCCTGGACGTAGGGGGCCATGGTGCTGCGAACGTTGTCGTTCAGCCGGACAAAATCAAAGGTTCTCCACACCACCGCCCCGCCCTCCAACTGCAACGCCAACTCCGGGGTAATTTGATATTCGATGCCCGCTCCCACCCGTCCTTCAAAATAATTGACCAAGGTGCCGGCCAAACTTCGGTTCCCCAGCGTGTTGGGATCGCTCTCCGCCAACCGGGCATTCACGTTTAAAATGTCCCCGCCCACATACGCCGTGAGATCCAAATCCTCCACCGGACGCCACTGGACTGCGGGCTTGGGGGCGGTGCCGTTCAACACCCAAGCCTTGTCGAATTGCCACCGAAATCCCGGCACGGGGATCACCGGAAAAAATTGGAAAATGTCCGCCCGAAGGGCGATGAACCACTGGAAATCCTCGTTCACAATATTGGAAAAAGCCACCACGCCCGGAACATTCACCTGATGCCACCCCAAGCTCTGCCAGGTTCCGTACACGCCCGGGTCGATTTGGATCCGCATGTTCCACTCGTTCCCTTCGTCCAAGGCCACATCAAATCCCAGGATCATGTTCAGGGCCTGAAGATTGTTCGGCAACGGAATCCCCGATCCGTTATATCCCCACGAAAAGGTCTGCCAGTTCCCTCCCAACAAAAAGATGAGGTCCTCTTGGATCCGGCGATCGGCAATCACCGAAAGTTCTGCCGCCTGTTCCGTGGCTGTGCCCAGGCCCTTGGTCAGGCTGGCCGAACCCACATAGCCGTAGTCCAAAGCCATGTTGATTCCCCAATTCTCTGTGGACTCTGTCCCTCGCTGCGGTGCCAAGGCGCCCCGCCCCGGACTGATCGTCGGCGAAAACGGATCTTGAAACTGCTCAGGCTCGATCGGATCCGACATCGGCTGCTCCTGCGCATATGCAGCCGAAACCCACCCAATGCATATAGCATTGGCTATCAGAAGTTTAAGTATTTGGCTGCACATAAATACGAGCTTTTTATTAGGGATTTAAGCCCAGATTCCAAGCCAATTTGGACACCGGCTTACGGGCTCTGAATCTTCTTTAGAATCGTGGAACAGCCCGCTTTGACCTCTCGCATGAAGAGACCCTCGCCAATCATGCGGGCCGTGGCTTGGGAAAGTTGGTAGGGATCCGTCTCCACCGCATCGATCCGGCAGACCAAGGACCTCCCCTCCTTATAGGGCCAGATCCCATACAGGCTGACCGCCCCAAAATACCCGTTGGACGCAAAGTAGTGCATGTCCGCCACGTCATACCGGCCTCCCGGCCCTTCCTTAACCACGGCACAGCCCAAAGCCACCGCCGGCGACTTATCCACCTCCATCAACTGCCAGTAATCACGAAACTCCACCGACTCGTCCTTGCCCTTGCCGGCATTAGCCAAAAGAACCAAGGCAGCCTTGAATTCTGCCAAGACCGGACTTTGATCTTTTTCCTTCAGAACCGCCGTGAGATTGGCGTCAAAATCAATCAGGTTATCCGGCCCAGCCGGCACTCCGGCATTTTCCTTCCATCCGCCCCGATGATACGTCTGGATCCGGCCTTCCAGCACCTGGACCCAGCCTTCGATTTTGCCGTCCGCCACCTTCTTGATCTCGTCGGGATGAAGATGAACTTTCCCCTCTTTTCTTCCCTCCACTTGTAACAACAGATCAAAGGGCGGTTTCCCCAGTGCCTCCCGGAATCTGGTCCAGTCTTCGGCTGCCGGAGGCCGAGAAAACGGCTCGTAAAGTTTCACCGATCCCTCAGCCGCCCACTCCAATGTCCGGCCCGTCGTTGGATCGAACTCCAACACCTTCCTCGCCACTTCCTTGGGCTCCGCCGGCGCGATAAAAAACGCCTTCGCCCCCAGAAACCCCGGCCGCGCCCCGCCCACCAGCCACTTCTGCCCCACAATCTCCCCCTTCTCCAACTCGTCCAACGGCACTTCAAAACCCATCCGCTCCAAATCCGCCTTCCATCCCGTCTCCTGCGCGGCGAGCACCCCTGCCCAAGAGCCAATCAGCATCCACCAAAACGCTAAACCTGGCGTCCCGTGACGGGTTACGCGTCGCGTGTTTCGGCCGGGACGTAGCTCGCCACCCCTAACCAGACGCCCCCTGCCAAAGCCTCCCGCCTTGCACTTTCCACCTTCCACCAAGCTGAAATCATTGACTCCACGGCTTTTTGTCATACGATGATCAATTACCTTATGGCTACCGCGACGAAAAGTAAGATCATCTCAGGCCACCGCCTGC
>JBBAWG010000019.1:0-16809 GCA_040397305.1 Methylacidiphilales bacterium | reverse complement strand
AATTACCTTATGGCTACCGCGACGAAAAGTAAGATCATCTCAGGCCACCGCCTGCACGAGAAAGACACCGGCTCCTCGGATGTGCAGGTTGCCATCCTGACAGACCGGATCAACCACCTCACCACCCATCTCCAGAAGTCCGTTAAGGACTTCGCCTCCCGCCGCGGCCTCCTCGCCATGGTCAGTCGCCGCCGCCGCCTCCTCGATTACCTCCACCGTACCGAACCCAAGCGCTACCAGGACCTTCTCAAGAAACTTAACCTGAGGAAATAACCCAACCGGATACCCCACCCCCAAGTCCCCGAGAAAAGGGAAACCCTCTGTCGGCCCACGGCTGGGCAGATGACACCCCGCAGGCTCACCGGCCTTCGCTGTGTCCTCTGAAAGCCGCCCCGAAGCCGGCCTGGCTCTTCCCTCCCCACCACCCGCATCCTTTCCTCGTTGCGGAGGTGCTTCTTGCGGCATCCAAACATCATGAGCAAACCCACCACCCTCACCGCCCGCATTGGCGATCGCGACCTCCACATCGAAACCGGCAAATACGCCAAACTCGCCGACGGCGCCGCCCTCGTCACCATGGGCGAAACCATCATCCTCGTCACCGCCGTCTCCGCCACCAAGGTCAAGGAAGGCCAGGACTTCTTCCCTCTCACCGTCGAATACAAGGAAAAGGCCGCTGCCGCCGGTCGCATCCCCGGCAGCTACTTCCGCCGCGAAGGCCGCCCCACTGAGAAGGAAATCCTCACCTGCCGCATGGTCGATCGCCCCCTCCGTCCCCTCTTCCCCAAAGGTTACTTCTACGACACCCAGGTCATCGCGATCCTCCTCAGCACCGACGGCCTGAACGATCCCGACATCCTCGCCATCAACGGCGCTTCCGCCGCTCTCATGGTTTCGGACATCCCCTGGGCCGGCCCTATCGCCGGGGTCCGCGTCGCCCGCGTGGGCGGAAAATTCATCGTCAACCCCACCCACCCCGAGCTCGCGGAAAGCGATCTCGATCTCGTCTACGTCGGCACCGAACACGAGGCCCTCATGATCGAGGGTTCCGGCAAGGAGCTCCCCGAGGCCGACTTTAAGGCCGCCCTCGAACACGCCCACGCCGCCATCCAACCGATCATTAAGATCCAGAAGGAGCTGGCCGCCTCCTGCGGCAAGGCCAAGCGCCAGGCCCCGCTCATGCTCGTGAAGGACGAACTCCTCGAGATCGCCTACTCCGTCGCCGGCTCCCGTATTGAGGCTGCCATCTACCAGCCCTCCAAAGTCGAACGCCACAAGGCCGTCGAGGCCCTCAAGGAAGAGGTGAAGACCAAGATCCTCGAGAAGTTCCCCGCCGCCACACCGTTCGAGATCTCCCAGGCCTTCGATTACCTTCAGAAAAAGGCCTTCCGCACCTCCATCCTCGACAAAAACAAGCGTTGCGACGGCCGCCCGGCCGATCAGGTCCGCAACCTCTCCGGCGAGGTTGGCTTCCTGCCCCGCGCCCACGGCTCCTCCCTCTTCGCCCGTGGTGAGACCCAGGCCGTCTGTCTGGCCACCCTCGGACCGCTGGAAGAGGCCCAGGAAATCGACGCCTACACCGGTGGCGAAAGCACCAAGCGCTTCATTCTCCACTACAACTTCCCGCCCTTCTCCGTCGGCGAGACCGGCCGTTTCGGCGGTCAGAACCGTCGCGAGATCGGCCACGGCGCCCTCGCCGAGCGCTCGCTCGAGCCCGTGATCCCTTCGTCTGCCGAGTTCGGCTACGCCCTCCGCGTCACCTCGGAGGTGATGGAATCCAACGGCTCCACCTCCATGGCCTCCGTTTGCGGTGGCACCCTCGCCCTGCTTGACGCCGGTGTGCCCCTCAAGGCCCCCGTCGCCGGCATCAGCGTCGGCCTCGTCACCGAGCACGACGCCGCCGGCACCAAGCTCCTCCGTCACCAGCTCCTCACCGACATCATTGGCTCCGAGGACCACTTCGGCGACATGGACTTCAAACTTTGCGGCACTCGCCAGGGCGTCACCGGCTTCCAGCTGGACCTCAAGCTCCCCGGCCTGCCGCTCTCCCTCCTCAAGGACGCGATCGACCGTGCCACCCACGCCCGCTCGCAGATCCTCGACTTTATGGGCAAGGTCCTGCCCGCCCCGCGCGGCACGATCTCCAAGTACGCCCCGCAGATCGAGATGGTGAAGATCCCGCAGGATAAGATCGGCCTGCTGATCGGCCCCGGCGGCAAAACCATCAAGGGCATCTGTGCCGAAACCGGCGCCGAGGTCAACGTGGATGACGACGGCACTGTCCGCATCTACGCCAACTCCGGCCCCGCCATGGCCCGCGCCAAGGAGCTCATCTCCGGCCTCACCGGCGAGATCGAGATCGGCAAGACCTACAAAGGCCGCGTCGTCTCCATCAAGGACTTCGGCGCCTTCGTCGAAATCTTCCCCGGCCGCGACGGCCTGGTACACATCTCCGAGCTGGCCGAGGCCCGCATCGCCCGCGTCGAGGACGCCGTCAAGATGGGCGACCTCCTCGAGGTCAAATGCATCGGCGTCGACGACAAGGGTCGTGTGAAACTTTCCCGGAAAGCCGTCCTCCGCGAAGCCGGTGGCACCAACGGCGCCCCGGGCAGAAACTAAATCCAGGAGGAAAAGATCATGGCTCTCTCCGCCGGCAGCAAAGCCCCCGACTTCACCCTCAAGACCAAACGCGGGGGCGACCCCAAGGACGTCAAACTTTCCGACAACTTCGGCAAGAAAAAGACCGTGCTTCTCTTCTTCCCGCTCGCCTTCACCGGCGTCTGCACGAAGGAGATGTGCGACGTTTCCGCCGGCCTCTCCGCCTACGAGAAGCTGGACGCGGCCGTCTACGGCATCAGCGTGGACTCACCCTTTTCGCAGGAAGCCTGGGCCGACAAGGAGAAGATCAAGATCACCCTGCTCAGCGACCTCAACAAGGAGGTGAGCAAGAAATACGGCACCCTGTTGCCTGACCTGATCGGATTGGGCTCCGTGAGTGCCCGCGCCGCCTTCGTCATCGACAAGAGTGGCGTCATCAAACACTCCGAGCAGACCCCCACCCCGCTCGAGCTCCCCGACTTCTCCAAAATCCAAGCCGCTTTGGCAGCTTGTTAGTTTAACGCCGGGGGCTCAGGCCTCGGCTTGGTGGAAAGTTTAAGGCGGGAGGTGGAACGGGGTTGCTGGCTCAAAATTCTTAGCTGCCTTCCACCTAAACCTTCCACCAACTACTCCCCACCCATCCCGCTTGACCATCCAACATTCCATGGAATGTTGGAATCATGAAACAACTCCTCCTTCTCCCTCTACTTGCCCTGGCCCTCAATCAATCGGTCCGTTCCGCCGCCGAACCGGGCGAGGCCGCTCCTGAATTCACCTTAACCGACTCCAAGGGCACCTCCCACAAACTGTCTGACTTCCGCGGAAAGCTTGTCGTTCTCGAATGGCTCAACCACGAGTGCCCCTTCGTGAAGAAACACTACTCCGGTGGCGACATGCAAAAGCTCCAGAAGGAGTACACCGCCAAGGGCGTCGTCTGGCTCTCCATCATCTCCTCCGCACCGGGCAAACAGGGCCATCGCACCGGACCCCAAGCCGACGTCGACACCAAGGACAAGAATGCTGCTCCCACCGCTGTCCTCCTCGACCCCGCCGGGGAGGTCGGCCAGAAGTACGAAGCCAAAACCACACCCCATATGTTCGTCATCGATAAGGAAGGCAAAATCATTTACGCCGGCGCCATCGACAGCATCAAATCCACCAACTCCGCCGACGTTGCCCAGGCCGAGAACCACGTTCGCCAAGCCCTCGACGCCGCCCTTGCCGGAAAACCCGTCCCCACGTCCAAGACAGCTCCGTACGGTTGCAGCGTAAAATACTAAGTTGTTCGTTTACGTTTAGGTTCACGTTTACGAAATCGCCCGGCGGAGAAACCGCGTAAACGCAATCGTAAACGAACAGCTGCCCTACCGAAACGCCAGCCGCCTGATCTTCACTCCCAACTTCTCCGAAAGCTTACATTTCAAATCCTCCCGCCGGGCCAGCTCGTGTCGCCGCGTGGAGCTCAGGCACCGGATAAACGCCACCCCCTTGAATCCGTCGACCCGGTCCAGCATGGAATCCTGCGCCGTCTCCTCGCCCGCCACCGCCGCCCACGCCTCCTGAAGGCGCATCCGACCGCCCCGCACCCGGTTCTCCACTTTTTCAACGACCTCCGCCAAAAGTCTTTTCCTTTGCCCGCTGGCCGCCGCCTGAGGATCCCGCGCCTTGGCCTCGACCCCACCCGCCCGACTAAACATCTCCAGTTCCCGCGGCGTCATCCCCCGGCCGTGAGCTTGCCGAAACGACTCCTGCAACCCCACCGCCGCCTCCTGCCGCCGCGCCAATAAATCATAGGTTTTCCGCTCAATCCGCAAACGGTCTGCGTCCCCCGCGGGCTTCTTCCCCAACAACTCCACCATCACCATCCTTCTCGTGACCAGATAATCCATTCTCGTCACCTTCAGCCAAGGCCTCTCGGCCGTCCCCTCCCCGATGTAACGGTACAGCCCCGCATCCTCTGCCGCCGTCCGCCGGCGCTTCGACTTCATCTCCCGTCCCAAACCGAGGATTTTGTAGGAGACCATCTCCCTCTTCTTGGAACTACTGTCCTGCTCCCACGGCCTCGGGCTCATGACTCTTTTCTATCTCCCCGCCCCCTCCTGCCCACCGCTTCCCCTTTTCCGCCCAAACAACCTCCGAATGTCCCTTTAACAATCCATCCTAATCTTAATCCTCATCTCCTTGAGAGAATCCAGGCTCCCAAGAAGAACCATGCCCCGTTGACCAAAACGGCTTCTCTTAAACCAACGACTCCCGCCAACGACCCGAACACCAACGGCCCCACGATCCCTGCCAGCTTGCCGGCAAACCCCCACAGTCCAAAAACTTCTCCCTGCCGACCCACCGGCGCGATCTCCGCCACCGCCGCCCGACCGGCCGACTGCAGCCAGCCCATGCCCACTCCAGCCAACGCGGCCACCGCGTAAAAAGACCCCGCCGATCGGCTCAGCCAAGCACCCAGGCTCACCAAAACCCAAAGTCCCAGCGCCGAAAGTAATACCGGCCTCGCTCCCTTTCGGTCCTGCCAAGGACCCGTCACCAGCGCCCCCACCACCGCCGCCACCTGCAACACCACAAACAGCTTCACCGTATCCTGCAACGTGAACCCAATCTCCTTGGTGGCATAAATCGAAGCGAACCCCACCACTGCACTCAGCCCCGTCAGCGACGCGCCCAACCCCACCAACAACCGCCGCAGATGTGGCTGGTCTCGGATCGTGTTCCACACCGCTCGCCAGTCCGGCTCCGTCACCGACTCCCGACCCGGCTGGGCCCTTTCCTGAAGAAAAAGGATCGTGGGAAGAGCCGCCAGCAGCATAAATCCCGCCACTACTGGAAACACCATCCGCACCGATCCCTCCGCTCCGCTCAGAATCCAAAGCGCCAGCCCGAGAGAGGCCAGCCCGCCAACGTATCCAAAGCCCCAACCGTAAGCGGAAATCTTTCCCCTTTGTCCCGGCGGAGCCAGCTCCGGCAAAAACGCCGCCACCAGATTTTCCCCCAGCAGAAAGGCAGCGTTCGCAAGAACCACCAGTCCGGTCACGGCCGCCACACCCCACGCCGGCCAACCCAAGACCGAAGTCGCTGCCAAACAGACTAGGGTTAAACCAATGAGCAACGGTTTCTTGGCCGCCTTGCGGTCCGACCATCTTCCCAAAAGCGGTCCCGCCAACATCGCCACAGCCGCTGAGGCAGACAGCGCGGTGCCCCACAGGAACTCTGCCCACTCCGCCCCGCCGCAGACCAACTGCGTGAAGAACACCCCTCCGACCACCGTCACCACCACCGTCACAAAAGCGCTGTTGGAAAAGTCGTACCAACACCAGGCAAAGATCTCCCCCCGGCCCGCCGGCTTAGGTTGGTTCATGACATGGATGGAAACAAAAAGGCCTGCGGAAACGAAACGGTCAGACGGCCCCAGATTTGGCCGCAAACTTTTCCACTTCCCCGATCCACTTCTTTTTTTCCGGTTCGGAAAGGAAGCTTCCCTCAAAGGAGTTCAACGCCAACTGCACCACATGCTTGGCCTGCAGATCAAGGGCCCGGATGCACTCCGTCCAGTTTTTCAGCAGGTATCCGCCGAAATAGGGCGGGTCATCGGCATTCGCCGTGGCACTGACTCCGGCGTCCAAAAGTTTCTTCAACGGATGCTGTTCCAACTTTTGGTAAACACAAAGCCGCACATTGGAAAGCGGACAGGTGGTCAGGGGAATCCTTTTCTTGGCTAGCTCCTGCACCAGATCCCCGTCCTCCACGCAACGCACCCCATGATCAATCCGTACCGCCTGCAAAAGATCGAGGGCCTCTCGGATGTAGCCAGGAGGTCCCTCCTCGCCCGCGTGGGCCACCACCTTCAGACCCGCCTCCCGCACCCTCGCAAACACCTTAGCAAACTTGGAGGGCGGATTTCCCCTTTCCGAAGAATCCAAACCCACCGCGGTAAAAAGTTTCTGGAATGGCTTCAATTCTTCCCAGGTCTTAAGCGCGTCCTCCTCGCTCAGGTGCCGCAGAAAACAGGGGATCAGTCGCCAGGTAATGCCGTGCTTTTTTTCGGACTCCCGGAGCGCCCCCACGATTCCGTTCACCACCGTCTGCACGGAAACACCCCGCGCCGTGTGGGTCTGGGGATCGAAAAAGGGCTCCACATGCCAGACCCCGTCCCGCCGGGCCTTGTCGAGATAAGCCGCCGTCAGCGAACGAAAATCCTCCTCATCCCGCAACACCCCCGCTCCTTCATAGTACAAGTCGAGGAACGACTGTAGGTCCTGGAACTGGTAGGCCTGCCGCAGCGCTTCCGCATCGGCAAACTTCAGCTTCGCCCCGTGCTTCCTCGCCAAGGCAAAGACCATCTCCGGCTCCAACGTCCCCTCCAGATGGAGATGCAATTCTGCCTTGGGAATCCCTGCCGCCAACCGTTCGAGCGGATTCATGCTTTCCCCAGGGGCCGTGCCGCGGCCGTCAGCGTCTCCGTCTGGAGCTCCGGCCCGGCCGCCGCCACGCAGATCTTGCCGGGCTGAAAAATCTCCTTGGCCACGGCCTGCACCGCCTTGGCATCGACCGCCTTGAATTTCTCAAGGGTCTCGGCCGGCTCCACCACCCGGCCGCGGGTCATCAGCGCATCGCCCACCCAAAACATCTGCTGGGTTGTCCCTTCCAGCCCAAGGGCAAACTGACCCATCGCGTAATCCTTGGCCCGCTTCAGCTCGGCCGCCCCCGGCCCCTGGGTCGCCAACTCCCTCATCTCCCCCGCCATGATCCCTAAGGCCTTGCCGACATTTCCCGGCTCCAATCCCGCCGAGATATAGAACGCCCCGTCATCCGCCTGCAGATGGGCTCCGCTGGAGACGGAATACACCAGTCCTTCTTCTTCCCGCAGACGCTGAAAAAGCCGGGAGCTCATCGCCTCGCCCAAAATCACACTGTAGATCCGCAGGGCGTGCCGCCGGGGATCCATCCTTCCAAAAGCATACATCCCCACCGCCAGATTCACCTGCTGCACCGGTTTGGCCACCGCCTTCACCCTGAGCCCCCTCGTTTTCACCCGCTGGGCCCGGACTGGGGCTTGGGAGGCAGTTTTCCCCACCCGCCTCAACGCCTTTCTCGCCGTCTCCCTTGCTTCCTTCTCCGGAATTCCCCCGGCCACCACCAGCACCGGTCGCAACCCCCGCACCCGCCGCTTCCAATAAGCCATCAGCCCGTTCCGGGGAATCGACCCCACCGACTGCATCGTCCCGGCAATCGGGCGCCCGATTCCCTGACCCGGCCAAAGAATTGAATTCAGGGCCTCGCCCGCCACGGCCGCCGGCTGATCCTCCATCATCCGGATCTCCTCCGTGATCACCCCGCGCTCCCGCTCCACTTCGTCCGCAGGAAAGACCGACTCCAGCGCCATCTCGGCCAGCAGAGAAACCAGCTGGGAGCCATGACCCGCCGGCACGCGGCCGTGCAGACACATCGCCTCCTCACTGGTGTACGCGTTGAGATCGCCGCCCCGTCCTTCCACTTCCCGGCTCAGCTCTTTGCAGCTCCTCTTCTTCGTCCCCTTGAAAAGCAGATGCTCAACGAAATGGGCCGCCCCATGCTCCCGCTCGCTCTCCCAACGGGATCCCGCCGCATAGAAAAGTCCCGCCGCTACCCCCGGGGCATCCGTTCCCGCGCGAAACGCCACCGGGACCCCGGCAATCGTTTCCACTTGGGCGTAAGGCATGGGATAAGGATGCCCAGTTTCAGTTGAAGTTTAAGCGGGAAGTTTTGCCTCAGTCTTGCGCCACCGGGGTTTTCCACCTCTTCACCAAATCATTCCGGATCCCCAGGTGATCCAGGATGCGCGCAACCACCGTGTCCGCCACCTGCTCCACGGTTTTCGGTTTTCCGTAAAACGAGGGAACCGCCGGAATCACCGTGGCCCCCGCCTCCAACAGCGTCACCACGTTCCGGGCCTGCACCAGATTCCACGGCGTCTCCCGGGGCACGACGATCAGTTTCCTTCGTTCCTTGAGAAACACATCTGCCGCCCGGGTGATCGTGCTGTCGCTGTACCCATGCGCGATCCGGCCAAGCGTCCCCATCGAACACGGCACAATCACCATCGCTTGAAAGGGAGACGACCCGCTGACAAACGGCACCTCCATGGTCTTGTCCCCGTGCACCTTGATCTTTTTGGGAATCCCCAGGCCCTTGGCCCCCAGTTCCGTCGCCGCCACCTGCTTCGCGTAACTACTCAGGGCCACATGACACTCTTCCACCTCCTTCGCCTGCGCCAACTCCGCCAACAGACGCTGGGCATAGATCGATCCGCTCGCCCCGGTGACCGCTACCACCAGCTTCATCTGCCCCCTCTCGCCCGGGAGATCAGTTCCCGCGCCCGCGCGGCCGCTTCGGGCGTGGTCCGGCACTCTTCCGGCCAGCCCCGCGTGTATCCCTCTCCCGGCAGCTTGCGCGTCGCATCGATCCCCATGTGGCTCCCCACGTTGGCCACGCTGGGTGCGTGGTCCAGGCTATCACAGGGGCTCTTGATGAAGATGGTGTCACGCTCCGGATCCACGTTCGCCCCAAGGGTAAAGAGCACCTCGCTCGTGTCGTGCACGTTCACGTGCTCATCCACCACCACGATCACCTTGGTGAACATCATCTGCCCCGCTCCCCACAGGCCGTGCATCAACTTGAAAGCTTGGTAGGGGTACTGCTTTTTCAGGCTCACAAAAGCCAAGTTATGGAAAACCCCCTCCGCCGGCAGCGCCAGATCCACCAACTCCGGAAAGTTCATCTTCAGCACCGGCATCAGGATCCGGACACTGGCCGACCCCAGCCAGAAGTCCTCCATCGGCGGCTTGCCCACCACCGTCGCCGGATAGACCGCATCCTTTCGGTGCGTGATCGCCGTGATCCGGAAGCGCGGATACTTGTCCACCGGCGTGTAGAAGCCGGTGTGATCGCCGAACGGACCCTCGTCCACCGGATCACCCCCTGGATCGACCGTTCCTTCGATCACAAAATCCGCATCCGCCGGCACCCGGATCGGCTGGCTCACCGCCGGTACAAACGCCACCGACTTCTTTCTCACGAATCCCGCGAACATGTACTCATCGATCCCATCCGGGAGCGGCGCGGTCGCCGCAAAAGCATTCGCCGGATCCCCCCCCAGTGCTACCGCCACCGGCATCGGTTTTCCCATTTCCCGGTATTTCTTTCCATGCCGCGCCCCCACCTTGTGCAACTGCCAATGCAGCGCCGCCTCCCACGGACCGAGCACCTGCATCCGATACATGCCCACGTTTCTCTCCTTCGTCTCGGGGTCCTCGGTGATCACCTGCGGCAAGGTGAGGAAAGGGCCTCCATCCTTCGGCCAGGTCTTCAGGACGGGAATCTCGCCTAAACCCTTTCCTCCTTCTTCCACCCGGTGAACCACCTCCTGGCAGGCTCCGCTTCCCGAGGAAACCGGCCGCGCATGCCGCAACTCCAACCCCCGCTTCAAAAGATCCCACGCCTGGGCCAGTCCCGCCGGGGGTTTGGCCTTCACCAGAGCCCCCACCTCCTCGCCGATCTCCTCCACGGTCTCCCTCCCCAACGCCATCGCCATCCGCCGGGCCGATCCATACCCGTTGATCAGAACCGGGAACCCATACTCCTTCCCGTCCGGACCCACCGGTTTTTCAAACAATAGCGCCTTGCCCCCGCCCGGACTTTTCGATTCCTGATCCGCCGCCGCCGCGATTTCCAACTCCGCCCGCGCCGGTTCCCGGATCCGGAGAAGCTCTCCGGCCCGCTCCAGCTGCTCCACCCAAGCGCGCATCGATTCGTAGGCCATAGAACTGGAAATTCTGCCCTGCTTTTGCCCTCAAACAAGTTCGCGGGCGGTTAGGGCCAACCGCCCCTACCTATCCCAAATTTTCCGCTTGGTAGGGTCCGTTGTCCCAACGGGCCGCAAAAAATTCATCGCTTGGAAATTAATGAAATCTAACCCGCCACATCCAACGCATGTTTGCGGAGATGCTCCAGCTTCACATGTTCCAGCGCGGATTCATGCGTCGACTCCAGCACGACCGAGGGGGCTTTCCCCGCCTGCCTGGCCTCCTCCCACCGTGCCGCGCAAACGCACCAACGGTCGCCCGGCTTCAACCCCGGAAATTCATATTCCGGCCGCGGCGTCGAAAGATCGTTTCCCGCCATTCGGCTGAACTCAAGAAACTCGGCCGTCACCTGGGCGCAGACCGCATGACAGCCGAAATCCGCCTCGTGCCCCTCGCAACTTCCCGACCGCGTGAATCCCGTCAACGGATCCACCGAGCACATTTTCAAGGCCGTCCCCAAAACATTCTTTTGTCCGCTCCTTTGGCTAACCATCTCCCATCATGAACCGGAACCCTGCCCAGGGTCAAAAAATCCCGTCACACGGGTTCGTTTGATTCTTTATCCTGTTGTCTGAAAACGGCTTATACAATTTACAGGGGCTGGATTCCTGGCTCGATTTGCGGGACAAAACATGGAAAATAAAACTCATCATGGTTCGCGATCTTCAGCCCACGCCTGAGCCTGACCCCGCCCTCTCCACCCTCGATCGTCTAAACCCCAACCGCTCCTCCACGGCTCCTTCCCCCGCCCTCGGTCGGCTGGGCCACCCAGGCAACGCCGATCTTCTCGAGGAGCTCTACGAGCAGTGGAAAACTGATCCAGCCTCGGTGGAGCCCGTCTGGCGCGGCTTCTTCGAGGGCTTTGAACTCGGTTGCCAACTCCGCCCTCCACCCCGCGACGGTGCCACCGCCTCCGCTCCCACCGGCGATGTTCTTCCCCAGGCCCGCCTCTATAATCTCCTCTTTGCCTACCGCGCCCTCGGCCACACCCTCGCCCACCTCGACCCCCTCGGCATCGCCCCACACGAGAACCCCGATCTCGCCCTGACCACCTTCCGCTTCAGCGAGGCCGACCTCGACCGCGTTTTCGACTCCGGAACCCTCGGTGGCGGAGGGCCAAAGACCCTCCGCGATATCCTTGCCTACCTCCGCGAAACTTACTGCGGCACCCTCGGCGTCGAGTTCATGCACATCATGAACTTCGCCATCCGCCGCTGGCTGCGCGACCGGATGGAGCGGAACCGGAACCAGCCCGTCTTCACCCCGGAACAGCAGCGCCGCATTCTTGAGAAAATCATCGGTGCCGAATCCCTCGAGCGCTTCCTCCACACCCGCTACGTCGGCCAAAAACGCTTCTCCCTGGAGGGCGGGGAAACCCTCATCGCCGCCCTTGATTCCCTCCTCGAGGCCTGCCCCGCCCACGGCGTCGAGGAAGTCGTGATCGGCATGGCCCACCGCGGCCGCCTCAATGTTCTCGTTAACACCCTCGGCAAATCCCGGCGCAAACTCTTCACCGAGTTTCACGAAAACTACGTTCCCGAAACCGTTCTCGGAGACGGGGACGTGAAGTACCACCTCGGCTACGAAAACACCGTCACCACCTCGGAAAATAAAAAGCTCCGCGTCTCCCTCGCCCCCAACCCCAGTCACCTCGAGGCCGTGGACCCCGTCGTGGAAGGCAAGGCCCGTGCCCGCCAGCGCCACCGTGATGACACTGTGCACCGTGAGAAGGTTCTCCCCATCCTCATCCACGGCGACGGAGCCTTTATCGGCCAGGGCGTGGTGGCCGAAACCCTCAATCTCTCCAAGCTCGAGGGGTACAAGACCGGCGGCACCATCCACATCATCGTCAACAACCAGATCGCCTTTACCACCCTTCCAATCGACTCCCGCTCCACCCGCTACTGCACCGCCCCCGCCAAATCCCTCGGTCTTCCCATTTTCCATATCAACGGGGACGACCCCCTCACCGCCTGCGCCGTCATCCAGATGGCCCTGGAATTCCGTCAAAAATTCCATGAGGACATCGTTCTCGACATCGTCTGCTACCGGAAGCACGGCCACAACGAGGGCGACGAGCCGAACTTCACCCAGCCCACCCTCTACTCCGAGATCGATCAGCATCCTTCCGTCAGCCGTCTCCTCGCCCGCCGCCTGCTCGATTCCGGCATCATCACCGAGGAACAGATCCAGAAAATCCGCTCGCAGATCGATGTTGTTTCCGAAGACGCCCTCCGCGAATCCCGCGAGGCCGTCACCCGCTTTCAGCCAAAACTCCGGCCCGACTTTCGCTGCCCCGCCCTGCTGGAGGAAACCCCCACCGGGGTCCCCGGCCCCACCCTCGCCAAACTCGGCCGTGCCATTTCGACCATCCCCGCCGACTTCCAGATCAACACCAAGATCCGCAAGATGCTCGACCACCGCCGGGCCATGGCCGAGGGCAAGGCCGCTCTCGACTGGGCCGGCGCCGAACACCTCGCCTTCGCCTCCCTCCTCGTCCAAGGCCATCCCATCCGCCTCTCCGGCCAGGACAGCCGCCGCGGCACCTTCAGCCAGCGCCACTCCGCGATCTACGACCTTCGCACCCGCGCCCGCTACATCCCCCTGAAAAATCTCTCGAAGGATCAGGCCTCCTTTTGCGTCTATAACAGCCCGCTCTCCGAAGCCGCCGTCCTTGGATTTGACTATGGCTACTCGCTCGACTGCCCCGAAATGCTCGTCCTCTGGGAAGCCCAGTTCGGCGACTTCGCCAACGGCGCCCAGACCCAGATCGACCAGTACATCGCCGCCGCTGAATCCAAATGGGGCGTCACCTCCCGGATCACCCTTCTTCTTCCCCACGGCTACCATGGCCAGGGTCCGGAGCATTCCAGTGCCCGTCTTGAACGTTTCCTCCAGCTCTGCGCCGAGGACAACTGGGTCGTCACCTATCCCACCACCCCTGCCAACTACTTCCACCTTCTTCGCCGCCAGTCCCTTCGCAAGACCATCAAGCCCCTTATCGTCATGACCCCCAAGGGCATGCTCCGCGATTCCCGCGCCAGCAGCCCCGTCAAGGACTGCACCCGCGGCGGGTTTCAGGAAATTCTTCCTGATCTCAGCGTGGCGGCCGGCGCCCGCCGCATCATCCTCTGCGCCGGCAAGGTGTACTACGACCTCGCCGAGTTCCGCGAAAAACAGGGTCTCCAGGACACCGCGATCATCCGGTTGGAGCAGATCTACCCGCTCCACGAAAAGAAGCTGCAGGCCGCCGTCGCAAAACATTCACCCAGCGCCGAGATCGTCTGGTGCCAGGAGGAGCCCCGCAACATGGGAGCGTGGAATCATTTGGAATCCAGACTCCGCACCCTTTTCAAAAAGGAGATCCGCTATGCCGGTCGCCGCGCCGCCGCTTCGCCCGCCACCGGCGCCCTCGCCATTCATCTGCTCGAACAAAATCAACTCCTCGCCTCCGCCTTTAACTTCAAGGTCTCCGCCCCGGCTCCAAAATCTGAAATTAAGAATTTTCCCCATCTCCCATCTCCCATCTCCCATCTCCCCAAAAAGAAATCCAAAGCTATGCGCAAACCTAAACCTCAACTTAAACTTAAGAGGAAAAAGAAATGAGCACCGCCACCTCGAATCTCATTCCTGTCAAAGTCCCCTCCGTTGGTGAGTCCATCACCTCGGGTGTGATCGGCAGCTGGAAAAAGAAGAACGGCGAGACCGTCGCCTCCGGCGATCCCCTCTTTGAGATCGAGACCGACAAGGTCACCTCCGAGGTCTTTGCCGAGACCTCTGGCACCCTTGAGATCCTCGTCTCCGAGGGCACCGAAGTGAAAGTCGGCCAGGTTGTTGCGCACATTTTGCCCGGGAAAGGGGCTCCCAAAGCCAGGCCGGTTACCGGTGACTCGGTAGGGGCGGTTGTCCCGAACCGCCCGAGTGCAACCTCGAAGACCGAACCTTCCGTAAACGTAAACGATCGCACCCCACCTCCCCCATCTCCGACTGCGGCCGATGCCGCTCCCCGCACCTTCCGCCCCGGCAAAGAGTCCCGCCGGAAAATGTCCCCCCTCCGCCGCAAAATCGCGGACCGCCTCGTCAGCGCCCAACACACCGCCGCCATCCTCACCACCTTCAACGAGGCGGACCTCTCCAAGCTCATCGCCCTCCGTTCCGAGGTTCAGCCCGTCTTTCAAGCCGAGCACGGAGTCAAACTCGGCTTCATGTCCTTCTTCATCCAAGCCGCCGTCCACGCCCTCAAGGCCGTCCCTGCCGTTAACGCCCGCATTGAAGGCGACGAGATCGTCGAGCAGCACTACTACGACATCGGCGTGGCTGTCGGCACCGAAAAGGGGCTGGTGGTTCCCGTCTTGCGCGACTGCGACCAACTCGACCTCGCCGGCATGGAGAAAGCACTGGCCGACGTCGCCCGGCGCGCTCGTGAAGGAAAACTCTCCCTGCCTGATCTCGAAGGCGGCGTCTTTACCATCTCGAACGGCGGAATCTACGGCTCGGTACTCTCCACCCCGATTTTGAACCCCCCGCAAGCCGCCATCCTCGGCATGCACGCCATTCAGCAGCGGCCGGTGGCAGTGGATGGTCAGGTCGAAATTCGCCCCATGATGAACCTCGCCCTTTCCTATGATCACCGCCTCATCGACGGCAAAGAGGCGGTGACCTTCCTCATCGAGATCAAGAAATTCGTCGAAAACCCCACCCTCGCACTTTTCGGCATCTCGCCTTCTTGAAATTGGTGGGGCGGGGTCGATGACCCCGCCTGCGTTTGGTCTTTTCAAGACGCATGGATGAACGAGGCGGCCTCATCGAGGCCGCCCTACCATGTCATCCTTCCGGCCTTCCTTAATCTTAATCTTAATCTTAATCTAACCCGCATGTTCCGGACTCTCCTTTCCCTGCTGGCCATTGTCATCCTTGCGGGCTGCTCCCGCCCTGGCGACTCCGAGGCCCGTCGCGCCCACGAACTCCTCGAAGGCGGCCGCTTTGAGGAGGCCCGCACGCTCCTCGACACCTCCCTCAAGCAAACACCCGACAGCCCCGCCCTTCGCCAGGAACGTCTGCATCTCGCCCTTTTGCTCGGCCAGCCCGAGATTGCCGCCGCCGAGGCGCGCCAAATCATCCGGCTCAATCCCAAAGCCCAACCTTACCGGGAACCCCTGAAAGACCGCCTTCCCGCCGTCCGCGCCAACGCCCTCAAAGCCCTCGCCCTCGATCCCCCCGAAAAGCCCTCCCCCGATTCCATCATCAAAGCCGGTTTCAAGGATCCCGACCCCACCGTCCGCCGCGAAGCCGCGGAAGCCACCCGGATTCTGGATTCTAAGGAAGCCATCCGTATCTTGCGCACCGCGGCCAAGGATTCCGATTGGCTCACCCGTGCCACCGCCGCCCGCCTCTACGGCCAGCGGGGCGATACCACCCTGATCCCTGATCTTTTCCGGATGCTTCAGGATGCCGACTCCTATGTTCGCCGCTTTGCCCGTCGCTCTCTCCTGGAACTCGCCGACAAGGCCAAGCCTGAGGCTTACCTCCCCTCCCTCAAATCCAAGGATCGCACTACCCAGATCGTGGCCGCCCTCGCCCTGGTCCGGCTCAACGACGGAAGGGGTGCCGAGGTCTTGCTGGCCGAAATCTCGAACCCCCTGGGGATCGAGCGGATCGAGTGTGTGAAAGCGATTTCCAAACTGGTCGACCCCCGCGTGGTCCCCGCCCTCCGCACCGCCACCGGGGACAAGGACCCCGAAGTCCGCGTCGTCTCCCTCATCGCCCTCGGCCTCCTGAAGGACAAGGACTCCGCCCCACTTCTGAAAAAAATCTCTGCCGATCCCAGTTCCCCAAAAGAGGTGAAGCTCGCCGCCGCCAAAGCCCTCGACCTTCTTACAAAACCCGCGGATCAACCTTAATTGGGTCACAACTTCTTGCGGATATTTGTACTTTTATGGGCGGTCCTCACTGCTGCTCTTGAGGCCCACGACCTTACCGGCCAAGGATACAACCCCCAGGCTCAACCGCCCGATCTTCCGGTGTCGGCGGGATCGGAAACGGCGGGCTCACCATCCTTGGCTAAAGTTTTCGCCCCGTTTGCACCTGCGGTTTCCACCCGCTGGGATCAGCGCTTCCTCTATGTCGGCAGCACCGGCTTTCCCGACCATCCCATGATGAAGGGAATCCGCTCTTGGCAGCAGCAGATCCCAGTCCCCCAAGACTACACGGGAGCCAATGCTTGGCGGCTTCCGCGGCAGCCGGTTCCCGCATCCTCTCCCGCCATGATTCGCGACCGCTTCCTGCGAGGGGCCATCGCCCTCGCCGCCAACGGAGTGCCGATCTTCAATCCCCAAAACAACCGCGGGGAAATCGCCCTCGA
>JBBAWG010000018.1:31359-34011 GCA_040397305.1 Methylacidiphilales bacterium | reverse complement strand
CCACCAACAACCCTCTCGCCCGCCGGAGCCTTTGGGCAGATAATTTTCGTTCGTGGACCTGAACAAGCTGACCGAAAACGCCCAGAAGGCCGTCGCCTCGGCCCAAACCGAGGCCGCCAAGCAGGGCCATCAAGCCGTCGAGGTCGAACACCTCCTCCACTCCCTCGCCGCACAGGAGGACGGCCTCATTCCCCGCCTCTTGGAAAAACTCGGCGCCCAGCCTTCCAAATTTGCCGATCGGATCGAATCGGAGATCGCCCGGCTCCCCAAAGTCTCTGGCCCCGGCACCTCCGGGGGCGGCGTCTACGTCACCCCGCGCCTTCAGTCCCTCCTCGGCCGCGCCGCCCAGGCCGCCGAAAAGCTCAAAGACGAATACCTCAGCGTGGAACACCTCCTCCTCGCCGCCCTCGATGAGGAGTCCCACACCGGTGCCGCCAAGGTCCTCAAGGAATTCGGTATCACCAAGGACAAGCTCCTCGCCGCGCTCCAGACGGTCCGTGGTGGCCAACGCGTCACCTCCGCCAACCCGGAAGCCACCTACGAATCCCTCGAAAAATACGGCCGCGATCTCACGCGCCTCGCCCGCCAGGGCAAGCTCGACCCCGTCATCGGCCGCGACCAGGAGATCCGTCGTACCATCCAGGTCCTCTCCCGCCGCACCAAGAACAACCCCGTCCTGATCGGCGAGCCCGGCGTCGGCAAAACCGCCATCGTCGAAGGCCTCGCCCGCCGGATCATCGCCGGCGACGTGCCCGACAGCCTAAAGGAAAAGCGCATCGTCGCGCTCGACCTCGGCGCCCTCGTCGCCGGGGCCAAGTTCCGCGGGGAGTTCGAGGAACGCCTGAAGGCCGTCCTCAACGAGGTCGCCAAGGCGGAGGGCGGCATCATCCTCTTCATCGACGAGATCCACACCATCGTCGGCGCCGGCAAGGCGGAGGGCGCGATGGATGCGGGCAACATGCTCAAGCCCATGCTCGCCCGCGGGGAGCTCCACTGCATCGGAGCCACCACCCTCGACGAATATCGGAAATACATCGAGAAGGACGCCGCCCTCGAACGCCGCTTCCAACCCGTCTTCGTCGAGGAGCCCTCCGTGGAGGACACCATTTCCATCCTTCGTGGACTGCGGGAACGGTACGAGGTCCACCACGGTGTCCGCATCCAGGATGCCGCCCTCGTCGCCGCCGCCGTCCTTTCCAACCGCTACATCACCGACCGCTTTCTGCCCGACAAAGCGATCGACCTGATCGACGAGGCCGCCGCCAAGCTCCGCACTGAGATCGAATCGATGCCGGAGGAGTTGGAAAACTTCCAGCGGCGCATTCTCCAGCTGGAGATTGAGCGGGAGGCCCTCAAAAAGGAAAAGGACGCCGCCTCCAAGGAGCGGCTCAAAGCCCTCGAAAAAGAGTTGGCCGATCTCAAGGCCAAGCGGGACACCCTCCAGGCCCAGTGGCAGGCGGAGCGGGGCGGCGTCGAATCCTCCCGCAAAATCCGCGAGGAGATTGACAAGGTTCGCCAACAGATCGAGACCGCCCAGCGGGCCTACGATCTCAACAAGGTGGCCGAGCTCCAGTACGGCAAACTCCCGGAGCTGGAAAAGAAGCTGAAGGCCTCTGAATCCGCCGGCGAAGAAAAGGAAAAGGGCAAACCCGGCAAAGCCAAGCTCGTCCGCGAGGAGGTTACGGCGGAGGAGGTCGGCGAAGTCGTGGCCCGCTGGACCGGCATTCCCGTGACCCGTCTTTTGGAGGGCGAAAAGGAAAAGCTCCTGCGCTTGGACAAGATTCTTCATGAGCGGGTCATTGGGCAGGACGAGGCGGTCCAGGCCGTCGCCGATGCCGTCGTCCGCGCCCGCTCCGGCCTCAAGGATCCCAAACGCCCAATCGGCTCCTTCCTCTTCTTGGGCCCCACGGGTGTTGGGAAAACCGAACTAGCCCGGGCCCTCGCCGCCACCCTTTTCGACAGCGAGGAGGCCATGGTCCGAATCGACATGTCGGAATACATGGAAAAGCACGCCGTCTCCCGCCTGATCGGGGCACCTCCCGGCTACGTTGGCTACGAGGAGGGCGGCCAACTGACCGAGGCCGTCCGCCGCCGTCCTTACTGCGTCATCCTGTTCGACGAAATTGAGAAGGCCCACGCCGACGTCTTCAACACCTTTCTCCAGATCCTCGACGACGGGCGCCTGACCGACAGCCAGGGCCGCACGGTCGACTTCAAGAACACCCTCATCATCATGACCTCCAACATCGGCTCGCCGCTGCTGATGGAGGGGCTCGATTCCAAGGGCGAGATCACGGAGAAGACCCGCAAGTCGGTCATGACGGAACTCCGCCGCCACTTCCGTCCCGAGTTCCTCAACCGCATCGACGAAATCGTCCTCTTCAAGCCGCTCACCCTGGACGAGATTAAAAAGATCGTGGACCTCTTGCTCGGGCAACTGCGCGGCCGGCTGGCGGAGCGCCGGATCACCCTCAACCTTACCGACGCCGCCCGGGAACACATCGGCCGCGAGGGGTACGACCCCGTTTACGGCGCCCGCCCTCTTAAGCGCTACCTCCAACGCGAGGTGGAGACCCGCCTCTCCCGCAAACTCCTTGCCGGCGACATCCCCGACGGCTCCACCCTCACCCTCGCCTACAAGGACGGGAATCT
>JBBAWG010000018.1:27926-31259 GCA_040397305.1 Methylacidiphilales bacterium | reverse complement strand
CCCATGCCCTCTTTCGACGTGGTCTCAGAAATCAACATGGCCGAGCTTGGCAACGCCCTGCTCATGGCTCGCAAGGAGCTGGCCAGCCGGTTCGACTTTAAGGGGGTGGAGTGGGAGATCGCCGAGGAAAAGGACAAGCTCGTCCTTTCCGCCAACGACCAGTTCAAGCTCGATGCCCTGCGTGAAATCGTCATGGGCAAACTGGCCAAACGGGGCGTGCCCCTGAAGAACCTCGAACCCAAGGACTCCGAACTCTCCTCCGTCGGTCGCGCGCGACAGGAGATTCTGCTCAAACAGGGTCTCTCCGGGGAGAACGCCAAGACCGTCAGTCAGTCCGTCCGTGGATCCGGACTCAAACTCCAGGCCGCCATTGAAGGTGGCAAAGTCCGCGTCACCGGCAAAAGCCGGGACGATCTCCAGGCTGCCATCGCCCACCTGCGGAAACTCGACATCCCCGCGGCGCTCTCCTTTAACAACTTTCGGGATTGAGGCAAAGGTAGGGCGGTTTGTCCCTGAACCGCCTCATTCAAAGTTCGGGCTCTCTGGTTTCCACGAGGCGGCCTCGGAGAGGCCTCCCTACCAATACTTTTTATTTTCCCGCTTACCTAAACTTCGTCTTCATCTTAATGTCATCGGATGCTCAAACTTCTCCTTCCCCTCTTGTTGATCTCTCTCGCTCACGCCGAGGAGGAAACCGTCAAAAAAGCCGAGGCCGCCCCGGTCAACGATGTGGTCTGGCCCACCAAACTACCCACCCAGGTTTATGTGATTCCGGTGAAGGTCGATCCCGCCGCCGTGGCTGCCGCCAAAAAGGAGAGCGATGGCGGCCTGCCCAAGGGGCCGCTCCGCAAAATGATGGAGGGCGATGAGGATGACAAGAAGGAGAAGCTGAAGGACCTCCAGACGGACATCACCAAGAGCCTCATCGATAAAATGAAGGAGATTGGCCTGCCCGCCCGGGCCTGGACCTCTCCCGGAGCTCCTCCTGCGGACGGCTGGAAGGTAGACACGGAAATCGTGGATCTCGACCCCAACAAAAAACTGATGAAGGAAAATCCCGAGGTGGGAATCATCCTCTCCATCGCCGACCCCTCATCTTCGGGCGGCAAACCGTTCCTCACCCTCGACAGCTCCGCGAAGGCCAAGCTCTCCCCCGGCCCCGGCATCAGTCCCATGGCCAAGGGCATGAATCTCATCATGGAGAGTTCCGGCCTTCAGGACTCCATGCAGGTGGACCGTCTCACCGGTCAAGCCGTCGACGAAATCGCCAAAGAGCTGAAAGACAAGAAGCTCCTCAAGGACGATTAGGTAGGGCGGGCTGAGGCCGCCCTACCGGGGTTTTGGAAGCTGAATCCTCGGTCTCTTGGCCGGCCTCCAGGGATTTTTGCTGAAGCTTTCGACCTCCAGTTTCTGGATCGTTTCCCTGACTAACTCCAAAATCGGGCCGATTCCCAAACCCTCCCACTCCTCTCCGTAGGGGCCAATATTTTTCTCCGCCAGTTTCAGGAGCCGCGCGGCTGGATTCAGCCGCTTTCCGTGCACCCGATGGGTTGGATGCTCGTGGTGCTTTCGCATGTGGACGAAACCCCCCGCCAACTGGATCAATCCCTGATAAAAGGCGGCGGATGGGGCCTGCCGCCCCTGCTCCAGCCAAAGGGACTCCAACACGTCGTGGGCCTCATAGTAGTCGCCCCGATTGAAATGATGGAAATAGGCGGAATAACGGATGTCCCAGCCCCGGGGATTCACCCCCTCCCACAGAACCGAAATCCGGCTTGATTTTCCCGACATCCGACCAACCTAGCCTTGGAGTCTGTCCGTTTGAAGCTCTTGCCGAACTCTTGGCAGTCCGTACCTTGCGCCCATGGGAGCAACCCCTCCGGACCGGGCCACCGCCGCCGCTAAGATTTTGGCGAAACCGGCGGACTATAAGGTGTGCGAAGGCTGCGGCAGCATCGTTTTGAAAAAGGCCCTCCTCTGCCCCAACTGCCACGCTTACCGGTTCGACGAGTCCACTCCCCTCGTGATCAAGCAGGCCGAACTGCTCGGCTCCAGGGAAGCTGCCTCGGTCACGAAAGAAGACTACAACTAAACGACGAGCAGCCTGAGAACGTAACTATTTTTCGTCTACGGTTACGTTTACGTTTATGAATTTTACGATCCGGCTGCTGCGTAAGCATAATCGTAATCGTAAACGAGGGGTTTTGGATCGATATTGGAAGCTATGAAGCTCCTGCTTGGTCATTCTCCCGATGCCGACGACGCATTCATGTTCTATGCCATGGCCCAAGGATTGGTGAATCTGCGTGGACACGAGTACGCGCACATCCTGCAGGACATCGAGACCCTCAATCGCCGCTGCCAGAAGGGCGAGCTCGACGTCTCTGCCGTCTCCTTTCACGCCTACACGACGATGGCGAACCAGTACGCCCTCCTTCCGTGCGGGGCGAGCTTCGGGGACGGCTACGGCCCCTGCCTCGTGGCGAAGAAAAACTTTACCCGGGACGAAATGAAAAAGCTGCGGATCGCCGTCCCCGGCCTGCTCACCAGCGCCTACCTCACGCTGCAACTCTATCTCGGCCTGCCTCACGGCTCGTTTCAGGCGGTGGTCGTTCCGTTCGACAAAATTCAGGAGGAAATCCTCGCCGGAAACGTGGATGCCGGCCTGATCATTCACGAAGGCCAGCTCACCTATGCCGAGGAGGGTTTCACCCTCTGCGAGGATCTCGGCCAGTGGTGGGCCCGCGAAACGGGCGGCCTACCCCTGCCGCTTGGGGGGAACGTGGTTCGGCGGGATTTGGGTCCGAAAGTAATCACCGACGTGACCGAAACCCTGCGGGAAAGCGTTCGCTACGGGCTGGAGCATCGGCAGGCCGGGGTCCGCCACGCCTTGCCGCTGAGCCGGGGCATGGACGAAAAACGGACGGACCAATTCATCGGGATGTACGTCAACGAGCTGACCTTGGATTTCGGCCCCCGCGGCCTTGCCGGCCTGAAGGAATTTTACGGCCGGAGTCGCGCCCAGGGGCTGATTGCATCCAGCCCCTTGGATCCCTCCTAAACGGCCGGACTCTCGGATCCGAAAAACCGCCTGAGTTCTGCGCGGGCGTTTTCCGGCGAATCCGAAGCGTGGACGACATTGTGCATCTTGTCCTTGCCCAGGTCTCCCCGGATCGTTCCCTTGGGCGCCTTGGCACTGTCGGTGGGACCCAGCAACTCGCGAACCCTCTCAATTGCCTTCGGGCCCTGCAGAGCCGCCGCCACCACCGGGCCGGAGGCCATGAAATTCTCGATTTCCGGGAAAAAGGGAAGATGGGCCAGATGGGCGTAGTG
>JBBAWG010000018.1:0-27826 GCA_040397305.1 Methylacidiphilales bacterium | reverse complement strand
CCATGAAATTCTCGATTTCCGGGAAAAAGGGAAGATGGGCCAGATGGGCGTAGTGTTCCTTCAGCAGAGCCGGGGTTAACCGAAGCATGCGACAGTTCAGGATCCGGAGCCCCTCTTTTTCAAAACGGCGGAAGACCTCCCCGGTGAGGCCGTCGGCTACGGCGTCCGGCTTGACCAAAATCAACGTTGTTTCTGTGCTCATCAGATCTCCTTAATCTTCGCGGGGGTTAAAAGGTCGGGAAGGATCCTGCCGTTTCCCGCCGCCTTTCGCAATCTGCTCTTTTACCATCTCCAACATGGCCCGAGCTTCGTCGGCCGGATCCTCACCCTCACCCGGTCGAGGCTTTCCCCATACCACTTGCAGGGCGAGTTCCAGGTGTTTTTGGGCACCGGGCAGATCCCCGCGGCGCCAGAGATGGTTCCCATAGGTCAGGTGGAAAAACCGGCTATGAGGCCGCATGGTTAAACCTTGCTGGTACAGGGCCTCGGCCTCCTCAAAGCGGCCCAACAGATCCAAAACCGTGGCTCGCCGGACATAAAGAGTGTCGTCCAGCGGGTTGAGCTTTTCCGCCTTGCGGTACCACCCCTCCGCCGTTTCGGCCAGCCGACGGATCTCCTCCTTTCTGCGGGAAGCCGCCTCGGCCTCCTGACCGACCGGTGCCACAAACAACTCCAAAACTTTCAGCCGGTAAGCATCTCCTCCCAGCTCCGCCACCGGCAGACAGGAAGAGTCCCATCGTTCGGCCTTGGCCAGCCGTTCCTGGATTTTCTCTTCCGGCCACACCGCCAGATCCTTGCCCTCGGAAGGTAACCCGCTCCACGCCATCCAGGTTCGGAACCCCGTCGCTCCCGTCACCGCGGCCATCAGAAGAACCAAACCTAGGAAAATAGAGTTGATCATTTTCGCCAGGGACGCCGGCCGTTCGGGCCACGTCACGGCGGTCGCCAGCCCCAGCAATAAAAAACAGGAGATGGCCGTGGCGGGAATGTGAAAATTGAAATCCACCCAGGCGTGAACGAGCATCGCCACGACGATCCCCCAACCCAGCCCAGCAAGCCCATCGGACTCCGTCCCCTCTCCGCGGGTTCGCCCACGTCGCCACAAGAGAAACACCACGCCCAGCCAAAACGAAAAAACCAGAATGGCGCCCACCAGTCCGTAATCGCTTAGGGTGTTCACATAGTCATTGTGGGCGAAAACGGTTCGGGTTCCGTGCGTCCAGCTCTCCATCCGCAAATGGACCAGGTCGAAACTAGCCGGTCCGGTGCCGAACCATGGCGCGGTTTTCCAGATTTCCATTCCGTCCTTGGCCAGACTGATCCGGAAATTGCCCTCTCCGCTGAAGATTCTCTCCCAACCTGCCCCCTTTCCAAGAATAGCCTTCCACCGCTCCACCACCGCCGCGTCACCCGTGGCCGCGAACCAACCTCCCACCAACACCCCCAACGCCAACAGCAGGAACACGGTCCGGCCCAGCCAGTTCAGGGGCCCGCGACGCAGCCAGCGCAGTAGCCATAGGCCGTGGCTGGAAATCCACGCGAGCCAGCTTCCCCGGGAAATGGAGAAATAAACCCCGGCCGTCAGAGCCAAGGCGGCCCAGACCATTAGGCCGCGAAGCGGGCCGGCGACGACCGGCCAGGTGGCGAGAGTCAGGGCGGCTAAGGAGGCCTGCACGTCGTAGTTTCCGAAGTGGTTCGGACAACCAAAAGTCCCCGACATTCGCTCGCCGTAGTCCGGCCGATCCACCCCTTCCCACCCCAGAATCGGCACTGGGCCGATCGGATAGATCCCCTGCCGGAAATGGAGGAATCCCACCGCGCTACAAACCAAAGCCACCACGACAAAAAAGCCCAGAACCCAGGGAACTCCCTTCCGGGAAGGCAGTTGATGACGGGCCGTCAAAAAAACCGCCCCATAAAGTGAAGCACAAAGCCATTCGATTTTCCCCAGGTAAGGAGCGGGCCCCTTCGCTACCGCCCATGCGGCATACCCGAGAAAAAGAAAAACCGTCAGATCCAAAAGGTCGGTTACCCGTCGCCCGTTGCACCATCCCTCCACCGCCCTCCAGGCCAACCCAAGCCAGAGGCCTGCGGTCACCACAAAAGCCGGCCCCAAAAACTCCCGGCGGGCTCCCCCCAAATAGAGACCCGACGCCGCCACGAGAATGAGGATGGCAAACCAGGTCAGACCCGTTCCCCAACCCCCCCCTCCTCCAATTGGACGCAGCCGGAAGCTTCCCGCGGAAAAATTCAGGACTTCGCCGGACGCCGCGGACGGACCCGGATCCGCTTTAGCCGGGCGGGCCCCTCGGGGCTGACCGTCTCCACCTTGGGATCATCCTTGAAGGCTTGGTGAATGATCCTGCGTTCATATGCATTCATCGGGGGCAATTCCACCGTCTCGCCGGCCGTGCGGACCTGGTCGACCATCTCCTTGATTTCATCCAGGAGGGCCGCCTCCTGTTCCCGCCGGAAATTTTCCACGTCCACGATCACCCGAGGAGGCGGCTCCTCTCCCCGCGCCAACATCCGATTGAGCAGAAACTGCAGGTCGTCCAGCACTTCCCCCTCCCGCCCGATCAACCGCGCCGGGTTTTGCATCCTCACATGCAGGACCTGATCCTCCCCGCGCTTCTCCTCTTCCAGCGTGAAAGCAAAGCCAAGGTGCCCGAGCATATTCTCCAGGGTCTCCCGCGCCGCCGCCGGCACCGACCCGCTCATCGACGCCCCCACATGCCGCCTTTCCAGCGGCCCCTTTTGACAAGGTCGGCCGGACGCACGACCTTCTCCAGCTTCGGCATGGGTTGCCGGAGGTTGTAGTAGAGCTGGCCGATGGAGAGGATGTTTTGCACGGTCCAATACAGAGATAGCGCCGAACTGAAATTATAGCAAAACACCAACATCAGCACCGGCATCCACTTCATCATCTTGGCCGCCGGGTTGTCCACACCCTGGGGCTGGGGCGTAATATGCATGCTCCACATCATCGTCGCCGTCATGATCAGGGGCATCGGGTTGATCGGCAGGCCCAGCCCCGGGATGACAAAGACCGTGTCGGGCCGGGATAAATCGTGGATCCAGAAGAAGGTCTGCCCCCGCAGCTCCACCGAGCTGAGAAGCATATAGTAAAATCCGAGGAACACCGGCATCTGAATTAGGAGCGGAAGACAGCCGCCCAGAGGGTTGACCCCAAAATCCTTGTAGAGCTTCATCATCTCGGCGTTCAGCTTGGTGGGCTCTTCCTTATATTTCTCCTGAAGCTCCTTCAGCTTAGGCGCCAGAAGCTGCATCTTCTTCATGCTGGCATTGGCCTTGGCCTGCGGGACCCAAAGCACCGCCTTGATCAGGATGGTGAGGAGGACGATCGACCAGCCGTAACTGCCCACATACCGGTGGATCCAATTCATCACCGCCAGGAGCGGACGGCTGACCCAACCCATCCAGCCGAACTCCATGACGTAGTCCTCATTCGCCGCGAGGCTGCGCAGGCGCCAATCCTCCTTGGGTCCGGAGTAGAGCGTGAAAGCACGATTGGCCTTGCCCGAGGGCGGAAGGTCAAATCCCGGGATCTTCATCCAAGTCTCCACCGCCGGGACCTTGCCGTTGCCGTCGCGCATCGTCTCCCCGGAGAGCTCCACCTTCCGGGCCTCGGCTCCAGCGGCGGGGTCTCCCTTCACGGTGAGGACCATGGCAAAAAACTGGCTCTTGGCGGCAATCCAGCGGACCTGCCGATCCTCTCGGCTGGCTACCTTCTCTTTCCCCTTTTGCGGAAAGAGAAAAAGGAAGCTCGACGGCAGGAACTCCGGCAGCTTGTGGGTGGTATAGCTAAGATCGGTGGTGAACCAGCCGGTGCCGACGTAAGCCTCCTCATCTTTGCGCAGATGAATCGGGGCACCCACGCCGCCGGCCAGGGCATACCCGGGCATCGCCAACGGAGCCCCACTCCGGTTTTCCACCTCCTGATCCAAAGAGAGAAGATAATCCCCCGCCAACCGGAAAGTCCGGCGAATCGTCGCCGTCCCGTCCGAACGGGCGGGAGCGGTGAAAACCACCTCCTGGGCATCCGCTTTTTCCAAGGTCCAGGCCAGACCCTCTCCTGGCGCACTCCAGCCACGCAACTCGAAGACCGCATCAGGCGAACCGCGGTTGAGAAAAACTTTCTCCTGGGCTTCGACCTCATGCTCCCGAAGTTCAACCTCCTTCACACCCCCGCCCCACGTGGTGAGCACTACGCGGATCATACGATTCTCCAAAACGGCGGTCTGTTCGGGAGCAGCACGGGTGACCGCGCCGGGAGCCAGACTTTCCTTGGCCGCCATTTGGGAAGCGGATGCCGCCGGGGCGACGGGAGCGTTGGTCAGAGGAACCGTCGCGCTGGCTTCGGTCTTCTTTTTTACGGCGCTCGGATCGGGGGGGTAGAAGAAGGAGACGATTTGGGGATAAAGAATCAGGAGAAGCAGGCAGGCCCCTGCCGCCAACCACGAGGTCCGGTCCATGCCGCCGCCCTTTTTCACGCGGACCTTCTCACCGGATCATGCCCAGCTCCGCCCCACGGATGACAACGGGACAACCGGCGCAACGCCATGGCTCCTCCGCTCACCAGGCCGTGCTGGCCAATGGCCTCCTCGGCATACTCCGAGCAGGTGGGATGAAAGCGGCAACAGGGTCCGGGGGTGCCGAGGAGCGAGCGCCAGAGCGGGGAGAACGCCCGTTGGGCGTGGAGGAGAAAAATGACAACGTTCTTCATTGTTCCAAGCCCCAAAGTCCCGCCTTGCGATACAGAACCGTCATCTCTTCCTGCAAGGCCTCGGCGCCGGCTTGGCCGGCCTTCGGACGGGAAATCCAAACGGAATCGAGACCGGGCGTGAGGTCCGCCTGCAAATGCCGCCATGCCTCGCGGATCCAGCGTTTGATGCGGTTGCGCGTCACGGCCGGCCCACACGCTTTGGAGACGATGGCAGCCATGCGGCGGGAGGAACCGGACGTATGGCGCCAGTTAAGCTTAAGGTGAAGGCCGCTTTCCGTGCCGCCCGTGCGCCGGATGGCGTGAAAATCGGACCTGCGCCGAAGAATGCGCGCCCGAGGGAGGCGGCGGTCACGCCCCGGTGTGGCGGGCGTAGCGGCGCTCCACACCTTTGGGCAGAAGACGGCGACGGCCCCGCGCCCGACGGCGCGCCAGGACAGCCCGTCCCCCCTTGGTTTTCATGCGGTTCCGGAAGCCGAACTGCCGGCGACGGGTACGCTTGGAGGGATTGTAAGTGGGTCTCATGGATGATCTTCGGTAAGCGCAAAATCGTGCCAAAAGCCAGGGAACGAGTCAATGCCCGATGGTTTCTCCGTTCGGGAGGATGAGGCAGCAAAGCGCGGCGGGCATTCTACCGGGCGGCGGAACCCAAAATCTTGAGAAACTCTTCGATTTCCTCCCACGTGTTGGCCACATGCGGTGCCGCCCGGAGCAGGGTCTTTCCCCCATGCTCCTTCCTCCACGAAACGCGAATCCGGGCCGCCTCGAATTGATCCCTGATTTTTGCCCACCCGTTCTTGGGTTCGACGAGGCTCGTGATCACCCTCTCCTCCCCATCTCCACCATAAATGGCAAACCCGGCCTGCCGGGCCCCCTCCCGGATCCCCCGGGCCAAGCCGAGGGCGTGGGCGAAAACTTCCGCTTGGCCGAAGGATGCAAGCAACTCCAGGGAGGCACGCATCCCTTCGATCCCGGGAAGATTCAGGCTGCCCGGCTCGTATCTTCGTCCGCCGGATTCAAACCGGATCTCAGGCTGCGCCAGAAACTCCGGACTGACCACATTCCACGACCCCAACAGCGGCGGACGAAGCTGATCCCAAACTCGCTTCCGCACCATCAGCACACCGGCCCCCACCGGCCCCAGCATCCACTTGTGGGCGTCGGCTGCCAAAAAATCCGCCTCGGCAAAGGCCGCCGGCAGCACGCCCAGCGTCTGGATACCGTCGAGGCAAAGCAGGATGTTTCGTTTCTTCAGCTCAGGCCCGATCACGGCAAGTTCCGGAAGATGTCCGCTGAGGTAATGAGCCGTGGCCAGACTGACCAAACGGGTATGCCCGGTGATCCGAGGTCGCACGATTTCCCAGCGAATGGGGGTTCCCGGAGAACGCACCAGAGGCACCGCCCGCACCCCTTTTTTTTCCAACTCCTTCCAAGGATAAACATTGGCCGGGTAGTCCAAGGGGTCATACACCACCTCATCCCCCGCTTTCCAGTCCAAGCCGAGAGAGACCAGCCCCAAACCCAGGGCCGTGGGCCCCAGCAGGGAAATTTCGTCGGCTTCACATCCCAGAAACCGGGCCGCCACGGCCCGGGTTTTCGCGACCCGTTTCCACGTCTCCTCACTCTCCTGCCGGCCGGCAGCCGCCTCCACCGTCCAGGCATCCATCGCTTCCTGCGCGGGTCCGGTGATGGGGGCCACCGCTGCGTGGGCTAAAAAGATGCCCTCCCGGCTCGCGGGAAAAAGTCGCCCGCGTTCCGGCGAAGAAAGAATTTGGGCAAGGTTCAAGGGGGGTAAGTTCTACCGCGGGTGAGAGCGATTGTCCCCAATCGCTCGAAGGAAAAATAGCTTTAGTCGCTCAATTCCACGTTCCAGTACGCCAAATCGAGGAAATGGCGCCAGGTTTCCGGTCCGTTCCGGGAAATCTGGACAGTCAGGAAGGTGCGGAGCTTGGGTCGCTTGGGTTTCTTGACGAGCTTCATGTGGGCCTCGTGCGGACGGCGATTGCCTTTACGCGTGTTGCAGGGGATGCAGGAGCAGACAACGTTTTCCCAAGTGGTGGTGCCGCCCTGGTCCCGGGGAATCACGTGGTCCAGGTTGAGATCCTTTCGGTCCTTGTTGTCGCCGCAATACTGGCAGGTGAAGGCATCTCGTTCGAAAACGTTTTGGCGCGTCAGCTTGACCTCTTTTTTCGGAATACGGTCGAACAGCATCAGGACAATCACCCGGGGAACCCGGATCCGGAAGCTAATGGTATGGTAGGCATCTTCCCCCTCGTAACCTTGGCTGGCTTCCTGCCAGCTGTGGAAATCAAAGGTCCGGAAATCCTGCCCATCCCCATCCACCACTTGGGCATGGCCCATATAGAGCAGGCTGAAAGCCCGCCGGACGGAGCAGATGTGGACCGCTTGCCAAAAACGGTTCAACACCAAAACGCCCTGTGGCATGGCTAACTCCATACTTACTATCTCTAGACGGGGAAAAGTTATCGTCAACGGGGGTCGTTTTCTCTTGATCCACCCCTTTTTTACCCGCCTAATTTCCCCCTCTGTGACAAAGAGGATGCAAATTTTTGCCCTGGCCGCTTTGACGGTTTTTTCCATGGCCTTTCGTGTGGGGGCGGCAGCCTCTCCCCAGGACGACTACCTCCAGATTTATGTGATGATCAACGAGGGGGACAAGCTAAGCCAAGGGGGCCAGAACTCGCAGGCCCGGGAGAAATACGAAACTGCCCTGACACGCCTTGAAAAACTGAAGAACGAAAACCCGGAATGGGAACCAACGATCGTTAAATATCGAATCAAATACTTGAGCGACAAACTCGCCAACCTCAAGACCGCCAAAGAATCCGCCACTCCGCCCCCGGCGGCCCCTGTGACTACCCCCGCGCCCACGGCCCCGGCCCCGCTGTCGGAAAAATCTGAGCCCCCCGCCCCGGCTCCCACTCCGGCACCTGCCAAAATCGAAGCCCCGGCCTCCCCGGCCCCGGTGACCCTTTCAGACGACCCGTCCACCCTCCGCCAACGCATCATCCAGCTGACCGGCGACCTGGAGTCCGCCCGCACGGAGCTGAAACAGGCCAAGGCCGATCTGGACCAAGCCCTCACCGACAAGAAGGGCCTCCAGGAAAAACTTTCCTCCGCAGCCCCGGGCGATGCCAACGTCGCCGCCCTGCAGCAGGAAAACACCGCTCTGCGCACCAAGCTGGCCTCGACCGAGGAAAGCCTCAAGAAGGCCGCCGGCGGGGACATGGCTGGAGAGATGTCTTCCCTCCGTGGCCAGGTGGACTCTTTGGAGAAGAAGTTGGCGGAGGCCAATGCCAAGTCGGCCGAGCTCACGCGCGCCAACGAAGATTACAAGAAACAGATCGCCGACCTGACGGGCAAATTGCAAATGGCCGGAACCGCCGGCAAGTCCGACTCCACCTTGGCCAAGGAAAACGCCATGCTCCGCTCCATCCTCGATCGGCAACTGAAGGAACAGGCCCGCCGGGAGGCCGCCCGCCGCCTGGTCCTGGATGAGTTCAAAAATCTCGCCGTTTCGACCGAGGCCCTCAAAACCCAGATGGAGGTGCTCAGCTCCCCATTGGTGTCCCTGAGTGCGGAGGAGGAGGGCATGCTCAAAGTTTCGGCTCCTTCCCTCGTCGCCCCCGAGCCGGAGGCCCCCGCCGCCGCCACCGGAGCCGCGGCCGGCACGACCACCTTGAGCAGCGCCGCCGAAAAGCCCGCGAGCCCGGAAAGTTACGCGGAAAAGCCTCGGATCCCCGAGGAGTTCAAGGACACCGCCGCGCGGGCCACCTCTCTTTACACGGAGAAAAAATTCGACGAGGCCGCGGCCGCCTATCAGGAAATCCTTAACAAATATCCCCAGTCCATTTATGCCCTTTCCAACCTCGGCGTGGTGCGCTTCCAGCAACAGAAGTATCCCGAGGCGGAAAAAGCCCTCCGGGAGGCCATTCGCGTCGCCCCCAACGATGCTTTTTCCCATTCCGTTCTCGGCATCGTTCTCGTCCAACAGGAGAAGTACGACGATGCCATCCAAGTCCTGAGCCGCGCGGTCGCCCTGGACCCCAACGACGCCAAGACCCGGAACTACCTCGGCATCTCCTCTTCCCGGAAAGGCCTTCAGGAAGCCGCCGAGCAGGAGTGCCGCAAAGCCATCGAGCTGGACGACAGCTACGGCGACGCCCACTTCAACCTCGCGGTGATCTATGCCACCCAAACGCCTCCGGCCAAAGAGCTGGCCAAGCGCCACTATAACCGTGCTCTCGAACTGGGCGTGCCGAAGGATCAGGAGCTGGAAAAGCTGCTGAATTAACCAGACCGGCGCGTCCGGTGGGGACGCCTCGCCGAAGAATCCGGGCAAACCCAGCGCTTAAGCCATCAGCCTCGGCAACCGGATTTCCACCCTCGTTCCCCGTCCCGGTTTCGACTGAACCCGCACACTGCCACCGTGGGCCTCCACCGTCCGCCGCACCAGCGCGAGACCCAGCCCGGTGCCACCCGGGCGCCGTGTGAGAAAAGGCTCAAATAATCGCTCGGCAACTTCCTTCTTCATGCCGGGCCCCTGATCCTGGACTGCCAGAAAAACTCCATCCTTCGCGGCCCGAACTTCCAGGCGCAGTTCACCCCCATCCTTCATCGCCTCCATGCCGTTAAGCACGAGATTCAGCAGGGCCTGCTCCAGCAGGGCACGGTCTCCACGGATTCGTGCCGTGCCGCGGGTCGGCAGCTTGAGAACCGCGGCAATCCGGGCAAAGCCCAGTTTGGTCCGCGTCAGCAGGGCCACCTCCTCGACCACTTCGGCCGCGTCCAAATCCCGCATCTCAGGATCGGCGGAACGGGCCAAATTCAGAATCCGGTCCAGAATGGTGTTCATCTGGCCCAACTTGGTTTCAATCATCTGCAGGTCGCGAGCTTGCGGCTCCGATGTGGGCAAGCCCCGGACCGCGCTGTGCCAAAGCATCCGGACGACGGCCAGCGGGTTCCGCACCTCGTGAGCCACCTCGGCGGCCAGCATGCCTAAAGAGGAAAGCCTCTCACGATTCCGCAGTTCCTCTTCCGTCTGATCCAATCGGGAGGCCAGCCGGGCCCGGCCTAGGGCAGCCGCCGCTAACCCGGCCATTCCGGTCAACAGCCGGATCTCCGCATCGGAAAAACGATGGATCTCCCGGGTCCCCACGCACAGCACCCCCACCCCCCCCTGCGGGTCCGCGAGAGGCACCGCCGCTAACGAGGCCACCCCTTCCTGCAGCATCCGATCGGTATGAAGATCCAGCGCACTCTCCGCGACCCGCACAAGGGTGAACGGACGGCACCCCCGCACCACAAAGCCCAGAGCCGTCTCCGCCGCGGGCATGGGGGGCTGTTTCCGGTATTTGGCCGAAGCCCCCAGACAGGTTTCGAGACGAAGCTCCTGAGTTTCTTTTTCGAGAAGAAAAATCGAGACGACTTTGGCACCACAGAGCCTCTGGGATTCCCGCGCCACCCGCTGGAGAATGGCCGGCACGGTCTCCTCCGCACCCACCGCCGCCCCCACCTCCGCCAAGGCGGCCGAGCGCTCGCCCTCCGCCCGAGTTCCCGCCACCCGCCACGCCAACGCCATCCAACCCGCGGCTTCCCGGGCCAGAATCGCCAACTCCTGCTCCTGCCCCGGGTGAAAATGGTTTTTCCGCCTTGTGCCCACCGCCAAAACCCCCAGTAACTTGTCCCCCTCGCTCAAAGGAGCCGCCATTTCGCTTCCTGCCGGACCAAGGGCGTGACGGATGGTTTTCACATCCGCCCGGGCCGCAATTCCTCGGCTCGCCACCCAACCCACCAATCCCTGCCCCACCTGCCAGCGTTTGTTCCGGTTTTTCAAAGCCAAACCCGCCGAGGCCTCCACTTCCAAGTCCCCCAGGTTTGGATTCAGGAGAAAAAGAGCCGCCCGCTCCACATGAAAACGCCGGCGGGCTTCGGTCACCACCCTCCGGGCCAGCCGCTTGGCCTCGGCCAAATCACCGGGTTCCACCGGCAAAACCATGGAACTCATCGGCTCAACACTTCCTTCAGCCTCTGGAGCAGGCGTTCCTGCCAGGCGGCATCGGTCACCGCCCGGTGCTCCCGATCCACCAGACTAAAGCTGTCCAGCGCCGCGCCTTTTTCCGTCGTGATTCGAGCCACCCCGATCAGCATTCCCTCATCGGAGATTCCGCCGGTCAGGGCGTGCAACAGACCCACCCGGTCGGGCGCCTGGACATGGAGCAGGGTGCGCCCCGGCTCACTTTCCGTGTCGATCCGCAGGCTCGCGGGAAACTCGGCCTCTCCGATCGCTTTTTGCCACATGGTCGGCCCCTGCCCGGAAAGCTTTTCGCCCAAGGAGTCCTCTGTGCGGCAAAGCGACTCAGTCAGGGTTTTTTCAAAAGTCTCGCGATCCACCCGGTGGCTCACCGGTTCCATGCGTGCATTGCAGACGCGGAAGGTGTCAAACACCACATTGTCGGCCCGGGTAAAAACATCCGCGCTGAGAATGTTGCACTCCGCCACGGCAAAACTCCCTGCAATCTTGCTGAAAAGCCTCTCCCGGTCCCAGGTGATCACAATCACCTCGGTGTGTCCCTCCTCCGGCCGGTCCAGCCACTCCACCAGCGGCACGAGGGCCTCCGCTCCACCCACCCGGTCGGCAAAAAACCGGTGCACCGCCCGCAGATGCCGGGCAATGAGCGCCGCCGGACACTGGCGGACATACGCCGGCCCCATTCCCGCCAGATGATCCGTGACGACCTCCGGGGAAAATTCTCCGGCCAGTTCCGCCTCCACCTGGGCCACCCTTCCCCGGCGCTCCTCCTCCTCCGCCCGCAAAAACTCCTCCTCGCCGGCCAACATGCGTTTGGTTCGCGCATAAAGGTCCCAGACCAAAAGCTCCCTCCAGCTGGACCAGTTGTTGCGTCCGGCCACGGCCCGGACATCGGCCGCCGAGATCAGCATCAGTAAATTCAGCCGCTCCTCATCCTGCACGATCCGGGCGAAAGACCGAATGGTCTCCGCTTCATCCAGGTTCTTGCGGGAAAAATTCCCCAAAGTCATGTGGTGGTCCACCAGGAAGGTCATCAAGGCGAGCTCCCGCCCCCGAAACCCGAACCGCCGGGCCACCTGGGCGGCGTGCACCGCCCCGATCTCCTCGTGATTCCGGGTGAGTTCGGCTTTGCCGGTGTCATGCAGGAGCACGGCCAAAACAAGAATCTCCGGGGTCTCCACGCGCCGATACAGCTCCCCATATTTGCGCAGATCCGGCTCCTTCGAATCCAACATCGCATCCAACTGCTCGAGGCAGACCAACGTATGTTCATCCGCCGTATAACGGTGGAAAAATTCATGTTGGACCAGACAGGTCAGCGGGGCGAACTCCGGCAGGATCCGACCCAGCACCCCGCACTCGTGCATATACCGAAGAATGCGCCCGACCTTCCCCTTCTGTCTCAGAATATGCAGGAACGTTTCCCGCACCTCGGCCCGTCGGGCCCATTCTTCCGTCAAAAGGGAGAAGTTGGCGCGGAGGAGGGTGGACAGTTCCGCCCCGGGCACGGAACCCTGATCCTGCAGGATCCGAAACACCCGGATCATGCGCACGGGATCCTGGCGAAACACCTCGGGGGATTCCGCCCCCAGTTCCGCTCCGCTCAAAACAAAACCGTCGACCGCCCGACGCGCACCACTCCAGCCGGAAAAGAAAGACCAAAGACCCCGGGGCCGGCCGGTCTTTTGCTGGCAAATCCGGGTGGCGGCGGCGTTGCAAACCAGATGGATCGTGCGGAGATGGCCGTACGTCTCGCGCATCAGCGCCTCACTTTTTCGCAAAATGTTGGGCTGCGGATATCCCATCGCTGTGGCCAGCTCCCCCTGGAGGCGCAGGGTTAGCACGTCCCCGGGGCCGCTTTGGGCCATGTGCAGCTGTTCTCGCAGGGTCATGAGAAAGCCAAAGGCCGTCTCCGCCTGAATCGCCTCCTCGGAACCGAGCCACCCCTTTCGCACCAGATCCGCCAAGGTGGCGCCCTCCCCGGAAACTTTTCCCACCCACCGGAGGTTATGAAAATCCCGCAATCCACCCACCCCGGTTTTCAAATTCGGCTCCTGCACAAAAACCGTGCCACCTTCCTTGGCGTGACGCGCGGCCTGGTTTTCCAACCGCCAGGAAAGATACGACTCCACCCCCCGACCAAGGTTCCGTTTGCTGAATTCTTCCTCAAACTTCCGCCAAAGGGCGTGGGACCCGGTGAGCCGCCGTGCATCCAAAAGCGCCGTCTTGATCATCAGCTCGGATTCCGCGCGTTCCACGGTCTCCGCCACTGTCCGGCAGGCGTGCCCCACCTTGAGGCCGAGATCCCACAACACATACAGAATCTGCTTCACCACCTCCTCGGCGGTGCGATCCGTCGCCCCCTCCCGAAGGAACACCAGATCAATATCGCTGGCCGGACTCATCTCCTGTCGGCCGAATCCGCCCACGGCTCCAAGCACCAGGCCGTCCCCCGCTGCCGGACCGCCGGAGTTTTCCCAGAGCCGCTCCAGCACGGCGGTGATCAACTGGGCGCGGCGATGCGCCAGCTCCAACCCGGCGGTGCCGCCCCGCGCCTGCTCCTCCAGCCGGCTCTCTTCCAGCCGGAGAAACTCCCGGTACAGGTCGAGACGGGCCGAGGCCGGCGCCTCCGGCCCGAGGGTGGACTCAGCCTTCTCCAGCCCGGCCCGTAGACCAGCCACCCGGACCTGCCCGACCGGGACGCTCGGCTCGCCGGAACCGGGTTCCACGACTACTCCAACGGCTGGTCAGTGGCCGCGTTGAGAACCTTGAAGTCCTCGATGTTGGCCGCCGGATCCGCCTTGAAGCTGAATTGGCCGGCACAACGACGCTGCAGTTCCACCAGCAGTTCGTCATCTTCCGTCCGGAGCCGGTGCAATACCCCCGGATGAACCACCACCTTGATTTCATGGGCCTCAGGGTGCTTGCGAAGGATCCGGCTGATCTCCCGCTGAATCTCCACGCTCATGGTCTCGTAGGATTTCACCATCCCCTTGCCCCGGCAGGCGGGACACTCCATGTATACGGCGCGGCGAATGCTTTCCTGCACCCGTTGCCGCGTCATCTCCAAAAGGCCCAAGGGCGAAATGGGCAGGGTGTGCGTGCGCGCGCGATCACGGCGCAGGCAGTCCTTGAACTTGTCGTAGACCGCCGCCTGATCCCGCCGGGAACGCATGTCAATGAAGTCGATGACGATCAGGCCTCCGAGATTCCGCAGGCGCAATTGCCGGGCGATCTCCTCGGCTGCCTCCAGATTGGTTTTTCGGATCGTATCGTCATGGTCCTTGCCGCCCCGGGTTTTGCCGGTGTTGACGTCGATGGAAACCAAGGCCTCCGTCTCGTCGATGACCAGCGAGGCGCCGGACTTCAGCCAGACTTGGCGACGCAATGCGCTTTCGATCTGACGGTTCACGCCATAAGCCTCGAACAGCGGCTCCGTCGCCAGGTGGCGTTTCACTTTCCGCAGGGAACGCTTGGAGATGGTGCCCACCAGATCACGCACGCGTTTCTCGGCGTCGTCGTTGTCCACGACCACCTCGTCCACTTCTTCCGTCAGGAAGTCGCGAACCGAGCGCTCCACCAGATCCGGTTCTTCCAGCAGCACCGCCGGAGCGGACTTGGTCTTCAGCCCCTCCTCCACCCGGCGCCACTGCTCGAGGAGCAGGGCGAGATCGCGAACGAAATACCGCGCCTGCATCCCCTCCCCGTTGGTGCGCAGGATCACTCCCATGCCGTCGGGAATGTCGAGTTCCTGCAGAATCTTGCGCAGCCGGCTCCGCTCCTGCGGGTCCTCAATCTTGCGGGAGACGCCGCTCATTTCTCCGAACGGCATCAGCACCAGATAGCGGCCTGGGAGGCTGATGTTGGTGGTGACCCGGGCGCCTTTCGTGCCGATCGGCCCCTTGTTCACCTGGACGATCACGTCGGCTCCGGCCGGATAGAGTTTCGGAATGTCATTGCTGGTGATCCTCGGTTTACGCGGCCGACCCCCCCGCCGCTCCACCGCCTCCACCTGCTCGTCAATGGCCGCCGGGACCGCATCCCAGAAGTGGAGGAAGGCGTTCTTTTCATGGCCAATGTCGACAAAGAGGGCCTTGAGGGATCCCTCCACGTTATGCACTCGCGCCTTGTAGATGTTGCCGGAAATGCTCCGGTCTCCTTCGCGCTCAATGGAGAACTCCTCGACGACGCCGCCCTCCAGCAGGGCGACCCGCTTCTCCAGCGGCTCGACGGAAATGAGAAGACTGCGCCGCTCCTCCCGGGGCTTCCCCCGGAGGATTCGTTTGATGGTTTCCAGTATCATGGTTGTGTTCCTTTCTTGCGGGGGCGCGTCAGCCGAGACGCCGTTGCCGCCAGATGCTTTGCATCAATCCCATCGCGGCCATACACACGGCCAGGAAGGTTCCTCCATAGCTGACAAAAGGAAGGGGAATGCCGGTGATGGGTACCACCTTGATTGTCATTCCCACGTTGATGAAAAAATGGGTGAAAAGCATGCCGAGGACGCCTCCCGCCAGGAGTCGCCCCTCAAAATCCGAAGCCCGCAAACCGATCCAGGCGATACAGAGAAGGAGGGCGGCTTGGCCCAGGATCAGGAGTGCTCCCCCCACAAAGCCCCACTCCTCCCCCAGCACGGAAAAAATAAAATCGTTGTAGGCAATGTTCTTGGGCAGGAACCCGTAGAGGTTCTGGTCTCCCCGGAGAAAGCCCTTCCCCGTGAAGCCTCCCGATCCGATTGCGATGATCGACTGCCGGATCGTCCATCCCGCCCCCAAGGGATCCAGGTTGGGGTCGAAAAAGGTCCGGATCCGGTTGTTCTGGTAGGTCTTGAGAAACGGCAGCTCCTTTCCAAGATGCCCCACCCAAAGATAAATCGCCAAAAACCCTGCCAGACCCAGGCCCACCGGGATGAGCAAAAACCGCAGCCGGGCCCCGCCGGCGAAAAGCAGCCCGAAACACATTGGAAGAAAAACCGCGGCAGAGCCGAGATCCGGCTGCTTCAGGATCAGAAAAACGGGAATCATCGCTAGCCCTACCAACGCAAGAATCGTCCGGAACTTTTGCATCTTCTCCCGTAACGCCACCAGCAAGGCGGTGGATCCCACGAGAAACGCCAACTTCATCACTTCCGCCGGCTGGAAACCCACGGGACCGAAACGTAGCCAACTTTTGGCCCCGTTGACCTCACGACCGAAAATCAGCACGACGAGCAGGAGAAAGATTCCGCCCCCGAACCAGAACCAGCCTTGGGCCACCCACCGGTGATAATCGGAAAAGGCCAAAACAAAAAAACAGGCCAGTCCCAACCCCACCCAGGCCGCCTGCTGGACGGAGGCGTTCTTGAGATCCGCCATCTCGCTGCTGTGAGTGGCGCTGTAAATAATCAGGATCCCGGCGGTGCAAAGCCCGAGCATGAGGAACAGGCTCGGCCAGTGAAAACCGGACCAGAAGCGGATCTTGGCCATTAGCGGTTCCTCCGCAGGCCCCGGCCGGCCCCACCCGAACTATTCCCCTCGTCAAACCAGTTGAAGATTCCGCCGAAAACTCCTCCGTCGCCGTCTCCATCGGAGTCCCCGCCACCGTCGCCCCCGGGCACGTAAGAACCGTCCGAGGCCGTCACGCCGTGGAAGTGACCGATCACCGGCGCCTGATAGACCATCGCCGGCGGCACCCCCTTCTCCATTTCAAAAATCTTAAAGAGGATCTCCGACACCAGGGGGGCGCAGGTCGTGCCCCCGGAACTCCCACCTTCGACAATGACCGTGATGGCGTACTTCGGCTCCTTGAGCGGCGCAAAGCCGGTGAACCACGTCCGTGTGTCTTTCACGAGGCCGCCTCCGATCCGGGTGGTGAACTGGGCAGAGCCCGTCTTTCCCGCCACTTCCACATCCTTGACCGCGGCATTCTTGCCGGTCCCCTCGGTGACCACGGCCCGAAGACCCTCCCGGATCGCCGCAAGATTTTCCGTCTTCACCCCCAGATCGCCCCGCTTCACCGCTGCGGGGAACTCCCGGACAGGCTTCACCCCGGCCTCGGTCGAAACGGCCACTCCTTGCACCAACCGCGGCTGATACACCTTACCGTCATTCGCCACGGCCGACATCATCACGGTCATCTGGAGTGGAGTGACCCGGACATAGCCCTGGCCGATCGAGGTATTGGCGGTGTGTCCGTCACTCCAGCGTTCCACCGCCGGAGGGGTGGGACGAGAGCCCGGACGGCCTTCCGCCACCCATTTCTCAATCCGCTCCTTATACTTCTTTTTCCGCTCCGCCATCCGGTCCTCCATCCACTTTTTCCCCGGCATGGTTCCCGGATCCTCCCCGGCCAGTTCCGGCTCCCCTTCCGGCGTCAGCAACATCCGCTCCCCCAAGCCGATCCGCTTGCCCATTTCGGACATGGACTCGATCCCGGTTTTAACCCCGAGCTGATAAAAAAAGGTGTTACAGGACATGGCCAAGGCCCGCTTGAGGGCGATCGAGCCCTGCCCGTCGGGATTCCAGTCCTTCCACCAGCGGTCCCCGATGTACACCGAGCCTGGGCTGTGAATGACTGTCTGCGGAGTGAATTTCGCGTTGGGATTCTCGAGGGCCGCCAGGGCCGTCAGGGTCTTGAAGGTGGAGCCGGGGGCGTACGCACCAATCGAGCGGTTGAGCATCGGCTTGGTTTCATCCGTCAGGGTCCGCTTCCAGTCGGTCCGTTCCCCTGTCCCGCCGGGCACGAAGTTGTTGGGGTCATAATTCGGCACGGACACCATGGCCAAGATGTCGCCCGTGTTGGGATCCATGATCACACAGGCTCCGCGGCCCACCCGCCGCATCACCCCCTCGGCGATCGTCTGGATCCGTGCGTCCAAGGTGAGGTAGATATTCTTGCCGGCTTGGGGGGCCTGGTAACCCTGCTCCTCCATGATGAAGCCGAGGTTGTTTTTTTTCAGGATTTTGCCTCCGGGCACGCCCTCCAGATCCACGTTAAACCCCTTTTCGATTCCTTCCTTTCCGATCACCTCCGGTTGAAAGATCTCCAAGGTCTGCTCCTCGGGAGCCCCGACGAACCCGAGCACGTGCGAGGCCAGTGAACCGTACGGATACCAGCGCACAGGTCGCGCGGCCGCATCCACGCCGGGGATTCGCGGATCCCGCTCGGCCATCCGCGAAAGGGTGGCGAAGTCAATCTGCGTGGCCAACTGGAACGGAGTGTTGGGACGTTGGTGGGCGTGCCGCCGGAGATCCTCCAGATCGTAATTCATCTGGATCCCCAGATTACGGAGCGGTTCGGTGGCGGTTTCCTGCACGATCCGCTCAATATCCACCTGCCGCTGCTTGCGGCGCTTGTCCCCCACGCCCACCTCCACCAGGGTCATCGGCAGCCGGCCGCGATGGGCCCGCGCATAGTTGCCGGAAAGCTCCCGGACATAAAGGTCGACGTCGTACCGGGCGCGGTTCTCGGCCAACGGCATGCCGTTCCGGTCCAGGATCAGCCCGCGGGGCGGAGGCAGCAGGATGGGAATCGTGGTCTGGTTGATGAGGCTTTGGGCATGCTTCTCCCCCTCGACGATCTGCACCACGAAGAGACGCTGCAGCAGGATCCCGGCGGCGATGGCGACCACAAGCATCGCGGACTGCATGCGCAGGGAGATGTTGGCGGTGGGACGGACGAGGAGCATCAGCGAATCCTCCGGTGCCCGCGGGAGGGAGTCGGGAAACGGGCCTCCGGCTCCAGCCACCAACCCATCAACACGGACACGATGCCGTTCACCAGCCCGGCCAACACCAAGGAAACACTCAAGGCAAAGGGCCATGCCCAAGCCCGGGTTTCCAGTAGATGCAAAAACCGGTCCAAGGCAAAAAACGCCACCGCCGCCAGGACGGATCCGGCAGCCTGTTCACCCGCCGAAGCCCCTTTCCACCAACCGCGCTGGGTGCGCACCAAAAAACCGATGCCGCCAAGCACCAGCACGTGGTGCCCCAGAGGCGAAAAGGTCGTGAAGTCCCAAAACGTTCCGGCGAGCAGGGACCAACCCAGCAGACCCCAGGGCCCCAGCCATAAACCCGCCTGGATGGCGACCGCCGCCAGAAGGTTCGTCGCCAGGGCGAGGGATCCGTCAAACTCCGGGCCCACCGCCCGCACCAGCCAGACGCCGGCCACCAAAATCAAAAGTCGGGGCGCGAGAGAGCTCATTTTTTCAAAGAGGTGGAACCGGTGAGGATGAAGAGTTCCCGCAGGTCGTTCAGGTCGGCCGCCGGCGTCACCGTGCCCTCCCGGTAAAGGCCGGAATTCTTCTCGGAGGTCAGCGGGGGTGCATCGCTGACCGTACCCACGAGCAGATTCGGCGGAAATGTGCCGCCCAGACCGGTGGTCAGGACCCTCTCGCCAACTTCAAACTTCGCCTCCCGCGTGACGAATGTCATCCGGCAGAGGGGCTGACCGCCGTTCAAGGGAGTGTCCCCCAGCAGGATGCCGCGGGCCCCGGACCCCTCCGTGAGCACGCTCACCTTGCAATTCTCGTCGGAAATCAACATGACCCGTGTTGTGGAACGGCCCACCGTGCCGGTTTTGCCCACGACCCCGCGAGGGGTGACGACGGGCTGGTCGGGGGCGAGGTTGGGATCATCCTTCCATCCCCGATCCACGAGGACGGAATTCCACCAGTTCGAGGGATCGCGCTCCACCACGCGGCAGGCGAGGAGGCGGTAGGACTGCTGGTCGCGGAATCCCAGCATTTCGCGGAAGCGATCGTTTTCCGTCCGCAGATAGTCCATCTGCCGGATTTCGGTCTGCAACCGGACGTTTTCCGCCCGCAGGTTTCGGTTTTCTTCTTCCAGCGCGTCATACTGCCGCAGGCTTTGCCGGAAATCGTTCCACCGGTCGCGGATTCCCGCCCAGGTTCGGGCGATCGGGGAAATGGTTTCGATCGTGATCCGCTCCGTCCAGCGATTGGTCACCGGCGCAAAAAAGATGGCGACCACGCTCACCGCCAGCACTACGGCGGAGCCAAGATACATCCAGGTCCGGGACATGGGGGAAAAAGGGAGGGAGGACTTCGGCTGGGGGCAGAAAACGGGTTAGCCCCGTCCGTCCGCCATGGTCAGCTTGGTCAAAAACTCCAGTTCGTCGAGCACCTTGCCGGTCCCCTCCACCACCGCACTCAGCGGATCTTCGGCCACGTGGATGGGTAGGCCCGTTTCTTCGCTCAAAAGACGATCCAAACCGCGGAGGAGCGCTCCTCCTCCTGCCAGGACGACCCCGCGTTCCACCAAATCACTGGAAAGTTCCGGCGGGCAGCGCTCCAAGGTCAGCCGGACGCTTTCCAGGATGATCTGGATCGGCTCCAACAGGGCCTCGCGCACTTCCTGGGAAGTGATCGTCAAGGTCTTGGGAAGGCCGGCCACCAGGTCCCGCCCCCGGACCTCCATCGAGGTCTCCTTGTCCATCGGGTAAACGGAGCCGATCTTGACCTTAATATCCTCGGCCGTGCGTTCGCCAATCATCAGGTTATAGGCCCGCTTGAGATAATTCATGATGGCCTCGTCCAGCTCGTCACCGGCCACCCGCACGCTGCGGCTGAAGACGATGCCGCCGAGGGAAATGATGGCCATCTCCGTGGTCCCGCCGCCGATATCGATGATCATGTTGCCGGAGGCGTCCTGCACCGGGAGACCGACGCCAATCGCGGCGGCCAAAGGCTCCTCGATCAAACGAACGCTGCGGGCCCCCGCGTGGGCGGCGGATTCGCAAACCGCGCGCCGCTCCACTTCCGTGATGCCGGAAGGGACGGCAATGACCAGACGGGGACGGGGACGCCACCGGTTTTGACGTTTGGTGGCCTTTTCGATGAAACACTTGAGCATCGCCTCCGTGACCTCGAAATCACTGATGACCCCGTCCTTAAGGGGACGCACCGCCACGATCGAACCCGGGGTCCTGCCCAACATTCGTTTGGCTTCATCACCCACCGCCAAAACCCGGCGGGTCGCCTGATCCATGGCCACCACCGAGGGCTCCCGTAGAACCACCCCCTTGCCACGAACAAAGACCAGGGTGTTGGCCGTGCCCAAATCGACACCCATGTCGTTCTCTAAAAAGGGAAAAAGCTTATCCAACATAAATATGTAAAAAGTAAGTCTCTTCCAGAAAACCCTTTCCGTCAATACCCAAAACCCCTGAATACCCTATTCCAGCCCCCAAAAGAGGAGTATGGAGATAAGAATGACGTTTCCAGAACAGGTAGGGGTCATGGTTCTGCCCCAAACCGTCTTTTTCCCCCACCACCTTCTCCCCCTGCACATTTTTGAGCCCCGCTACCGGGCCATGTTGCAAAAAGCCCTCGAGGGTCCCCGAATGTTTGCCGTGGCCATGGAAGAACCGGGTCGCCCCGCTCGCCGGGTCGGTGGCCTAGGACTGATCCGGTCTTGTGTGCAGGAGCCGGACGGCACTTCCAACCTGATCCTGCAGGGTTTGGCCCGGGTCCGCCTGGACCATGTTCTCCAGGTTCGCCCCTATGTCATCGCCACCCCTGAGCCCCTCGAGGATACCTCCGTCACCACCCCGGAGGAAACGGTCGTCCGGGAGGCCCTCGTGGCCAAGATTCTCGAGCACCTGGAAAAAATCGAAACCCCCATCGAGGCCGGCATGCAGGAGATGAAGAAATTTCTCCGCCATCTGGAGGACCACCATGCCTTGGTGGATCTGGTCGCCGGTTGCTTCCTCCAGGACCCGGAGACCCGCCAAACCATCTTGGAAACGATGGGTCTTACAGAGAGATTGCGTCTTTTATGCCATAAGATTTCAAAGGTCAGTCCTGAGGGTTAGAGCTTAATAGAAAGCTGGATTTGACGACTCCACATATATCCCTAAAGGGATATATATCGAGACCAAGATATCTTAAAATGGATATATACCTCTTGTAATACATTCCAATATTCCCAAATAATCATATGCCCCTGAAAAACAATCCCACGATCGCAGACATTAAGACCTCGGTAACCCCACCGGCCCGGAGGGCGATTCTTTGGAAAAACGCCCCACTCACGGTGGGCACCATCTCAACCGAAGAGGGCTTGAGCCACTTGGGTAACCCACCGGAAGGCGTCGACTTGGCGGAGGTCCGCCTGGACCTGCTGCTCTCCAAGGGGGTTTCGCCGGAGACAATCCAGGAAGCCATGGCCAAGAAAGAACTGCCGGTTCTGCTCACTCTCCGGACCCGGGAAGAGGGCGGCGCCTTTAACTGGCGCTCCCGCCAACGGGTTCTTTTCTTCCTCGCCTTTCTCCCCTTCGCGGACGCCGTCGACCTGGAGCTGACCAACCTGCCCCGCCTCGGCCGGGTCCTCCGGGCCGTGCGCCGTGCCAAACGGGATCTGGTTCTCTCCTCCCACTCCTTAAAAAGAAAACTCACTCCCCTCCGCCTCAAGCGCCTGCTGACGGAGTTCAGAAAAACCCGCGCCCACGTCTATAAAGTTGTGGGCCTCGCCCGTCGGACCAGGGATCTGCGCACTTTGGCGGAACCGCTCCTCACCCTTCCCCACATGCGGCTGGCGATTCTTGCCTCCGGCCCCTTGGCCACGGCCTCCCGCCTTTCCCTGCCGGGCCTCGGCTCCCGCCTCCTCTACGTTCATCTGGATGAGCCCGCGGCCCCCGGCCAACCGGGCCACGACACCAAGTTTGCCTTGGCGGGGTTGCGGAACTTTCTTTCCGCAAAGAAATCGTAGTCCCTAATTCAGACTGCGTTTGGGGCGCAAGGCCCCCGGCACCGAGGTCTCGACTTTGCCGCTGCTGCTGGAGACCACCGGGAATCCTCCTCCCGTGGCCACCCCCCCACGATAAAAGAATCCGGCCAACAGGCCGTGGATTCCCATCAAAACAAAAATCAGCGCCGCCCCGCCGATTCCCGTTTGGGCGCGTTCCAAACGCTTTTGCCGATCGCCATGCTCCCGCTCCAGACGCTCTTCCTGGACTTTGCCCCTCCGGTTTAACTCCTCCCCCAAGCGGCTTCTTTCCGTCCGGAGCTTTTCCATCATCTCCAACTGCTGCTGCCGCCTCGTCTCCTGCCGTCGATTCTCCGAGGGATTTTCAGAGGCGGGCGAGGATTCCGCCGATTCCCGTTCCAGTCCCTCCATCTGCGCGTTGATTTCGCGGAGCCGATCCCGCACCAGCCACTCGGAATCCCCCTGGACCGGCTCCTTGGCCTCCTTCATGACCGGGAGCTCCAAAGGCACCGCCGCCAGACCGTACACAGCCGCGGCGATCAAAAATCCCAGGTTCAGGAACTGGAAACCCACCACCCGTGCGGGGCTTTTTCTTGCCGGCAACGGACCCCTCAGGAAAAACAGCCCGAGAAGCACCCACGGGGCTAAAGCCGCCATCGCCTCCCGGTTGGCCAAAACCTGCTCCCCACCGGCCAGCAGCCCACCGGCTCCGAGCAGCCGCCACCCCGCCATGACCAGCAAGGCCAGACCGCATACGCGGAAAAGGAACCCACGATCGCCACCTTCGCCCATGGGACCTCTATACCAGTGGGGGGGATTTCCTCCGATCAAAAACCTTGGGGAAAACGCCGGGGACCCTACTTGACCCTCTCTCCCCTCCGCTTCACCCTCTCTGGGTATGCGCGAAAAATCCTTCGGCCAAGGGGAGGTCATCTTTCGCGAAGGTGCAGAGGGGAACGAGGCCTTTCGGATCCTCTCAGGCAGGATCGAAATCTCCATCCACGTGAGCGGGCAGGGCGATGTCCCCCTCGGCCATCTTGTTCCCGGCGATATCTTTGGCGAAATGGCCCTTCTGGACGACAAGCCCCGCTCCGCCACCGCCCGCGCCCTGGAGCCCACCCGCCTCCATCTCATGAATGTGGAGGAGTTTAACGACCTTTTTCTTTCCGACCCCAGCGCGCTGGCCCCCTTCCTCTCCTCCTTTTTTGAGCGCCTCCGCAACACCAATGAGCTTCTCCGCCGCGAATTGGAAAGCCGGAAGGTGACCCCCAAGGAAGTTCATCAAATGCTCGAACAGGGCGCCACCACTGTGCCCCACGAGACCCTTCACCCCATTCCCCGGATCACCCTCACCCCGATTACCAAGGAAGTCCGTAAGGCCGGCGCACCGGAAGTCACGGTTTTGGACCGCTTACCCTTTCGCATCGGCCGGCGCCAAGCTGGCGAGGGAGCCGACATTCTCTCCGCCAACGACCTGGCCCTGCGGGACCAGTATCCCTACCAGATTTCCCGCAACCATTGCGCCATCGAGCGGATCGGCTCCGAACTCGTTGTCCGCGACCGCGGCAGCACCCTCGGCACCATCCTGAACGGCCAGGTCATCGGCACGGAGTCAGAGCACATGGTCCTGCCCCTCCAACCCGGCGCCAACAAGATTGTCCTCGGTGGCGAGGACAGCACCTTCCAGTTCAACGTCCAGGTCGAGCCCGTCTAACTTTTAGGCCGAGTCCGGTAGGGTCGGTTGTCCCCAACCGACCACCCGTTAAGCCCCCTACTTCTTCCCTGCCACCACCACCGTCTCCGAACTCTCCACCGCCTTAGCGCTCTCCTCCGGTTTGCCGGCCAGCTTCGCCTGCAGCGCCTTCTCGATCCGCGCATAAAGCGCCGGATCCTTCTTCAGCTCCTCTTTGGCCGCGTCCCGACCTTGGGCCAGCTGCTTCCCCTCATAGGCAATCCAAGCCCCCTTCTTCTCCACCACATTATGCTCGATCGCCGCGTCGATCAGCGACCCCGCCCGGGAAATGCCCTCGTTATAAAGGATGTCGAACTCCGCCTCGGTGAAGGGCGGCGCCACCTTGTTCTTCACGATCTTCACCCGCGTGCGGTTGCCAATCACCGTCCCGTCCGGGATCTTGATCGCGTTGATCCGGCGGATGTCCACCCGCACGCTCGCAAAGAATTTCAGGGCCCGCCCGCCCGGCGTTGTCTCCGGGCTGCCAAACATCACCCCGATCTTCTCCCGGATCTGGTTGGTGAAGATACACACCGTCCGTGCCCGGCTGATCAGGGCCGTCAGCTTCCTCATGGCCGCACTCATCAACCGTGCCTGTGCCCCCACCGTCACATCGCCGATCTGACCCTCCAACTCGTTCTTCGTTACCAAAGCCGCCACACTGTCCAGGACCACCACGTCCAACGCGTTTGAACGGATCAGCGTCTCCGCAATGTTTAACGCCTCTTCCCCCGAATCCGGCTGGGAAACCAACAGCTCGTCCATGTTCACCCCCAGCTTCTTTGCGTACACGGGATCCAGGGCGTGCTCCACGTCGATGAACGCCGCCGTCCCGCCCCGCTTCTGGGCGTTGGCAATCGCCGTCAGGGTCAGCGTCGTCTTGCCGGACGACTCCGGCCCGAAAATCTCCACGATCCGCCCCCGCGGGAATCCCCCCGTCCCCAGGGCCGCATCGATCGCGAAACACCCGGTCGGGATGACGTCGATCTTCAGTTTCGCCCCGGCGTCCCCCAGCCGCATGATGGCGTTTTCGCCGTAGGCCTTGACGATCGACTGCAAGGCCAGATCCAGGTTACGCCGCTCCGCGGATTTCGTTCCTTCCGACTTCTCGTTCTTTTCTGCTGGTTTAGGTGCCATAATAGATTAGACCTCCGTTTTTGAAAAAGGATGCGCTCCTTTTTGAATTTTTTTTCGTAGCAGGTCCAAAGCGGCCTGGGAAGCCATGCCCTTGAACGTCCTCCGCTCCGGTACCAACTTCTTTTCAACAGTTTCCACCCCCCCCGCCCCCGCGATCCCCAAATACACCAGCCCCACCGGCTTCCCCGGACTCCCCCCTCCCGGCCCCGCAATCCCCGTCACCGAAACCGCCCAGTCCGCCCCCGCCCGCTTCCGCGCCCCCTCCGCCATCTCCCCCGCCACCGCCGCACTCACCGCCCCGTACTTCGTCAGACTCTCCTCCTTCACCCCCAGCTCCCGCACCTTCGCCTCGTTCGCATACGTCACCCACCCCCCCACAAAAATCTCCGACGCCCCCGGCACATCCGTGATCCGGCTCGCCACCAGCCCCCCCGTGCACGACTCCGCCGTCGCCAGCTTCACCCCCGCCGCCCGCGCCAGTCGCACCACCACCTCCTCCATCGTCTCCGCCCCCTCCGCATACACCGCCTCCCCAAGCGTCTCTCTTACAAAGGCCGCCCCCCGCTCCAGCAAAGCCGCCTCGGCAGAACGCAACCTGACATCCACCTCCCCGGGCCGCGCACAGTACCCCACTCCCGCAAACCCCATTTTCCTCAGCTCCGCCTCACACTTCTCCTGCACGAACGACTCCCCGATCCCGTACACCCTTAAAATCTTCGTCCCCTCCGCGGCTTTCGCCCTTCCCCGCAGCCTCGGCTCCACCCCCTTTTCAAACATCGGCGCCAGCTCCCGCGGCGGTCCCGGCAACACCGCCAACATCTTCCCCTTCTCCTCCCACCAGAACCCCGGCGCCGTCCCCACGTCGTTGGCCAGAACCTCCATCCCCTTCGGCACCATCGCCTGCACCTTCACCATCCCCGGCGGCGTCAGGTTCCGATGACGAAAATAGCCCAGAATCTTCTCGTGGATCTCCCCGTGATATTCCAGCGGCTTCTGAAAAAACTCGGCCACCACATCCCGGGTGATGTCATCCGAGGTCGGCCCCAGCCCCCCCGTCACGATCACCAGGTCCGCTCGTTTCCACGCCTCCCCGAGAACCTCCGCGATCGCTTCTTTGCTATCCGGCACCGCCATCTGCCTCGCCAGCTCCAACCCCAACATCGCCAACCGCCCCGAGAGATACCCCGGGTGCGAGTTCAACACCTGCCCCAGCAGCAGCTCCGACCCCGTCGTAATCAGCTCAATCCGCATTGGCCCATCATACCTCGGTTTCCCCGCTTCCAAGCCTGACTTCCAAGCTTGGGTGGGGCGCCCTCTCCGCGGGCGCCTCGCCGACCGCCGAAAACCGGAAATCGAGACCCAGGCGGCCTCCTCGAGGCCGCCCCACCGATACCCCCTTCTTTGAAATTCCGCCCTTGTCATCCCCCCACCGTAAGACCCTACCTAGGACATTAACCGTCCTATCCTAATTATTTTTTAACACGCGGCTGTTTTTATTTCCCACCCTGTCCTAGGACGACCCTCGCCCGTCTTCTAGGCGTTTGGCTGTTTAGTCTTTAGTCATGGGGAAGGACCGGAATCGTTCAGCGTTTCCTCCATCACTAAGTCCTAAAAGGCTAAAAGCCTTCCTGCTACTTGCCGCCTGTAGCCTATAGCCTCACAACATCTTCACGTTCACGAGTTGTTTTCCGTTCACGCAACCTAGCCACATCTTCTTCCCTCCTTGCTCACCGACCACCGAAACCCTGCTTGGCCTGGTCCCCGCCCCTCCCTCAACTGAGGGCATGAATAAACTCATCGTCGAATTCATCGGTACTTTTTTCCTCGTCCAGGCCGTGGGCTATGCCGCCCTCACCAAAAGCGCCCTCGGCGCCCTCGCCGTCGGCCTGATGCTCATGGTCATGGTCTACGCCGGCGGCCACATCTCCGGGGCCCACTACAATCCGGCCATCACCTTGGCCGTCTGGCTTCGGGGCAAACTCTCCAAGGCCGAAGTCCTTCCCTACATCACCGCCCAAGTGGCCGGAGCCGTGGTTTCTGCGCTGATCGTCACCCACTTTCGTGGCCAAGGCAGCGAGGCCCTCCTCAACAATCCTCTGCGCGTGGCCGGGGCCGAATTCCTCGGCACCTTCGCGCTCGCCTGGGTGGTCCTTAACGTGGCCACCGCCAAGGGCACGGCTGGCAACAGCTACTTCGGTGCCGCCATCGGCTTGACCGTGGGCACGGGAGCCCTGCTCTTCGGGGGCATCTCTGGAGCGGTCTTCAATCCCGCCGTGGCCGTGGCCGGTGGGATCCTGAACCTTCTTCCTTTGGAAACTGTGGCCCTCTACACGATCGTCTGCTCCATCGCCGCCCTCGCCGCCGCGAAGCTGTTCCTCAAGGTCGAAAAAAGATAACTCCAAGGCTTCGGTAGGGCGGCCTCTCCGAGGCCGCCTCATTCGAGCCTTAAAATTCGA
>JBBAWG010000017.1:0-34084 GCA_040397305.1 Methylacidiphilales bacterium | reverse complement strand
TTTGCGGCGTGTCCGGCGCAAAGCGGATTAGGTAGAAGAATTAGGTAGGGCGGGATCGATGATCCCGCCTCGTCAAAGATCCAAAATACAACTTTCAACGAGGCGCGCTCATCGAGCGCGCCCCACCAAATTGTAGAATCTGAAAACATTGGCGCGGCCCGCCGGGACTGCTCCGCTGAAGCTGCGCAGTCCGGGGACGTCGGGCCCTACCTGGCGCGAAGTTTGAATGTTGAACGAGGCGGTCTCATCGAGACCGCCCCACCAAAATGACAAGGCTTCAAGCTTCCAACACGGAGCGAAGTTTGGCGTAGACGGCGGGGAGGTCGCCGGGGTGGATGCGGGTGGCGCCGACGGTGGTGAGGAAGTTAGCGTCGTTCGGCCAGCGGGGGACGACGTGGACGTGGAGATGGCGGGGAACGCCGGCGCCGGCGGCAGTGCCGAGGTTGAGCCCGATATTGAAACCGTCCGGCTTCATGGCCTTGCGAAGGGCGTCGGTCATCCGGTTGACGAGGGTCCAGAGATCGGCGGACTCCTGGGCGGAGAGGGAGGCGAGGTCGTCCACCTCGCGGTAGGGGCAGACCATGAGGTGGCCAAGGTTGTAAGGGAAGCGGTTGAGGACGGCGAAGGAGGCCTTGGTGCGGGCGAGGATGAAGTCGGCTGTATCATCTTTGGAGTTGGCCAGGCGTCGAAAAAGATCTTCACCGGGTTTTTCCTCGCCGGTGACATAGCGGTTGCGCCACGGGGCCCAGAGGTGTTCCATCCCTCTTACGATGGCCACCGCCGCCAAACAGGGCAAACCGCAACACATCCTCGTCGGCGGGGGGGATGAGCCGGAAGTGTCGCGCCGGGCACGGGAACTGTTCCAGGAGTGGGCGCCGGAAGATCCGATGAACGCCGAAAAGGTGGACGGCCGGGTGGAAACCGTGGATGCGGCCCTGCAGGCGATCGCCAAGACCCGGGAGGCTTTGGAGACGCTGCCGTTTCTGGGCGGGCGGAAGCTGGTCTGGCTCACGGATGCCACCTTTCTCGGCGACAATCCGGCCGGCCGGAGCGAGGCGGTGTTGGATTCCCTTAAATCGCTGCAGGAGCTATTGGAAAAAATCCCCGCCAGCGAGGCGCAGTTGCTCGTCTCCGCTCCGGGGGTGGACAAGCGGCGCTCCTTTTTTCGTCAGTTTGAAAAACTCGGCTCGGTGGAGGTATTTGATCCGCCGGATCTGCGGCGCGGGCGGGACCGGGGCGACTGGATGGACGAGATTGCCGCGCGGCTGCGCCAGGCCGGGCTGACCCCGGGACCGGGGGCGGTCGAATTGCTGGTCGAGATCGTCGGATGGGATGGACGGGCGCTGGAACGGGAAATTGAAAAGCTGCGCCTTTACCTCAAGCCGGAGACCAAGGTGACGGAGCAGGCGGTGCGGGAAATCGGTGCCGGACGCCGGGAACTGGAGGTTTGGGACTGGTGCGACGCGGTGGTGGCGGGCCGGAGTGGTCCTGCGCGGATGGGGCTCCGCCGTTTGCTGGATCAAGGAGAGAGCGAGGTGGGGTTAGTGATGCTGCTCGCCTCCAGCTTGCGGTTGGCGGCGTTGGGGAGGGCATTGCAGGAGGCCCGGCTGCTGCGCGTGCCTCCGCCTGGCAGTTACGGGCAGGCGAGCCTGGATCCGGGAGCGGAGTCGGTATTGCCGCGGAATGCCAAGGGGGAGAAACCCAACCTCTGGAGGTTGGGCAAGGTGACCGCGCTTTGTGCTCATCGTCCGGTGACCGGGGTGCGTCGGGCCTTAGAACGACTCCATGAGCTGCAGATCGAGCTGATTTCGGGGGTGGACCGCAGCCGCGCCCTCGAGGAAGGCATCCTGAGGCTCTGTTTGGATTAAATCTGCAGTCCGGCTAGGTTGGTTTCATGCTGTTTAACGAGTTTGGGGAAAATCGGCTCGCCGAGTGGTTTCGCGGTCTAACCATGACTGCTCGGATCCAGATTGTGCTTTTTTCCTTTCTCGGAACGCTCCTGGCCATCGGGGCTGGCATCGCTCTGATCGAGCAGCCGGCCATTTTGCTGCCCACTGCGGGGCCTGATGCCAAGCCGGTGGCGGGGGAACCCACCAACCGCCCAGCCGCTCCGGATGAGGCGAAAATGTGGCGTCGGGCGGAGGGGTTGATGGCGGGAAGCGCGGGAGCCGCCATGAGTGTGGAAAGCAAAGGGGAGATCGAGGCCATGCGGAAGTTGGTCAGCCTGAAGCCCGACGACGCGGACAGCTGGGACCGGCTGGGGAAAAGCCTTTACCTGGCGGGTGTGTATGACGAGGCGGTCAAAACTTTCCGCAAAGCGCTGCAACTTGCCCCGGGCAACCGGGAAACCCTGGCCAATCTCGGGGTCACCCTCAAGACCAAGGGAGAGTTGACGGAGTACGAGAAGGTGGTGGATGAGTTGTCGAAGGTGGACGCCGACATGGCGCGCGACCTGATGAACTTCTCTCCCAAGAAGTCACCGACGAGCATGGTTAGCCAGCCGGCTCCGGGAGCTGCCACCCCCGCCCCGGCTGCCACGCCCAGTCCCGCGATCCCAGCCTCCATTCCCGGGGCTCGGGTGAAAGTCTCCGACCAGCAGCGGGGGGAGATCGACGCGCTGCGCAAGCTGGTAGCGATGGATGAAAAGGACGCGGATAGCTGGGATCGCCTCGGTAAATCGCTGTTCCTGGTGGCTGACTACGAGGAGGCCGTGAAGTGCTTCCACAAATCCCTGACCCTGAAACCGGGGGTGGAAGAGGTTCTGGCCAACCTTGGCGTCACGTTGAAAACCAAGGGCGACATGGCCCAGTACCAGCAGGTGTTGGATCAGCTGACCGCCTTGAATCCCAAACTGGGCGAGGATCTGAAGAATTTCGCTCCGCCCACCCTGGCGCCGCAGCCTTAGTCGGACATTTCCTCCACGACGACGACATCGTCGGGGTGAATTTTGGCATAAACCTTGTCGCCCCGGTGGATGACCTGCTGGTCCGTGCCGAAGTTCGGCACGAGGGAGTGGAGACGGATCTGATTTTCGCCGCCGGGCTCCAAGCCGAGAATCAAGGAGTCGGACGGTCCCTTGAAAATCTCCTCCAGCACCGTGGCGGTGTAGCAGTTCTCCCCCTGGAGAGGTTGGTGCTGGAGTTGGATTTTTTCCGGGCGGATGGAGATCAGAATTTCCTTGGCCGTCGGGGCGAGATGGGCGGCGGGCAGCCGCAATTCATGGCGGCCTCCGAGTTTTAGAGTGACGAATTCGTGGTTTCGGTTGGCCACGGTGCAGGGAAAGAGATTGGTCTCCCCGATGAAGGTGGCGACGAATTGGGTTTTTGGGTGGTAGTACAGGTCGTCCACGGTGCCCAGCTGCTCAATCTTGCCCTTGTTCATCAGGGCGATCCGGTCGGACATCACGAGGGCCTCTTCCTGGTCGTGGGTGACAAAGACAAAGGTGATGCCGAGCTTGGTTTGCAGGTTTTTCAGCTCGATCTGCATGTTCTGGCGCAGTTTGGCGTCGAGGGCGGAAAGGGGCTCGTCCAGCAGCAGGACCTTGGGGCGGCAGACGAGCGCGCGGGCGAGGGCGACCCGCTGACGCTGGCCGCCGGAAAGCTGATCCGGTTTGCGGGCTTCCAAGCCCGAGAGCGAGACAAGATCCAGCGCCTCCAACATCCGGCGTTTCCTCTCGGAAGCCTCCACTTTCTGCATTTCCAGGCCAAACTCGATATTGTCTCCTACGGTGAGGTGGGGGAACAGGGCGTAGCTTTGGAAAACCTGGTTCACGTTCCGCCGATAGGGCGGCAGCCCGGTCACATCCTGCCCGTCGATGAAGACCTGCCCGGTCGTGGGAGTGTCGAGGCCGGAGATCATCCGGAGCGCCGTCGTTTTGCCGCAACCGGAAGGGCCGAGCAGCGTCAGGAATTCGCCACCCTGAATCTCCAGGTGGACGTGGTCAAGGGCGCGGAAAATCGGGTCTTGGCCGGGCTTGGGAGAGGGATGCGGGAAGCTTTTGCAGACATCCCGGAGCTCGACCATCGCGCTCAAAGGAACGGCTCCCTCGGTTGGCCAGACACCAGCATCACGAATGGTGGCGAAGGGGGCTCGGCAGGGTCAACTTTCTTTGCCCTGGGTTCAGACCTTGAGGAGCTCAGCTTCCTTGCCGGACACCAGCGCGTCGATCTTGCCCACGTACTGGTCGGTGAGTTTCTGAACTTCTTTCTCCCCCAAAGAGAGTTCGTCCTCGGTGATCTTGCCGTCCTTCTGCTCCTTTTTGAGCGCCTCGAGACCGTGGCGACGCTCGTGCCGGATGGCGACGCGGCCATCCTCGGCGAGTTTGCCGATCAACTTGATCAGGTCGCGCCGGCGCTCCTCGGATAACTGCGGAATCGGCAGGCGGATCAGCTTGCCGTCCACCTGCGGGGTGATGCCGAGTTGGGACTCTTCCAAGGCCTTCCGGACGGGGTCGACGGTGGCGGCATCCCAAGGCTGAACGAGCAGGAGACGAGGTTCCGGTGCGGTGATCCCGGCCAGTTCCTTCAGCCGCATGGAGGTGCCGTAAGCATCCACGCGGAGGTTTTCCACCAACTGCGGGGAGGCCTTGCCGGTGCGGACGCCTTGGAAATCCTCCTCCACCTTGCGGAGGGTCTTTTCCATCTTTTCCTCGGTTTCGAGGAGGATTTCGTCGGACGGCATAAGGAAGGACCGGAAAGAGATCGCGGACGGCGACCGCAGGCCGGGTTACTCCTTGGACTTGCCTTCGCCGGGGCGGTACTCCTCCTCGGCTTTTTCGAAGGCGGCTTCCATCCCGCCCAGGAAGTCGGTTCCCTTGGAGGAGTCCTCCAGGGCGGTCCGCTCTCTTTCAAATTCCGCATCCGAGTAGGAGGCGGCCTTGATGGAGAGACCGATCCGGCGCTCCGCCTTGTTCAGACGGATGACGCGGGCTTCGATTTCCTGGCCCGGCTTGAGAACGTCCTTCACCTTCGCCACGCGCTCCTCGGAGATCTGGGAGATGTGGACGAGACCGTCGAGGTCGCCCTCGAGGGCGATGAAGGCGCCGAAACTAGCGACCTTGCTGACGCTGCCCTTGACCTTCTGGCCGATCTTGAAGCGGTCCTCGACGCTCTTCCAAGGATCCTCGGCGAGCTGCTTCAGGCCGAGCGAGATCCGCTGGTTGGCCTTGTCGATGCCGAGCACCTGCGCCTCGACGTTGTCGCCCTTCTTGACGACTTCCGAGGCATGGGCCGGCTTGCGGGTCCAGGACATGTCGGACACGTGGATCATGCCATCAATGCCTTCCTCCAACTCCACAAAGGCGCCGTAGGCGGTCGTGTTGCGGACCACGCCCTTGACCGGACGGCCCACCGGGTAGCGGAGATGGATCTCATCCCACGGGTTCGGCTCAAGATGCCGGACGGAGAGGGAAAGTTTCTGCTCGTCCTTGCTGACGCTGATGACGATGGCCTCGATTTCCTGACCCTCCTGGAGAACGTCGCTGGGCCGGGCGATGCGCCGGGTCCAGGAAAGTTCCGAAACGTGGACCAGACCCTCGACGCCGGGTTCGAGCTGCACAAAGGCGCCGTAAGGGACGAGGCTGGTGACCTTGCCGCGGACCTTGAGGTTGACCGGATACTTTTCGGCGATTTTGTCCCAAGGGTTTTCGCTGAGCTGTTTGAGGCCGAGGGAGACGCGCAGGCGCTCCTTGTCGATCTCCAGCACAAGAACTTGGAGCTCTTGCCCGACCTGCAGAAGGTCGGACGGATGGGCGAGGCGGCCCCAGGTCATATCCGTGACGTGGAGCAGGCCGTCGAGACCATCGAGGTCGAGGAAGGCGCCAAATTCGGTGAGATTTTTGACGCGGCCCTTCACTTTGGCGCCCTTTTCGAGGTGGGAGAGAAGTTTGGCCCGTTTTTCGTTACGTTCCTCCTCAATCAGCTCGCGGCGGGAGAGGACGACGTTTTTGCGGTCTTCGTTCAGTTTGACGATCCGGCACTCAATTTCCTGTCCGACAAACTCGCGGAGATTCTTCGGCGGGTTGATGTCGATCTGGGAGGAGGGAAGAAAGGCTTCGACGCCCACGTCCACCATGAGACCGCCCTTGACCACGCCTTTGACATAGCCTTTGACGGTCTGGTTGGCCTCGCTGAGCTTGACGATTTTTTCCCAATTCTGCTTCTGGGCCGCCTTCTGGCGGGACAGGACGACGAGACCGTCCTCATTCTCCAGCCGTTCGAGGAGCACCTCGATTTCGCGGCCGATGGAGAGGTCGTCAGCCGGGCTGAATTCATCGACGTCGATGGCGCCTTCGGACTTGTAGCCGATATCCACCATCACCTCGCGGGGACGGCGTTCAATGATGCGGCCCCGGACGATGGAGCCCTCACGGAAATTCTGCATCGACTGGGAGAGAAGAGTTTCGAAATTGGTCATATGGTTGGTTTTTTCTGGGTTAGGTCCGGTAGCGGGGAGTCGGTCCCGGTGGGGGGGCGGCTCCTTGGCCGCCGTATTCTGCTATGCGGTTAAGGGTTCATTCTCATGTCCCCCGGATGGATCCGGGTGGAAAGACACAAGAGGGAAATCCTAACCTTCCGGTCGGAGCGGGCAAGAACGGTTTCCGAAGCCTTCAGAAGGTAGCCGAGGCCGCTTGGCCTCCTTCCTCGGGGGCGGCGAAGGCTGCCGACCCCTGGGGAAGTGCCAAAGCCAGCCGCTGGATGTCCGCCCAGGGGCAATCGGTGGTCCGGGCCGGCCTGGCTGCTTGGACCAAACTGAAGGAGGAGGACAAAGCCACGCCCCGCGAACGGGCGGTTCTCGTCACGGGGGTGGAGGGGGCTTGGCCCGGTTGGTTGAAGGGGCGAAGTCCGCAGGAAATCGCCCAGGAGTGGAGAACCCAGCCGCCCTTATGGTTGCTGGAAGGGCTGCCGAACCTGCCCGCGGCGCAGCTGGCCATTGAAATTACCGCGCGGGGCCCGGTGGAGAGCCGGCGTGGGAGGCCTGAGGATGATCTCGCCTCTTGCTTCTCGATGGAGCGCTGGACCCGGCGCGGCATCCGGCGACTTCTTTGGGTGCGGTGGAATGGGACTCAAGCGTGCGCGGAGGTATGGTCCGGATGAAAAGCGCAGCGGATTATGGAGAGATCGTGCGGAAGGCGGTGGCCGAGACGTTACGGCGGAAAGAGCCGGTGCTCGACGGGCAGCGTCTGACGGCGGATCTGGGGGCGGAGAGCATCGACCGCATTGATCTGACCTTCCGGCTGGAGGAAGCGGTCCAAAAAGCGCTGGATGAAAAGATCCTGTTTGCCGAGCCCGAACCGACTTTGGCGGAGCTGGCCACCCGGCTGAAACAAATGGTGGAGGGCGCATGAAGCGTAAGGTGGTGGTCACCGGAGTCGGCGCGGTGACCGGCTATGGATGGGGAGTACGTCCTTTGTGGGCAGGGCTGATCTCCGGAATCACCTCCGTGCGCCCTTTAGCTTGGTCCGGATGGGAAGCGGCTCCCGTTCAGGTAGCGGCCCAGGTGAGGGATGAAATCCCGGGAACGGGTTGGCGAAATCTGCGGATGGCGCGCCTGGCCATCCAGGAAGCTTTGGCCGGTGGGAGGCCAGCCGGCGAGGGAGGATTGGCGGCCGCGATTGGTTGGCCCGGGCCGGAGGAAGGGCTGGGGGACGATCCGCTGGAAATTTTGGCCAAGGAGTTTTCTTTGGCGGGGCCGTGGGAGGAGAGTTTGGCGGCCTGTGCAGCCTCCACGCAGGTCATCGGCGAGGCCTTCCGACTGGTGCGCGACGGGGAGGCAGATTGGATGGTGGCCGGAGGATCCGACGGGCGTGTTCATCCTGGGGGTCTGCTGGGTTACGACCGCTTGGGGGCCTTGGCACGGGGATTTCGCGATCAACCAGCGGCGGCGTGCCGGCCTTTTGGCAAAGGGAGGACGGGTTTCGTGGTCGGAGAAGGCGCGGCCTTTCTGATTTTGGAGGAGAGAGGTCACGCGGAGATGCGAGGCGCGAAAATTTATGCGGAGATCTGCGGTGCGGCGGAGGGTTGTGACGCGTTCCGCATCACCGATCCCGGTGAGGATGGGGTGGAGGCGGCCTTTTGTGTGGAGTCTTGCCTGCAGGATGCGGGGGTGAAGGCAGAGGAGGTGGATGCGGTGGTCAGTCACGGAACCGGAACCCCGGCCAACGACCGGGCGGAGGCCAAAGCCCTACGGTCGGTCTTTGGAGATCGGCAACCGTGGGTGAATGCGCCGAAGGCAAAAATCGGACATCTCTCGATGGCTTGCGGAGCGGTGGAGTCGGCCATCGCAATTCTCGCCCTCTGGGAGGATTTTTTTCCCACCACGGAGGAGAAAGGATGGGAAGGAGACCAGGAGTGTCTGGTGAAGATGACTCCGTCCCCGGGGCAGCGTGGACTCCGTACCGTGTTAAAACCCTCCTTCGGTTTCGGCGGGCAAAACGCCTGTCTGTTGTTCCGCCGCAGCTAGGCTTTGCGGTTGGATTCCTTCAAAGGGTGCGATATTTTTGCCCATCATGCCGACCTACGAATACGTCTGCGAAAAGTGCGGTTCCCACCTGGACATTTTTCAGTCGATGAAGGACGCCCCGCTAAAGACCTGTCCGAAAGACAAGTGCCCGAAAAAGGTCTGGGGGAAGGGAAAAATCCAGCGGCAGCTCGGCACCGGGGCCGGATTTATTTTCAAGGGAAGCGGCTTTTACATCACCGACTACCGCAGTGCCGGTTACAAGAAGGCAGCCAAGGAGGCCACCGGCGGAGGGGAGAAAAAGTCGTCCGATTCCTCCGGGGGCGGGAAAACGAAAAGCGGAGAGGGCAAGTCGTCCAAATCGTCGTGACCCTGCGGGGTTTGGGAATCGTGCTGGGGTGGTGTGCCTGGGCGGGCTGGGCCGGCGCCGCCACCGGAACGGCGAAGGGAAAATCCGTGACTGTCCGGATCGAGGCGGAGGACCGCGTGCAGGCCGCCCGGGTGGCGACGGCGGCGGCGGCGGCGGCGGATCTATTTGATGAACTCACCCAGACCCAGCTGGACAAGCCGATCGAGATCCGGGGTCGATTGGCGGCCGGCGGGCCGTCCTCTCCCCGGGCGACCTGGGATTCCCCGCGGCGGGTTCGGCTGGAAGCGGATCCGGGTAGCGAGGATTTCGCGGCGGGGTGGGTTTCGGCGGTGGTGATGGCACGGATCGGGGCAGCGGCGGGAAGTCGCGGGGGTCATGGCTCGTACCGTTGGCTGGCCGAGGGTTGTACGGGCAAAGCTTCCCCGGGGGAGGAGGGAATGAGGGATCGGGTGGCGGCTCGGGCGGCGGAGCTGGCGGATGCTTCTCTCGCGCGGATCCAAAGCTGGCCCCTGGAGGGATCCCTCGGCGAAGACCGGATCACGCGGGAACTTCGGAGGCTGCTGGCGGCGCGTCTGGTTTCCCGGGCGGTGGCGGCGGAAAATCGGATCCGGTTGCAGGAGTGGGTGGCGGTGGGATGTCCGGGGATGTTTTGGCCGGCGACGCCGGAGGTGGATGGGGCGTGGAAGCGAAGTCTCGGCCAGCCGGATCGGCGGACGGGGACATCCCCGCGGACCCCGGAACAGACGGCCGGACGGTTGCGTGAATTGGCGGTGGAGTTGGCGCAGAGCGGGGTGCGGGGAAACAAGGGGGCGGACCAGATTGCGACAGAACTGATGAAGCTGGAGGCCACGGCAGATCCCTTTCTCCGCCCCGCGATCTTCCGCTACCGTCAGGCAATGACGCTGGGTTCCGAGGAGGAGGATGGAAACAAGGAGAGGGAGGCCGCCCTGGGGGATGCAGACCAGGCTGTGGAGCGATGGCGGCGCTGGCGGGTGCAGGCGGACAAGCTGTTGGACTGGTATGAGCTGAACGATCCGGATCTGCGGCTGGGTCCGGCGTTGCGTCAGTGGGAAGAGAATCTTCCGAAACCGGAAAAGGATGGGCGACCGACGGGATTCGAACCCGCGACAGCCAGAACCACAATCTGGAGTTCTACCAACTGAACTACGGCCGCCATCAATGAGCCCTGACAAGATACCCGCCCCTTGGGGGGGAGCCAAGCCCGCCGGCACCCCGGTGATTGCCATTACCGGGACGATCGCCGCCGGCAAAAGCACCCTGGGCAAAATTCTTGCCGAGAAGGGATGGAAGGTGATCGACGCCGACGAGATCGTCCACCGCCTGTATCGGCAGGGCGCGGAGGGCTATCGGAAACTGGTTGACGCCCTGGGGAGCTCGATTTTATCGTCCTCGAAAGACTTGGACCGCGGGTTGTTGGCCGCGGCGATGATCCGGGATCCTTCCGTAACCGCCACCGTCAACCGCCTCATCCATCCGATCGTTCGCGAGACCTGGATTGCCGAAGTCGGCGAAACCCTTCGCCGCGCTCCCCACCAGCCCGTCGCCGTGGTCATCCCACTGCTCTTCGAGGCCGGAGTGGACGAACCCTTCGACCTCCGGGTCATGGTCGGTTGCCGGGCTTCGGTGTCACGGCAACGGCTCCTCGCGAGGGGTCTGACCCCGGCGGCGGCGGACTTTTGGATCGCCCAGCAATGGACGGCCGAAGCCAAAGCCAAGGCCAGCGACCGAGTCTTGTGGAATGAAGGAAGTCTGGAACTCCTACGGGACCAGGCGGAACAGCTGGTCAGCCCCGGGCGGGGTTAACCGGAATCCGCCCCGCAACGGGGGGCCAGCACCAGAGGAATAAAAATCATGAATGGCGAAGGACCAGAACAACAGGGTAACCAGGACTATGGGCCGCGTGGTGGAGACTACGGTCCCCGCAACGACTACGGCGGCCGGCAGCGCTTTTTCCGGCGGCGACGGGGTGGAGGAGGAGGACGCGATCGACGCGGCTTTGGCGGTGGGGGCGGAGGTTACCGTGATGATTACGATTACCGTCGGATGCCGGAGGAGGGCGGGGCCGAAGGCGGGGGTGAGGGCGGGGGTCCGGAGGCTCCCCGGCCGACCGGTCCGCTCATGCGGCTGGACGACCTGCAAAACATGTCCTTCCAGGACCTTGCGGAAAAAGCGGTGGAGATCGGGGTGGAAAATCCCGGTGGTCTCCGCAAGTACGAACTGATTTTTGAAATGCTGCGCCGTCACGCGAGCAACAACGGAAGAGTGGCCGGGGAAGGGATTCTGGAAATCCTGCCGGATCATTACGGCTTCCTGCGGCTCCAGGCGAACAACTACCTCGCCACGCGCGAGGACATCTATGTGCACCCGGGTCTGATCCGAAAGTACGGCTTACGCCGAGGGGATCGCGTCGGCGGGGAGATCCGCTCTCCGGTGGACAAAGACCACTACTTCGCGCTCGCCACGGTGGACACAGTCGGTGGCGAAGATGTGGGCAAGCGCAAGGCGCCGATTCACTTCGACAACCTTACCCCCCTCTTTCCGAACCGCCGGGTCATTCTGGAGAATGAAAAGCTCAAGGATCTGGCGATGCGGGCGTTTGATCTGATCAGCCCGGTTGGATTCGGCCAGCGCGGCCTGATCGTGGCGCCGCCGCGGACCGGAAAAACCGTGTTGATGCAGAAGATCGCCAACTCCATCACCGCGAACCATCCCAAGGCTCATCTGATCGTGCTGCTGATCGACGAGCGACCCGAGGAGGTCACGGACATGGAGCGTTCGGTGAAGGGCGAGGTGATTAGTTCCACTTTTGACGAGCCGCCCGATCGGCATGTGCACGTGGCCGAGATGGTCATCGAACGCGCCAAACGGCTCGCGGAGAAGGGAACCGACGTGGTGATCCTGCTGGACAGCATCACTCGTCTGGCCCGGGCCTACAACACGATGCAACCCCACAGCGGCAAGATTCTCTCCGGCGGCGTGGACGCCAATGCGCTCCACAAGCCCAAGCGGTTTTTTGGGGCGGCCCGAAACATCGAGGAGGGCGGCAGCCTGACGATCATCGCCACGGCGCTGGTCGACACGGGCAGCAAAATGGATGAGGTCATCTTCGAGGAGTTCAAGGGCACCGGGAACATGGAGATCCATCTGGACCGGGCCTTGGTCGACAAGCGGGTCTATCCGGCGGTGAACATCTCCAAGTCCGGCACCCGGAAAGAGGAGCTGCTCTACCACGCGGACGAGATGCCGCGCATCCACATCCTGCGCCGGGCCCTGGCTTCCCTGCCGCCGGTGGAGGCCATGGAACTACTCCTCGAGCGCCTCAAGAAGACCAAGACCAACGTCGAATTCCTTCTGGCGATGAACCTGAAGGAGTAGCGAAACCTCCGCGGAACCCCAGCGGCCATGAAGGTCCTCGTCACGGGTGGAGCCGGTTACATCGGTTCCGTGTGTGTGGAGGAGTTGTTTGCCGCCGGTCATGAGGTGGTGGTCTGGGACAACCTGAGCGAGGGACACCGGGCCGCGCTGCATCCCCGGGCGGTTTTTCTACACGGGGATCTGCTGGACCGGGATCTGCTGATCCGTGCGGTGCAGGAGCACCGGCCAGAGGCGGTGATCCACTTTGCCGGCAAGGCGCTCGTACCGGAAAGCATGCGGGATCCGTCCCTTTATTACCGCGTCAATGTCAGCGGCGGGGTCAACCTGTTGGACGCGATGGTGGCGGTGGGATGCCGAAAAATCATCTTCTCTTCCACCTGTGCGACCTACGGGTTGCCGGAGCGCGTCCCGATGGATGAAGGCACCCCGCAGAAGCCCATCAATCCCTACGGCCACTCCAAGCTGATGTTTGAGCAGATCCTGGGGTGGTATGCGCAGATTCACGGCATCGTGCCGACGTGTCTTCGTTATTTTAACGCCGCCGGGGCCTCGCCCGAGCGGGGGGAGCATCACCGGATCGAGACCCACCTGATTCCCAATGTGCTTTTCACCGCCCTGGGACAGAAATCACACGTGGAGGTGTTCGGCGAGCAGCATGCGACGCCTGATGGCACCTGCATCCGGGACTACATTCATGTGAGGGATCTGGCCTCGGCCCATATTCTGGCGCTCCATCGGGAACAGCCGGGGTTCTTTAATGTGGGGACGGGCAACGGCTATTCCGTGAGGCAGGTCATCGAAGCGGCCAAGAAGGTGACCCGCAAGGAGATCCCGGTGCAGGGGCGCCCGGCCCGTGCGGGAGATCCGCCCAAGCTCGTCGCAGCCTCGCAAAAGTTGCAGCGGGAGTTAGGCTGGAAGCCAGTGCATTCCAGCCTCGACCAGATCCTTGCCAGCGCTTGGGACTGGCATCAGGCCCACCCCCGGGGCTATGCCGATTAGGTTGTCATGAGCACAGTTCGCAGACCCCGGACCGTCACGGTTGAACACTTCTTCAACCAGCATGCCTCCCGGCTCCAGCTCAAATTGGTGACCGGCCAGGAGGGGATGGACCGCACGATTCGGGAGGGGGCGGTGAACCGGTTGGGCATGGCCCTGACCGGATTTATGAAGTACTTCGCCAATCAGCGGGTGCAGCTGATCGGAAAAAGCGAGATGGCCTGCCTGAACTCCCTTTCGCCGGAAGAGCGTCCCAAACGGATCCGGGCGATCTTGGAGCGTAAAATTCCCTGTATCGTTTTCAGCCGCAACCTGCGTCCACCGACGTATGTCGTGAAAGAGGCCAAGGCCGCCAAGGTTCCGGTGTTCATTTCGCCGGTTGTCACCCCGCGGTTGGTCAACCTGATCACGCTTTGTCTGGAAGAGGACTTCGCTCCCAGCACCAGTGAGCACGGCAGTATGGTGGATATTCTCGGCGTGGGGGTCCTGATCCGGGGAGAAAGCGGAATTGGCAAGAGTGAGTGTGCCCTCGGCTTGGTGGAACGGGGTTACTCGCTGGTGGCGGACGACATCACCCGGCTTCGCCTGATCGAGGGTCGGGAGTTGATGGCCACTTCGGCGGAAGTGACCCGAACTTTCATGGAGGTTCGCGGGATTGGCATCATCAACGTGGCCTCGCTTTTCGGAGGGAAGGCCATCCGGACGGAAAAGCGGCTGGATCTCGTGGTGACCCTGATGGAATGGGATAAAGTCGGGGAAATCGAGCGAACGGGGCTGGATCAGCAGTACTACGAGATTCTGGGGCTCAAGATTCCCCATGTGAAAATTCCCATCCGGCCGGGCCGTGATCTGGCCGGGTTGGTGCAGGTGGCCGCACTCGACCAGAAGATGAAGACCATGGGTCAGTTTTCGGCGATGGAGTTTAACGAAAAGCTGCTGACCCGGCTCAACCTCAAGGACCGCTGATCATGGCCGCCCCTGAAGGAGCCAAGCACGGGCATGAGGCGGTGATTCAAAACCGGCTGGGACTGCATGCCCGGCCGGCGGCGATGTTTGTCCGTGAGGCCAACCGGCACAAATGCGAGATCCATGTGGAGAAGGATGGGGAAACGATCAATGGCAAAAGCATCATGGGTCTGATGATGCTGGCCGCGGGGATGGGGTCCCGGATCCGGATCGTCGCCTCGGGTCCCGGAGCCCAGGAGGCGGTCCAGGCGCTCCGGCAGTTGGTGGAAAGAAAGTTCGACGAGGAGTAGTCCCGGGGGAGAGAATTCTCTCCCGTGAACGAATCCGAAAATCCCAGTCACGGGACGGAACTGCGTCTCACGGGGATTCCTGCCTCCCCGGGGGTCGTCAGCGGGAGGTTGGCGGTCTTTAGTCGGGAAGAGGAAGTCCGAATCCACCCCACTCCGATCGGGAGTGAGCAGATTGAGGATGAAATGCGGCGCCTGGAGGCGGGCCTGCTCAAAACCCGGGAACAGATCCAGAAAATCCGCGAACAGCTGGCTCATTCCCTCGGGGAGCAGCAGACGGACATTTTTGAAGCCCACCTGATGGTGGCCGCGGACAGCACGATCGCCGCCGCGGTCCGGCGGCAACTGGAGCTCCGCAAGGTCTGTGTGGAGAGCGTCTACCAGCACGTGATTCGGGCCTACGCCCAGAGCATGAAAGAAGTGGAGGATCCCTATTTGCGGGAACGGGCGGCGGACATTCTGGATGTGGGTCGGAGGGTCGTGCACAACCTCCTCGGGCGGAAGCTGACGGACCTCTATGCCTTGGACGAGCCCAGCGTGATCTTGGCGCACGACCTTACCCCTTCCGACACCGCGCTCCTGAATCGCCAACTCGCCCTGGGATTTGCCACGGAGGCGGGAAGCGTCACCTCGCACACGGCGATCATGGCCCGATCCCTCAACATCCCGGCGGTGGTCGGGCTGCATGAAGTTCTCGCCAAATGCGAGTCCGGTGCGCAGGTCATCTTGGACGGGTATGCCGGCCTGCTCATCATCCATCCCACCGAGCAGACCCGCTACGAATATGGGCAGATTGAGAAGCGGCGTCACGAGGTGGAGGTCAGTCTGGAGGCCCTGCGGGACACTCCGGGAACTACCCGAGACGGGCGGAAGATCATTCTCTCCGCCAACGTGGAGCTCCCCGAGGATTTGCCGCTGATTGCGGAGAGCGGGGCGGAGGGGGTCGGCCTCTACCGGACCGAGTTTCTTTTCCTGAACCGCGTCCATTTCCCGGGAGAAGACGAACAGACCAATATCTACCGTCAGGTGGTGGAAGCGTCCCGCCCGCATCTGGCGATCATCCGGACGCTCGACTTGGGAGGAGACAAGCTGCCGACCCATCTGGGTCTGGATCCTGAGCAGAATCCCTTTCTGGGGTGGAGGGCGATCCGGTATTGCCTGGAGAAGCCGGATGTTTTCAAGGTGCAGCTGCGCGCGATCTGCCGCTCGAATCCCGGGGGCAAGGTCCGCGTGATGTTTCCGATGATTGCCACGCGGGAGGAGTTGTCCGCCGCCTTGGCGATTCTGGGGGAGGCGAGGGAGGAATTGCGGGCGGCCGGGATCCCGGCGGCGGCCGAAGTGGAAGCAGGGGCGATGATTGAGGTTCCCTCGGCGGCCCTGATCGTCGATCGGTTGGCTCCGCTCGTGCAGTTTTTCAGCATCGGCACGAACGATCTCACCCAGTACACCCTGGCGGCGGACCGGACGAATGAGCGGGTAGCGAAGCTTTACCAACCCACCCATCCTGCCGTACTCAGTCTGATCCGGATGGTGGTGGAAGCGGCCCGGCGGCATAACATCTGGGTTGGGGTTTGTGGCGAGATGGCAGCCGATGTGGTGATGACGCCGGTGCTGGTAGGCTTGGGGGTGGATGAGTTGAGCATGGGTTCCGTGGCCGTGCCCCGGGTGAAGAAGGCGGTGCAGTGTCTGCATTACGGCGAATGCCAGAAGCTTACCCAGGAACTGCTGGGCATGGATTCCGGGGAGCAGATCCACCAGCGTTTGCAGCAAGTGGCGCAAGGGGCGTACCCGGAATTGGTAGGATAAACGTTGTTCGAACCGTCGGGAGGTCTTCGTTCACGTTTAGGACAAGGTGTGAGTCTGCCCTACCCAGGGGAGGCGGAATCGGGTAAAACTCCGTCTTCATGAGCGAGGAAAGATCCGCCCTGCTGGCCGTGCGCCGCGAGAAGCTGGAAAAGCTCCGGGAACTCGGGGTGGATCCTTTTGGGGGGCCGTTCCCCGGAACCGAAAGCTCGGAGGAGATCCGGGCCAAGTGGGAGGAGGGGAGAAAGGTCCGGATGGCCGGACGCATTGTTTCCCACCGGGACATGGGCAAAAGCCAGTTTCTCCACCTGCAGGACCGGGCCGGCCGCCTCCAGATCTATATCCAAAAACCGTCCCTGCCGGAAAAAGATCGCGCGGTCTTTGATCTTTTGGACTTGGGAGACTTTCTCGGGGTGGAAGGCACACTCTTTCTGACCAAGACGGGCGAGAAATCGATCCGGGTGGAAACCTTCAGCTTGCTGACCAAATCCCTCGCACCTCTTCCGGACAAGTGGCATGGGCTGGTGGATACGGAGACAAGACATCGGCAGCGCCATCTGGATCTCATTTCCAACGAGGCTTCCCGCAAGGCGCTGGATCTGCGGGTTCGGTTGGTGCGCTATCTCCGGGATTTTCTGACGAACCGGGGATTCACCGAGGTGGAGACGCCGATGATGCAGACCGTTGCCGGGGGGGCGGCGGCCGAGCCTTTCAAGACGAAGCATCATGCTCTTGGCCTGGACCTGTACCTGCGGATCGCGCCGGAACTCTATCTCAAGCGCCTTTTGGTGGGCGGGCTGGAGAAGGTGTTCGAAATCAACCGTAACTTTCGCAACGAGGGGATTTCCCGTCGGCACAATCCCGAGTTCACCATGCTGGAGGCCTACTGGGCCTACTCCGATTTTCAGGGCATGGCCTCGCTGGTGGAGGAGATGATTGTGGGGGCGGCGAAGGAGCTGACCGGTGGAACCAAGATCCCGCAGTCGGACGGAACCACGCTGGATCTGACCCCGCCCTGGCCCCGGAAAAAATACCGGGAGGCGGTGGCGGAAGCGGCGGGGGCCGACTGGTTCGGGCTCTCCCGGGAGGCGATGGAGAAAAAAGCGGCGGCCATGGGGGTGGAGTTGGAGCCCAATCTTTCCGCCCTGGAGATCACCCAGAAGGTTTTTGAGAAGAAAGTGGAGGCCGAAGCGGTCCACCCTGTTTTCATCACCCATCTGCCGGCAGAACTGGTGCCGTTGGCCCGGCTCAACCGTGAGGACCCGACCGTGGTGGATGTTTACGAGCTGATCTTCGGCAGGCAGGAAATCTCTCCGGGTTATTCCGAGCTCAACGATCCCATCCTGCAGGCGGAGCGGTTCCGCCACCAGGTGGGGGAGCACACCCAGAAGGTCGACCACGAGTTTCTCGAGGCGCTCGAAAGCGGCATGCCGCCGGCGGGCGGTCTGGGTCTTGGCGTGGATCGTCTGGCGATGCTGTTGTCCGGGGTGGATTCGATCCGTGAGGTGATTTTCTTCCCGCTGCTGCGGCCGCGGGAATCCGGCGCATGAAAGACGGCGGGCTCGTGCGCGGGCCCCTCCTGAACGCGTTCTTGTTTCAGGTTTTCAACACCAGCTCGTTCTATCTGGTGATGGGTCTCCCCATGATGCTGTATTTCAAAAAACTGGGCGCTTCCGCGACGGTCTTGGGTGTGTTGGCTTGTCTTGCCGCTTTGCTCAACATCTTTCAGATTCCCGCCGCCCGGTTCGTGGAAAAGATCGGATATCGGAACTTTGTGCTGCGGGGTTGGACTTCCCGCAGTCTGTTGATTGCCGGATTGGTGTTGGTCGCGGTCCTGCCCCTTTCGATCGATAACTTTTCCCGGCAGGCCCTGATGTTGTTCCTGCTCTTTCTTTTTAACACCATCCGGGGAATTTCCTTAAGCGGATATTTGCCGTGGATCAGTGCCATCGTCCCGGAGCCGGTCCGGGGTCGTTTTCTCGCGCTGGATCAAGCCGCGTCCCAGGCCGCCCTGTTGCTCACCGTGGCCCTGACCGCATGGTATTTGAACTACACAGACAAGCCTTCCTCCTTCGGGCTCCTGTTTGGCGCCAGCTTGGTGTTGGCGGCGGCCTCGCTCTGGTACCTGCGAAAAATTCCTGATGCGCCCACAACTGGAGCGGGGAGTTCCGAGGAGGTTCCCTGGAAGGCCATGCTGGGCCATCCGCCGTTCCGGCAACTCGTCGCTTTTCATGCAGTGGTGATGCTGGCGATGTCGGGCGGGGGTTTGTTTTTTGTGCCCTTTGCCCGTGACCAGTTTCAATGCTCTGATTCCCTTTTCATGATCCTGCATCTGATGTGGGGCACAGTCTTTGTCTTAACTTCTCTGCGGGCCGGCCGATGGCTCGATCGCATGGGCAGCCGTCCGGTACTGGTTCTCTGCGTTGTGGTGATGGGCATTCACTGGCTCGGCTGGGGGGCGGTAGCCGCTCATCTGCTGCCTTTCACTTGGGGAACGTTTGCCCTGCAGCAGACCACGGCGGGGATTGGCTTGGCCTTATATAGCAGCGCGCATCTTCGGCTGCTCATGGGTATTGTGCCCGCCATGGGAAGGAGCCACTTCTTTGCCCTGTTTAGCGTGGCGGGCAGTTTGGTCGCCGGGTTGGCCCCGCTGGGGTGGGGGCTGCTGACGGATCTTCTGGCCGGGTTTCGGATCGGCACGGAAGTGCAGCTCAACGGCTTCGTGATTCTCTACACCATCATTGCCCTCATCATGATTCCCTCCCTGATTCTGCTCGGGCGGGTGCAGGAGGAGAGAGCGGCCTCCACGGAGGAGTTGATTCGGGAGCTGGTTCGGGAAACGCCGTGGCGATCGATCACGCGGTGGTGGAACCGGAGGCCGTTCGCTTGAAAAAAATGTTCAAACAGGTTTTGGCAGAGAGCAGTCCGCCTTGGATCGCGGGCCTGATGCGAGGGTTGGCTTGGACGCTTCGTTTCCGGCTGGAGGATCCTCAGGGGCTCCTCAGCCGAGATCCTGACCAGCCGAGGATCTGGGCCTTTTGGCACAACCGCATCCTGATGATGCCTTACATTTATGAGCGCGTTTGTCCGGGAAGAAGAATGTTGATGATGGTCAGCCGCAGTCGGGATGGAGAGTTCATCACGCGGATCATGAACCGGTTCGGCATCGATGGGGCTCGGGGCTCGAGTTCCAAGGGAGGGAGCGATGCCTTGAGGGAACTGCTGCGGGAACTGGAGAGGCCCCAGGCCCGGGATGTCGGTATCACCCCCGACGGTCCGCGCGGTCCCCGGGCCCAGGTGCAGGACGGGGTGCTGGCCTTGGCGGCCAACAGCGGTCGATCGATTTATCCGGTGACCACCCGGTACAGTCGTTTTTGGGAATTGCCGTCCTGGGATCGCTTCCAGATTCCCCAACCCGGGGCGGTTTTCCGGGTGGTGATGGGTCCGGCCGTGGCCGCTCCCAAAAGTCTGGAGGCTGCGGAGTTGGATCGCGTGCGGGGAGAGTTGGAGCGGGCCCTGGGGGATTAGGCGGAGTTTTTGATTTTTCGTTTCGGATTTACTGAAATCAAACATCAGGCATCCCGAGCCGGCGGGGAGGGAATCTCGGTTTTGGTGGAAAGGCTGGTCCGGATGGCGGCGGGAATGGTCCAGGCGGTCGCGAGGGCGGCCAGCCAGGCGACTAAAGCGAGGAATCCCGGGACCTTGAAAGTCATTCTCGTGAGCGGGGCGACGAGAAAAAGAAGGCTGGCGCCGAGGCCGGCACAAAGAAGCACGGTTCGGGCCGGCCAAGCCGTGTGGGCAAACTTGGCGGCCACCCAGCCGGAAAGGGTGTCCACCATGCCCATGACGGAGGGTGGAAGAGCCGGAAGGGCGTAGAGTTCGACGGCCGCTGCTCCTCCGGCCAACAGAAGCAGTCCAAGGCTTCCGGCGACCAAAATCAGTCCAGGGCGGCTGTTTTCTGATCCGAAAAAACGGAGAAGGAGTCCCAGCACGACGAGAAGGGAAAGGGTCCCGGATCCGGTTTCGAGCCAGAAGCGGGCGGCATCGGGATTACCGGGAACGAATTCCCGGAAGAGATTCAAGGCGGTGGAGGCGAGGGACTGAAGGCCGTTCATGCGCTTTGAAAATCGGTCCGAACGGCGGGGTGTCAATCCTCCCGAATGACCCAGACCCCAGCCGGCATGCGGAAGGCCGGAACTTCCGCGGGCCGGCGAGAGGGCTCGAGGCGGGCGGGGATTTTTGCACGGTGCAGGAGGGGGCGGATTTGCCGTTCCAAATCCCCGAAGGAGGTGCGGGATTCGTTGATGGAGACCAGCAGCATCCCTCCCGGCCGCAAAAGCTGGAGGCTGGCGGTCAGAAGGGACTCCATCTCCTTTTCGATGCGAAAGGCGCGGCCACGGCCCCCGTGGGCAAAAGTGGGTGGATCCAGGATGATGGCGTCAAAAGCTTCCCCGCGTCGCTGCAGGCGGGGCAGGGCCTTGCGCACATCCTCTTTCCAGAAGCGGTGATCTTTTTCTCCTAGTTGGTTACGGCGGAAGTTTTCCCGGCCGCGCTCCAGAGCGCGGGCCGAGGTGTCGATGTTCAGGGTGGCGGCCCCGACGGAGCCGGCCAGAACGCCGAAGGCGCAGGTGTGGGCAAAGAGGTTGAGCAGGGAACCGGGCCGGCGGGAACGGAGAAGGGCGCGGTTTTCCCTTTGGTCGGGAAAAAGACCGGGAGCGGTGCCTGGGGTGAGGTCGATGCCGTACCGCAAGCCCAACTCCTGCACCTCTGCGGTCCAACCCTCCCCGTAGAGATGTTGGGCGCTGCGGTCTCCCTCCACCTGCCAGAGAATCCTTTCGGCTTTCCAGGGAAAGCCGGAGGGAGGACGCAGCAAGGCTTCGTCGCAGGAAGGCGGATCGGGTTGGGTGGCGAGGGCCCGAAGCGTCGTGCCCCAGCGCTCCAGGCGGAGGGAGGGAGACCAGGCGGCGAGGAAGGTGTCGGTGCCGGTGGCTTCGATTTCTTTCCAGATTTTCTCCGCCACCCAGGAGGGGGGGGCGGCGGGCGGTTTGCGAAACGGCGCGGTCATGGTTAACTAAAGGTTATGGAGTGCACCTTCTGCCCGGGCAACCAGGCGACGTGTCACCTGAGTAAACTGGTGAACGGCAAGTCGATCGACGTGCACGTCTGTGAAAAGTGCATCCCTCAGCTCTCCCAGAAGGATTTGGTGGATTTTGACATCTGGGCCGCCGTCTCAAAAGTAGCCGCCAGCAAGGGGAAGGAAGATCCCGCGGCGGCGGTGGAGAATGAGATCAAGGAGATCTCCGCCAAAAGCCTGCTGATCCCCGGTCCCACCCCGGCGGTCTCCAACCGTTGCCCCAGCTGTGGCTTCACCTCGGAGGATGTCCGCAAAACCGGGCGTTTGGGTTGTGGGGAGTGTTACGGCGTCTTTGCAGAGCTGCTGCAGGATGTGCTCAACGACTGCCAGAAGGGGACGCGGCATGCCGGCAAGGTGCCCAAGAGTTTCCGCAAGCTTCGCAAAAAGCGCCTGCAGGACGACCTGGCGGTGGCGGTGAAAAAGGAGCAGTTTGAGGAAGCCGCCAGGATCAAGGACGAATTGGGGAAGATCGGCGAAGAAGGCTGAAATTCGGATTTTGGAATCCGAAAAGAATTCTCGAAGCTAGTTCTCCAAAACGGAGCCGATCGCGCGGTAGCGATCCTGCCGGCCTTGGAGGAGCTTTTCGGGAGAGAGCCGGCCCAAATCAGTCAAGTGGCGCGAGACCTTCTCCATGCAGGCTTGGACCGTGATGTCCCAGTCCCGGTGCGCCCCGCCCTCGGGCTCGGGCACGATTTCATCGACCAGTTTCAGATCGAGCAGATCCTGGGCGGAGATGCGGAGAGCCTCCGCGGCCTGGGGGGCGAAGGCCCGGTCTTTCCAGAGGATGCTCGCGCAGCCTTCCGGGGAGATGACGGAGTAATAGGCATTTTCGAGAATGAGAACCCGATCGGCAACGCCGATGCCGAGCGCGCCACCGCTGCCGCCCTCGCCAATCACCACGGCGACGATCGGCACCCGGAAGTTGAACATCTCGCGGATGTTGACGGCGATCGCCTCGGCGATGTGGCGCTCCTCGCTGGGTACGCCGGGAAAGGCGCCGGGGGTATCGATGAAGCTGACAATGGGCAGGCCAAAACGGTCGGCCAAGCGCATCAACCGGAGCGCCTTGCGGTAACCTTCCGGATGGGCGCAACCAAAGTTGCGCATCAGGTTTTCCTTGGTATCGCGGCCTTTCTGGTGGCCGAGGAAAACCACCTTTTGTTTTCCGATCGTGGCGAAGCCGCCGATCAGGGCGTGATCGTCCCCGAAAGCGCGGTCGCCGCCCAACTCCACCACCTCGGTTGCCCCGAGGCGAAGGTAGTCGAGCAGGTAAGGGCGCTGGGGATGACGGACAATCTGGACCCGCTGCCAAGGACCCAGGTTTCCATAAATCTCCCGCCGGGCCTCCTCGAGTTTCCTTTCCAGGGAGGAAATCTCACTGCTGGATTCGATTTTCTGCTTCCCGGTAAGTTTCCGGAGCTCCTCCAGCCGTTTTTCAAATTCGGCGAGGGGCTTTTCAAACTCCAACGGGGCAATGGCCTTGGCCTCGGGCATAGCGGGACATCTTACCGCCTTCGCCCGCGTGAGGGCAACCGGTGTTGGGTTGGAGAGAAAGGGGTTTGATGCATCCCGCAGGTGGGACAGCATGAGTCCATGAGCCAAGGATGGAAGGGTTTGGCGGGATTTTTCGTCCTGTGGGTTCTCCTGACGGCCGTTTTCTATCCCGGGGTGAGGTCGGCGGTGGAGGCCGCCGTGCCCGGGATGTTTACCTCCCCGAGAATTTTTGGGCGGGTGCAGTTGGTCGTGGCATTGGCGCTGGTGCCGCTGTTGTTTTGGTTCTGGCGGGATGGACCCCGGCGCTTTTTCCGGTGGGCTTCCGGAAAAGGCAGTGCGGCCAAGATCTTGGCTTGGGGAGGGTTGGGCTTCGGCATGGTGGCTTTGGCCGCATGGATCCAAAGTTTTCTGGGCGTGCGAACCTGGGCGGGTGGGCCGGGTTTGGACCTGTGGGCAGGTGCCATGGCCACGGGATGCCTGGTGGCGGTCTTGGAGGAATTTTTTTTCCGGGGCGTTTTAGGGTTGGCCTTTTGGAAGGCGGCGGGGGAAAAACCAGTACCGCTTTTGCTTGGCTTGAATGCCTTGATCTTTGCTGCCGCTCATTTTCTTCGGCCTCAATCCGAGATCAGCCCGGGTTGGTTCTCCGGTTTTGCCGGGTGGACCCATCTGCAGCTGTGGTCCGGATCCGCGGAACCCTGGAAGCTGGCCGGCCTTTTTGTCGCCGGGCTGATTTTGGCCCGCCTGGTTTGGCAGCAGGAAAATCTTTGGGCGGCGATCGGTTTACATGCCGGCTGGGTCGCGGGCATCCGGATCTGCGAGGGCTTTTGGAAAGAGTCTTCCCAGGCCTCCGGGGGTTGGTGGGGCCCCTCGTTGGAAGCGGGGCCCATTCCGTTCGTGTTGCTTCTGCTGGTGGCCTTCGGCCTTTGGGGACGTCCGGCCCGTGCGCGTCTGGATTGAGGCAGCGGTTGGGTTGATTTTTCCGGCGGCCCGGCCACCCCGTCCCTGGCCGAGGCTGGAACGACCCTTTTGCGAGCGTTGTGCGGAGCCGTATCCACGGCCGGTGGCGGAATCCTTTGTCTGCGCCAATTGTGGGAACCGGGACTGGTCGCTGAGCCGGTTGCGTGCGGCCTACCGGGAGCAGGGCTCTGTGCGGGAGGCGATTTTGGGATTCAAGTATCGGCGGCAGTTCCATCTTCGTCCCTGGCTGGGGCGTTGGCTGGAGGACGGATTTCGGGAGCACTATTCCGGGGAAAGGTGGGAGGCGCTGGTTCCGGTGCCCCTGCATCCGGACCGCCGAAGGAAAAGGGGTTTCAACCAAAGTGCCGAAATTGCCCGGTGGCTGGGCAAGCGGGTGGAAATTCCCATGGTCGAAGCGTTGCGAAGGGTGAAAGCCACCCTCCCGCAGGCGCGGCTCAGCCGGGCGGAGCGACTGAGGAACCTGCGGGGATCTTTGGCCCTGGCCGAGGGGTTTGACCCCCGGGGAAGGCGTTTGTTAATCTGTGATGACGTGTTCACGACCGGGGCCACCGCGGATGCCTGTGCGCGGATTCTGCGCCGGGCAGGAGCCGAGGAAGTAGCCGCCTTGACCGTGGCCCGGAGATAAAAACCAAACCCTAAAACCATGCCAGTTTTCGAACGAAGAAAGTATGAGCCCCGCAAGGAGTCGAAGCCCCGGGCCCGCGGGGTGCCGAGCGGGCTCTGGACGAAATGCCCCGGGTGCAACGAGATGGTTTATAATCAGGTCCTCAAGAAGGCCCTGCAGGTGTGCCCGAAATGCGCCCACCATTTTTCGTTGGGGGCCCGGGAGCGCCTCCTCTCCGTGTGCGACGGCGGGAAGTTTCAGGAATACGACGCGGGCATGGAAGCGGTGGACGTCCTGCAGTTCAAGGGGGTGGCCAGCTACACCAGCAAGCTGAAGGCGAACCGGAAAAAGACCGGACTGAAGGACGCCATCATCGCCGGGATGGGCAAGATCGGCGGGCGGGAGGTTTCCCTGGCCGCGATGGAATTTGCTTTTCTGGGAGGAAGTATGGGGGCGGTGGTGGGGGAGAAAGTGACGCGCACCATCGAACGCGGGTTGCAAAAAAAGGCACCGGTCATTGTGTTTTCCGCCTCCGGCGGGGCGCGGATGTACGAGGGGATGTTCAGTTTGATGCAGATGGCCAAGACCAGCGGGGCCCTTGCCCGGCTCGGAGCGGCCGGCCTGCCGTTTGTCTCGGTTCTGACCAATCCGACGATGGCGGGAGTGATGGCCAGCTACGCCTCCTTGGGGGATGTGATCCTGGCCGAGCCCAAGGCGATGATCGGGTTTGCCGGAGCGCGGGTCATCAAGGAGACCACTCAACAGGAACTGCCCAAAGGTTTTCAGACTTCCGAATTCCTCCATGAGCGCGGACTGGTCGATCTGATCGTGCCGCGTCCGGAGATGAAAGAGACGCTCGCGCGTCTGCTGCGTTACCTCTGAAGCAGCCGGATCCTGTCGCCCGGCTGGAGGCGGTCTGCGCCGCCGGCATCCGACCCGGTCTAGAGCGGATGCGGCTTCTTCTCGATCGCTTGGGACATCCCGAGCGGGATCTCAACTTCATTCACATCGCCGGCACCAACGGCAAAGGCTCCACCGCGGCGGCGTTGGATTCAATTCTGCGGGCCGCCGGGTTTTTTCCGGGCCTCTACACCTCGCCGCATCTGGTGGATTTTCGGGAGCGATTCCGATTGGGTGGAAAAATGGTCGAAACGGGGGTGCTGGAGCAGGAACTGAAGCCTGTTTTGCGGGTGATCACGGCGTTGGCTCCGGCCAAGAGGCCGACCTTTTTTGAGGCGAGCACGGGACTGGCTTTGAGGATTTTTCGATCTGCCGGCGTGGATTTCGTGGTCTGGGAGACAGGGCTGGGGGGCAGGCTGGATGCGACCAATGTGGTGCAGCCGGAACTATGTCTCCTGACTTCCCTCGGGCGGGACCACGAGGAAATCCTTGGGCATGGGTACGCCAGCCTTGGTCGGGAAAAAGCCGGGATCCTCAAGAGGGGCGTGCCGGTCTATTCCGCCCCTTGGCCGGCAGCGGCTCGGCGGGTCTTAGCGCGGCAGGCCAAACGCTTGCAGTGTCCGTGGAAAGTCGTCCGGCCCCTGCCTCCAGGCCGTTTTGCGCTTTGGGGTGCTCATCAACGGCAGAACGCTGCCCTGGCGGCGGCTGCGGCGCGTTACTTTTCCTTTCCCGACTTCATCCTTCATCGGGGGTTGCGGGAAACCCGGTGGCCGGCCCGGTTCATGATCCTCAGAAAAAATCCACTTTTGGTCTTGGACGGGGCCCACAACGAGCAGGGGGTGGAAGCGGCTTTGCGGACATGGAAGTCCACTCAGCCGCAGGGGCCAGCCCGGATCATTTTCGGATGTCTCAAAGACAAGGCGGTGAAAACGATGCTGGGCAGGATTCGGGCAGGCGGTGGCGAACTTTGGGGCGTGGCGTTGCCCGGTCCCCGGGGCTCGGATCCGTTGGCCTGGCCGGTGTCGCCGGATCGTTTTTTTTCCTCGGTGGAGGATGCGATGACGGAGGAAAAAAAGAGTCCGCGGAGCACCCTCGTCTTGGGCTCCCTGGTGCTGGCGGGAGAGGTGCTGCGTGGACGCAGGGTGAGGGGGGAGTGATCCGGGCGGTTTTTTTCGATGCGGGAGGGACGTTGCTTCGCCCGGCGGAGCCGGTGGGCCGGACGTATGCGCGCTTGGCCACGCACTATGGTTGGGCGGCGTCTGAGGAGCGTCTGGATCAGGGGTTTCGGGCGGCCTGGAAACAGAGAACCGCGGAGGGAGCGGGACCGGATGGTACGCTGGGCAGAGAGGGTTGGAAAAAAATCCTGTGGGCCAGCGTTGAGGCCGGCGGGTTGCCGGACGACTTTCCTTTTGAGGAGTATTTTGAGGAGGTCTATTTCCACTTTGCCCGGCCCGACGCCTGGCGGGATTTTCCGGAAACGGAAAAGGTTCTGGGACATCTCCGCGACCGGGGACTCCGCGTTGGCCTGCTTTCCAATTGGGACCCGCGCCTACGCCAAGTCCTGGCTGGCTTCGACTGGTCCAGCCTCTTGGATCCAGTGCTGATTTCGGAGGAGGTCGGAATCGAGAAGCCGCAGGCGGCAATTTTTCGCAAGGCAGAGCAGGCGGGTTCCTGGGGAGCCCATGAATGTGCCCTGATTGGGGACGATCCGATCAGCGATCGGAGGGGGGCCGAAGCTGCCGGTTGGAAATGGGCCTTGGTCGAGCGTCCGTCCCAAGGCCTCTGGGATGCATTAGCCCGCCTTGGGTTATAAACTTTTTGCGCTTATAAGCCGGATCGGATTTTGACTTGGGAAGGTGGTGGGAGCACATTTCCCTTGGGTGCAAGGAGTTGCCTAAAACCATGTCGGCGAACCCGCAATTTCTCGGCTTTTTGAAGACCTCCATCGGCCGGAAATGGGTGGTGGCCCTGACCGGCCTTTTTCTTATCGGCTTTGTGATCGTGCACATGGCCGGGAATCTGCAGATGTTTGCGGCCACCCCGGACGTGATCAATCGGTACGCTTATTTCCTTAAAGCCAATCCTCTCGTGCTTTGGGGATTCCGGCTGGCTCTGCTCGCGGCGGCGGTCCTGCATATTTGGGCGGCTTTGTCCCTGGCCCGGGAAAACCGTGCGGCCAAGCCGATGGATTACGCGGTGCGGGGGAGGAAGTCTCGTTTGGGTGTCACCTTGGCCAGCGTGACGATGGTGATCAGCGGGACGGTCATCTTGGGCTTTGTGGTTTTTCACCTATTGCACTTCACCGCTCAGGTGGTGGACCGCTCCTATCAGGACATGGAGGCGGTGGTGGACGGAAAGACCATGCATGATGTCCACCGGATGGTGGTGGCTGGTTTTTCCAAACCGCTGGTCAGCGGTTTCTATATCTTGGCGATGGGCCTGCTCTTTTTTCACCTCCGGCACGGGGCGGCCAGCGTCTTTCAGACCTTAGGCATCCGGGACCGAAACCTCGCCAAACTGATTGAGACTGCCTCGTGGGCGTTGGCGGTGGTTCTTTTCCTGGGATTCAGTTCCATCCCGGTGGCGGTGATGCTGGGATTCTGGAAACCATGAAGCTCGATGCCCGCGTTCCGCCCGGCCCCCTGGCCGACAAGTGGAGGAATTTCAAGGCCTCGGTGCGGTTGGTCAGCCCGGCCAACAAACGGAAATATGAGGTGATCGTGGTGGGAACCGGTCTGGCCGGGGCCTCGGCGGCGGCCTCGCTGGCCGAGCTCGGTTATCGGGTGAAGGCTTTCTGTTTCCACGACAGTCCCCGGCGGGCGCATTCCATCGCCGCCCAGGGGGGCATCAATGCGGCCAAGAATTACCAAAACGACGGCGATAGTGTGCGGCGCCTGTTCCACGACACGATCAAGGGCGGGGATTTTCGTTCCCGCGAGGCCAATGTTCATCGCCTTGCGGAGGTGAGCGTGAACATCATCGACCAGTGTGTGGCGCAGGGGGTGCCGTTTGCGCGGGAGTACGGCGGGCTTCTGGCCAACCGTTCCTTCGGCGGGGCGCAGGTATCACGCACCTTCTATGCGCGGGGTGCGACCGGGCAGCAGCTGCTGTTGGGAGCCTACTCCGCCCTGAGCCGGCAGATCGGGCAGGGGCGCGTGCAGATGTTTCCGCGCCATGAGATGTTGGATCTGGTGGTGGCGGACGGAAGGGCGCAGGGGATTGTTACGCGAAATCTCGTCACCGGCGAATTGAAGGCCCACGCGGCGGATGCCGTCCTGCTTTGCACCGGGGGCTACGGCAATGCTTATTACCTTTCCACCTACGCGCGGGGTTCCAACGCCACGGCGATCTGGCGGGCGCATCGGCGTGGAGCGTTGTTTGCCAACCCCTGTTTCGCCCAGATCCATCCCACCTGTATTCCGGTCTCCGGGGATTATCAGTCGAAGCTGACGTTGATGTCGGAGTCGCTTCGCAACGACGGCCGGGTCTGGGTGCCGAAGCATCAGGGGGACCGCCGGCCAGCGGCGCAGATTCCTGAAGGGGAGCGGGACTATTTCCTGGAGCGACTTTATCCGAGTTACGGAAACCTGGCGCCGCGAGACATCGCCTCGCGGGCGGCGAAACGGGTTTGCGACGAGGGCCGCGGGGTAGGCGGATCCGGGTTGGGCGTGTATCTGGATTTCTCCGAGGCGATCGGCCGGCTGGGACAAAAAACGGTGCAGGAGCGGTACGGCAATCTTTTCAACATGTATCATGAGATCACCGGGGAAAACGCCTACGACGCGCCGATGCGGATCTTTCCCGCGGTGCATTACACGATGGGTGGACTCTGGGTGGATTATCACCTGATGAGCAACGTTCCCGGCCTGTTTGTGCTGGGGGAGGCCAACTTCTCCGACCACGGCGCCAACCGGCTGGGGGCCAGTGCGCTGATGCAGGGACTGGCCGACGGCTACTTCGTGATCCCTTACACGCTCGGGGATTATCTTTCGCAGCAGAAACCGTCCGGGCCGAAGAAAGCTTCCGAGACGGAAGCTTTCTGGCAGGCGACCGAGGACACGCAGAGCCGGGTCAAAAAACTTTTGGGCGTGAAGGGCAAAAGGCCAGTGAGCGAGTTTCACCGGCAGCTGGGAAAAATTCTTTGGGACCACTGCGGGATGAGTCGGACCAAGAAAGGATTGGAGCAGGGAATCGAGGCGATCCGGACCCTCCGCCAGGAGTTCTGGCAGGATGTTCACGTGCCCGGCAGTGGGGAAGACCTCAATCAATCCCTGGAGAAAGCGGGAAGAGTTTCAGATTTCCTCGAGTTGGGAGAGCTGATGTGCCGGGACGCGCTCGAGCGGCAGGAGTCATGCGGCTGTCATTTTCGGGAGGAGTATCAGACGGCCGAAGGGGAGTGCGCACGGAAAGATGAGCAGTTCACCCATGCGGCGGCCTGGGAGTACCAGGGGGAAAACAAGGCGGAGGTCCGGCACGCCGAGGCGCTGGGCTATGAGGAGGTTCAGCTGGCTTCGAGGAGCTACAAATGAAGCTACACTTGAAGATCTGGCGGCAGCCGGGCAAGGACCACCCCGGGCGTTTTGAGATTTACGATTTAGACGGCCTGAATCCGGACATGTCCTTTTTGGAGATGTTGGATGTGTTAAACGACCGGTTGACGCGGGAGGGGAAAGAGCCGGTGGCGTTTGAGCATGATTGCCGGGAGGGAATTTGTGGTTCCTGCGCGATGGCCATCAATGGCGAACCGCATGGGCCGAACGACGGGGCCACCACTTGTCAGGTTTACCTGCGGTCCTTCCAGGACGGGCAGACGTTGACGGTGGAACCGTGGCGAGCTCGGGCGTTTCCGGTGCTGAAGGATCTGGTGACGGACCGCTCAGCCTTTGACCGGATCATTCAGGCCGGGGGATTTATTTCCGTGAACACCGGGCAAGCGCCGGATGCCAACGCCATGCCGATCGGCAAGGAAATGGCCGAGCAGGCTTTCGACGCCGCGCATTGTATTGGTTGCGGGGCCTGTGTGGCGGCGTGTCGGAACGGGTCGGCGATGTTGTTTGTGGCGGCGAAGGTGTCGCATTTGGGGCTGTTGCCGCAGGGACAACCGGAGCGGAAACAACGGGTGTTGCGGATGGTGGAGGCGATGGATGCGGCAGGTTTTGGCAACTGTTCGAACCAATACGCATGCGAAGCGGTCTGTCCCAAGGAGATTTCGGCCGATTGGATCGCCCGGATGAACCGGGATTACGCAGTCTCCGTAGCCCAAAAGATCTAGTTATTGAGGCGGAGTCTTGGGTCAGGCTCCTGGATTTGAAGGCTTTTCAAATTCCTAAGTCATTCACTGTTAGCGTCCTAGGAGTTTAAAAAAAATCAGCAAAAATTCTGTAATGTGCTAACTTTCAGGTAGATGCAGTCTGTCCGGAGCTTCCTCCTCCGTATGGAAGGATCTTGGATTTTTTCCAAGCGCCTTCTTTGCTTAGGATTCTTTTTCGTTTCGTTCGCCATCGTGCCGGAAGGATGGGCGCGGCTTGGCCCGCAGTACCAGATGGCTTTGGGGAATCCGGATGGAGCCTCCACCAACTCGGCTAGCCGGACAAAGTTCCTCATCAACCAGCGTGCGCAGTATGCCATTTCCTACAATGACAACACGCACCAGCCCAACTGGGTAAGTTGGAGTTATTCGATCGACGACGATGGCACGCAGGCCCGCACCGATGCTTGGCAAACCGAGGAGCTTCTCCCATCGGGATATCTCAAGATTGGCACCGCGTCTTTCGGATCCACAGTCAACAACGGGGTAACGAATTCCTGGGACCGCGGCCATATGTGTCCCTCCGCGGACCGCACCAAAGACCTGACCAACAACCAAGTCACCTTCCGGATGAGCAACATCATTCCGCAGCACGCCAACAACAACCAGGGCCTTTGGGCCACGTTTGAAAGCTACACGCGGACTCTCGCCAGCGGTGGGAACGAAGTCCTGATCATCACGGGTCCGGCGGAATTTAGTGGAGCCACGATTGCCAATGGGATGTGGATTCCGGGTTCGGTCTGGAAAATTGCCGTGGTGGTGCCCAATGCCTCCAGCACGACCGCGGCCAGCCAGCGCCTAACCACCTCGGCCCGGGTCATCGCCCTGCTGACGCCCAACATCGGCTACACCAGCGGCCTGATCAACGATTGGAAAGCCTATCGCACTTCGGTTGAGCAGATTGAACAAGTCACAGGTCTCAACTTCTTCAGCGAGGTGGATCCTGCCGTCGCCACTTATTTGAAGAATGTGGTGGATACCGGCACCGCGCCGAATCAGCCGACCGTGATCACCTCCTTCAGTCCCACCTTTGGCCCTTCCGGAACAACCGTCACCATTTCCGGATATAATTTTGGTTCCAGTCCCGTGGTGGAATTCGACGGGACGGCCGCCACGGGTGTGACCGTCGTGAATGCCAACACTCTTACGGCCACGGTCCCTGCTGGTGCCACCACTGGCAACATCACGGTGACCGGCACGGGGGGAATGGACACCAGTTCGGGGGAATTCACCGTGACGGGGGGAAGTACTACCCCCGCCTTTTCACTTTCCACTGCGAGCCTGACCGGCCTGACAGCCAACGAGGGAGCGGTTGGCACCAGTCGGGTATACACGGTGACGGGGACCAATCTGACCAGCAACCTCACGGTAACGGCCCCGACAAACTTTGAAGTCAGTCTGAACAACAGTTTCTTTTCCGGCAGCGTAAGCCTGACCCCTGCGGCTGGGGCCCTTTCCGGAGTACCGATTTATGTGCGCATCCAATCCGGCGTGCCGGTGGGTGCAGTCTCCGGCAACGTGACCCACGTGGGCGGGGGAGCCTCCAGCCTAAATCTGGGTGTGTCCGGAGCCGTTGCCTCCACCGCACCCATCCTGACGCTTTCCACGACAAACCTTGCCGGCTTCACGGCGGTGCAGGGGAGTGCCGGCATCAGTAAAAGCTACACCGTCTCGGGCTCGAATTTGACCGGAAGCGTTACGGTGGGGGCGCCGACCGATTTTGAAATCAGCCTGAGCAGTTCGGGTGTTTACACGAACAGCCTTACCCTCAATTCCTCGGCCGGCACCTTATCCAACACCGCTGTTTTTGTCCGGATCCGTAGTTCCGCTCCGCTTGGGCCTCTCTCTGGAACGGTTTCTCACTCAGGAGGCGGGGCCTCCACGCAAGGCCTATCGGTTTTAGGAGCCGTCAACGAGCCAGTTTCTGGCAACACGGCCGATATTTATTGGGATTTTGGCACAGCCTCGCCGACATCCGGAGTGCCTGCCTCTCTGACTGTTTCCGCCTTGTCGCAAGAAAACAACAATGGAACAACCCCGCTCCTGTCCACGACTTCCGCTTCCAGTGGCTACGCCGGAGCCTCGGGTGGCACCAATGCCGGGGCTGCCGCCCGTACCGGGGCCCTGGTCACGACCACCAACGGAAGTGCTTATTTTCAATTCACGGTTTCCTCCAACTCCGTCAGCAACTTTACGTTCACCGGAATTTCCTTTGGTTCTCGAAGCACATCCACCGGACCTCAGGCCTATGCCTTGCGTAGTTCCTTGGATAATTTTTCCTCTAATCTGTTGGATGGCACCCTCACGAACAGCAGTGCCTGGGTTTTGCGAAGCCACACCAACCTGGCTCTTTCGAACTCTCTCCCCGTCACCTTCCGGCTTTATGGATTCAATGGTTCCGGCTCAGCCTCCACCAACACCGCCAATTGGAGAGTCGATGATCTCAAGGTTTCCGTTGCCACAGCGTCCGCTCCCGTGGTTCTGGCACCCAGTATCACCAGCACGAATAGTGCCACGACCACCGCGTACGAGGTGTTCAGTTACACCATCACCGCCACCAACAGTCCAACCTCTTTTGCGGCCTCCGGGTTGCCGGCCGGTCTCTCCCTCAACAGCACCAACGGGGTCATTTCCGGCACTCCCAGCACCGTGGGCCAGTATGTGGTGGCCTTGACGGCCAGTAACGCCGGAGGCGATGGCACCGGAACCCTGACGCTGACCGTGAATCCCAATCCCAACGCGCCGGTGATCGGTGGGACCTTGAGTGCCACCGCTCAGGTGGGCAGCCCCTTTGATTATCAGATTACCGCCAGCAACAGTCCCGCCTCGTATTTGGCGGAAGGATTGCCCGCGGGGCTTTCCCTGCATCCGACTTCCGGCCGGATCACCGGTACGCCCACGGTTTCCGGATCTTTCGCGGTTAGTCTCACCGCTTTCAATGCAGTCGGCAGTGATTTGGAAACGCTCAACCTCACCATTAAAAATCCGAGTTTGACGATTTCCGTCGGGCAGCTGACCGGATTCTCCGCGAATGTTGGGTTGGCCAGTTCGTCCCAGACTTACACCTTGAGCGGGGCGGATCTTTCCGGTGTCATCACCGTGACTGCCCCAACCCATTTTGAAATCAGTCTGGATGGGGCCAGTTACGGCAGCTCGGTGTCGCTGAATCCGGATGGCACGGGCACCCTTTCCATGCCTCTTTTGGTCCGCTTGGCTGCCTCGGCGCCGGTGGGGATTCATTCCGGCTCGATCAGCCACACGGGGGGAGGGGCGACACCCTCCTATCTGCTGTTGCAGGGCGAGACGATTTCCATCACGCCGGTCCTGCTGCTTTCCACAAACAGTTTGCCGGCCTTCAGCACCACCCAGGGAAAGCCTTCCATTCGCCAAG
>JBBAWG010000016.1:14097-37135 GCA_040397305.1 Methylacidiphilales bacterium | reverse complement strand
CGTTTCCCCTAAGGCTTTTTCAGCTGGGGATAACGTTTAAAATCTTTGGGCCAAAAGGGGGTCTCCGTGATTGCCAGAAGGGCGCCCGATATTTCCTGGGCATCGGCAGATTTATGCCAATCCGGATCTTTTTTTCCGCCCCGACCGCTTAACCCCTTATCCTTATCTCCCTGCAGGTCAAAAACCTCTTCCACCGGAGTTCCCCCGTCTGCCGCCTCCACGCGAAGATTCATTTTTTTTCCACCCCAATCGGCCTCACCGTTGGCTTTCAAACCAGCAAAGCGAAAGGTGGAGGAGGGAGGCAGAAACATCCCCGCATAGTGCTTGGCCCCCTTGGGCACGTCCCGGTAAGAAACCTCCCCCGTCAGAACCACGAATTTTTCTGAGTCCTTGGCTCCGCCCACTCCTTCGATCACCTCATACCCCTCAAGATAAAAACGAAATTTCAGGTCTGGGGTGATTTTTTTTTCGGTCGAAAAAGGCACATCCATCCGCAACCACCGGCCGTCTTGGGAGGATTTCGCCTCGGCGCCGGTGGGAACGGGTTTCCCCCCCGAGCCGACTGCATCTGGCACCGGCACCAGCTCAATTTCCAAATCCTGAACCTTTCCAAAAGCGAAATTGGCTTTTTGCTTTTCTTCGCTCCTAGCCTCTAAAAGGCCAAGGCCATAGGCAGAGACCAAAAGCACGATCCAAACTCGAATCATTTCTCTAAACTAGAATCCACCCCGAAAGGGTCAATGGAATAGGGGTTTAGGATGGGAAAACTGGGGAAAAACCGGGCCGATTCTCCCCTAAAGAGAGGGTGAATAGGCCAGATTGGGCTGCAACCACTTTTCCATTTCTGCCCGGGAAGCACCCTTCCGAACTGCGTAATCCTCCACCTGGTCTCTCCCAACGGCTCCGACCGCGAAATACCGCGCTTCCGGATGCCCAAAATAGAGCCCACTCACGGAACTGGCCGGAGTCATGGCACAGCTCTCCGTCAACCGGATCCCCGTGTTTTTTTCCGCCTCAAGTAACGCCATCAGCCCCCGCTTTTCTGTATGATCCGGGCAAGCCGGGTAACCCGCCGCGGGCCGGATCCCACGGTACTTCTCATCAATCAGATCTTCCTTGGAGAGGTTCTCCCTCTTGCCAAATCCCCACGCTTGCCGGGCGATCTCATGCATCTTTTCCGCAAAGGCCTCGGCACACCGATCCGCGAGGGCTTTCAGCAGGATCGCTTGGTAATCATCATGGTTTTTTTCCAGCTCCCGGGCCCACGCCTCGACCCCGTGCCCCGCGGTCACCGCAAAGGCCCCGACATAATCCTTTTTCCCGCTGGAGACCGGCGCGACGAAGTCGGCCAGACAGCGGTTCGGCTGACCGTCTGTCCGGGCGGCCTGTTGGCGCAGGGCATGGAGCCGCGCCCGAACTTTTTTCCGGCGATCATCCTCATAAAGAACGATGTCATCCCCTTCGGAGTTGGCCGGAAAGAAGGCCACGACTCCCTTCGCGCTCAGTCGCTTCTCTTGCAGGATTCTTTTCAGGAGGACCTGGGCATCCTCATAAAGCTTGCGCGCCTCGGTACCCACGACGGGATCCTCAAAGATTTTCGGAAACCGCCCCCGCAACTCCCAAGCATGAAAAAACGGTGACCAGTCGATGTAATCCACCAGCTCCGCCAAGGGAAAGTCCTCATAGACCCGAAGTCCTAAAAATTCCGGCTTTTCCGGATCTTGGGACCAGTCGAATCGCGCGGCGTTTTTACGGGCATCGGCGATCGGCAGAAGCTTTTGCGCCGAGCGTCGGCTCTCAAAATCCTTCCGAGCCTTTTCCTGATCCCGCCGAAGCTGCTGAAGAAAACCGGGCCCCTTCTCCTTGGACAACAGTTGCTGGGCCACTCCGACCACCCGGGAGGCATCAATCACGTGGACCACCGGGCCGGGGTACATCGGGGCGATTTTGACCGCGGTATGAGCCGCGCTGGTCGTCGCTCCGCCAATCAACAGCGGCAGGCTCATCTTTTCCCGCGCCATTTCCGAAGCCACCGTGACCATCTCGTCCAGGGAGGGGGTGATCAGCCCGCTCAGCCCAATCACATCCACCCCGTGAGTCTTGGCTTCAGCTAAAATCTTTTCGCATGGCACCATCACGCCCAGGTCGATCACCTCATAGCCGTTACAGGCCAAGACCACTCCCACAATGTTCTTCCCGATGTCGTGAACATCGCCCTTCACCGTCGCCATGAGAATCTTGCCTGCCCGGGATTGTGCGCCCGCCGCTTTTTCCTTCTCCATATAAGGCGTTAAATAGGCGACTGCCTTTTTCATCACCCGGGCGCTCTTGACCACTTGGGGAAGAAACATTTTGCCTTCCCCAAAAAGATCTCCCACATGCCGCATCCCCCCCATCAGTGGCCCCTCGATGACTTCTAAAGGCCGCCCATATTTTTTGCGGGCCTCTTCGGTGTCCTCGTCGATGTGGTCGGTGATGCCCTTCAGTAAAGCGTGCAAAAGCCGGTCCTCCACCGGGCCTTTTCTCCACGCCTCGTCCTTCACCACCGCCTTTCCCCCGGCTTTCACGGTCTCGGCAAACTCCAGCATCCTCTCCGTGGCATCGGGCCGTCGATTCAGTAAAACATCTTCCACCCGCTCCTTCAGATCTTTGGGAATTTCCTCATAGACCGCCAACTGGCCGGCGTTGACGATCGCCATGTCCAACCCCGCCTGGATGGCGTGGTAAAGAAAACAGGAGTGCATCGCCTCCCGTACCGGATTGTTACCCCGGAAGGAGAAGGAGATATTGCTGACCCCACCGCTCGTTTTGCATCCCGGTAGGGTTTGTTTGATTTCCCGGACCGCTTCAATGAACTCCACGGCATAGCCGTTGTGCTCCTCGATGCCCGTGGCCACGGTGAGAATATTCACGTCAAAGATGATGTCCTCCGGTGCAAATCCGGCCTTCTCCGTCAAAAGCTGATACGCCCGGCGACAGATCTCCACTTTTCGTTTCCGGTCTGTGGCCTGCCCCTTTTCGTCAAAGGCCATCACAATCACTGCCGCCCCATAGCGTCGGGCTTTCCGAGCTTGCTCTAAAAACGGCGCTTCCCCCTCCTTGAGACTGATCGAATTCACCACGACCTTGCCCTGCACGCACTGCAGGCCGGCCTCCAGCACGGACCATTTCGAACTATCCAGCACCAGGGGAACCCGGGAAATTTCGGGCTCGCTCCCAATCAGGTTGAGAAAACGGCTCATACTCGCCTCCCCATCCAGGAGCGCCTCGTCAAAATTGATGTCGATCAGGTTGGCACCCGCCTCCACCTGTTGCCGGGCCACCGCCACTGCCTCGTCAAATTTCTCATCCTTGATCAGGCCAGCAAACTTGGGAGATCCCGTCACATTGGTCCGTTCCCCAATCGAGGTGAAAGAGCCCCCCGTTCCAATCGTGTAAGGCTCAAGGCCGCTCAGTACCGTGGCCGGAGGCGGGGGTTGGGCCACCCGGGGCGGCAACCCGCGAACGCCTTGCCCAATCGCCGCAATATGCTCAGGAGTCGTCCCACAACAACCACCGACCAAATTCAGGAATCCGGCTTGGCCGAATTCCCGCAACACCTCCGCCATTTGTTCCGGGGTTTCATCATATCCACCGAAAGCATTGGGAAGCCCGGCATTCGGGTAACAGCTGACAAAGCAGTCCGCGACCTTGGATAAGGTGGCCATGTAGGGACGCATCTCCTTGGGACCAAGGGCACAGTTAATGCCCACGCTGAAAGGCCGGGCATGCCGGATGGAATGCCAAAAAGCCTCCGTGGTCTGGCCGGAAAGGGTCCGCCCCGATGCATCCGTGATCGTGACCGAAATCATCACTGGCAGGCGAAAGCCGATCTCCTCAAAAATCTCCTCCATCGCCCATAGCGCCGCTTTGAGGTTGAGAGTGTCAAAGGTGGTTTCCGGCAGGAGTACATCGACTCCTCCCTCGATCAGCGCCCTCACCTGTTCGCCATAGGCATCTGCCAGTTGCCGGAAGGTCACGGCCCGGAATTCTGGCCGATTCACATCCGGGGACATGGAGGCCGTGCGGTTCGTCGGCCCCACCGCCCCGGCAACCCACGCCTGCCGGCCGGGATTGGCCGTCAAGAATTCGTCCACTGCCTTCCGGGCCAGCCGGGCGGCCGCCAAGTTGATTTCCCGAACCGCACTTTCAAGTCCGTAGTCCGCCTGCGAAATGGAGGTCGTGTTGAAGGTATTGGTTTCAATGATCTCGGCCCCTGCCTCCAAGTAAGCACGGTGAATCCCTCCGATGACGTCCGGGCGGGTAATCGCGAGAATGTCGTTGTTGCCCTTAAGATCCTTGCCGTGGGACGCAAAGCGTTCCCCCCGAAAATCCTTTTCCGTCAGATTGTGCCGCTGAACCATCGTGCCCATGGCCCCATCCATCAGGACAATCCTTTGTCCCAACGCCTGTTCGAGCTGCCGCCGCTTCAGCAGGATTCTTTCCCTCGCTTCCATCCGAAAACCCTAAAAGAACGCCCCGGTTTGTCGAGTTATATATCATTATATCATGATATATAAATATAATAATTGCTCTTTACCGGAACTCATCCAAAGCCCGGGAATTCATGCCTTGGAGGCCTGCGTTTTTTGGCCTTGGGGTCAGAGGTCAAAATCAACTTTGGGATGGAGACATCCTCGGGTAGGGTGGCGCGCTCTCGGCGCTGTCGTCTAGAGGCCTAGGACAGGTCCCTTTCAAGGACCATACACGGGTTCGAATCCCGTCAGCGCCACTGTTTCAGCCAGACTTCGGAAAGAGCCCAGTCGGACGGGACCGTCATCTTTAAATTCGGCTCCCCCGACTCCACCAACACCCCTTGGACTCCTGCCAATTCCGCTGCCGCCAGGCAGTCCGTCACCACAACCTTCTTTTCCCTGGCTGTCTGCAAGCCCTTCCGCAACACTTCCACTCGGACCACCTGCGGCGTCTCCATCCTCCAAAGACCCTCTCGATCCACCAGCCGGAGAATCCGTCCGGAACCATCCGTGGCCCGCACCGTATCGGACATTTTGGATGCAGCCGCCGCCGCCCCCGTGGCCTGAGCTCCGACGATCACCTTCTCGATCAGCCCACGGGTCGTCAAAACCCTGGCCGCATCGTGCACCACCGCCCATTCCACTGCATTCCCCAAAGCCTCCAAACCGGCCCAGACGGAATCCTGACGTTCCTTGCCTCCGGGAATGAAACGAATCCGCGCTGCGGGCAGATCCGTGGTGGCCAACCATTTTTTGGCTGGTTCCAACACGTCGTTCCGGACCGTCACCACGACCGTGCTGATTTGAGGACACTGCAGGAGAGAACGAAGCGGATGGGCAAGCACCGGCTGCCCCGCAATCTCGGTGATCGACTTATCGTGCCCCAAACGCCGGCCCTGACCGGCGGCGAGTAAAATGGCTCCGGCGGAGCCGCTCACCGCACCGGACGGCTGGGGGGAGTGCTTTTCTCCGTTTTCTTGGGCTTGGGCTCGTCCGTCTTCCCCGCGTCATCGCTATAAAAAAGGACTCCGTGTCTCCGCAAATTGGCCATCAGAGCCTTCATGTCGTTGGCCATTTTCTCATCCTTCATCAGGGTGTAGAGAGGTCCTTTCCCTTTTTCCGCTTCCTGCACCAGACCTGTCGCCGCCTTGGCAAACTCGTCCACCCTCCGTGCCGCCGAACGAATCTCTTCCAGGGCCGGACCCGCTGAAGCCAGCATCGCATTCAGCCCGGCCTCCTGCTCCCCTTGCACCCGGGCCCCGGGAGCAAGAAAGGTTCCATCCAACTTTTCCGGAGGCACCACCCGGACAAACCGATCCCCCAGCATCCCGTACTGATCGATCCGGAATCGCGAGCCCGTGGGGATCTCGATTCCCGCGTTGATTTTCAGGGTGAGCTCCACAAAATTTCGCCCCGCCTGGTATAAAGGCGTATCCGCAACCACCCCGATCTGGGCTCCCCGCCATAACACCTTGGAGTTTTTCAAGATATCGCGGGCATCCTGAAATTCCACCACGACCGGATAGGTCTTTTTCAAATAGTTGCCAAATTTTCCAAAGGCCATGATCAACATCGCCATGGCGGCCAGTCCGGCGAGGACAAAAAGCCCCACTTTGACTTCCAGATTGCTCTCTCTCATTTTTTAGTTCTCCTTCCTAACCAATGACGTCCATGCCGGAAGCATGCCCACGGACGAAGTCCCGCACCAGCGGATCTTCGCAGCGGTCCACCTGTTCCGGCGTTCCTTCAAAATAAATTTTCCCTTCATGGAGGTAGGCAATCCGGTCGCCCACCATCCGCGCGCTCGTCATATCGTGCGTCACCACGATCGAAGCCATCCCAAACATCTTGCCCAGATGCAGAATCAGCCGGTTGATGCTATCCCCCACCACCGGGTCCAGACCGGTGGTCGGTTCGTCGTAGAGCATCAGGTCGGGACGGCGGATGACCGCCCGGGCCAGCGCAACCCGCTTCTTCATCCCCCCGCTCAACTCCGCCGGCATCTTGGATTCTGTACCGGCAAGCGAAACAATCTTAAGGGACTCCGCCACCTTGTCCCGCAGCACCTTCTCGTCCTTTTCCCCCTCTTCCCGGAGCGGAAAAGCCAGGTTTTCAAACACGGAAAGGGAATCAAAAAGCGCCGCCCCCTGAAACAGCATTCCGATTTTCCGGCGGTAAGGATTCCACGCCTCTTCCCCCAAACCGGTCAGCTTCTTTCCCTCAAAAAACACCTCTCCGCCATCGGGTTGCAAGAGACCCATGACATGCCGGAGCATCACGCTCTTACCGCAACCGCTCCGACCGATCACCACCACTTTTTCCGCCGGCGCGACCTTTAGGTTGACGCCCCGCAGCACCTCCTGCCCTCCCAAACGCTTCCGGATGTCTTTGAGTTCGAGCACGGGAAAATCAGTTAGAGTAAAGCACCGCATTGAGCAGGACGGTCAGGAAAAAGTTGCAAATCAACAGGGCCAGGGAGGCATTCACCACCGCTTCCGTGGTCGTCTTGCCCACCCCCGCCGTTCCGGGCGGACAGTTCATCCCCTTGTAACAAGAAATGGAGGCAATGATGATGGCGAAAATGAAGGATTTGATCAGGGCAATCATCACATCCTTGCGATCCGTATACTTGATCGTGTTGTCCCAGTAGTACGCCCCATCCACACCAAAAATCTGGACCGCCACAAAGTATCCCACCCCGATCCCCGTCACCAAGGCGAGCGCCGTCAGCACCGGAGCGGAAATCACCAAGGCCAGAAAACGAGGCACGATCAGATATTCCGTGGGATAGACCCCGAGGGCCCGCAACGCATCCACCTGTTCGGTGATCTTCATCGAGCTCAGCTCGGCCGCCATCGCCGCCCCCACCCGCCCGGCGAGCAGCAAACAGGCCAGCACGGGACCGAGTTCCCGGCACATGGCAATCGAAACGGTCGGCCCGATCGCCGACTCCATCCCAAACCGCTTGAATTGGAACCATACTTGGGCGGCAAACACGGCTCCGGTAAACGCCCCCGTGGTCAGCACCACCACCTGCGAGCGGATTCCGATGAAGTACATCTGCTCCAGCAACTGATCCCAGCGGATCCGATAGCGAAAGAGACTCCGCAGAGTGTCGGCCAAGAGCAGAAAAATGCCCCCGGCTGTCTGACAGGAACGGACGATTAAACCTCCCAATCCTCCCACCAGCGTATAGATCCCCTGCATCCTCATCGTTCTAGGGAGAGCATCCGCCGCCATCAAGCAACCACAGAAAACCAGTTCTGCACTTCCGGAACCGTTAATTCGTCCAATCGGGCCACCTCTCGGAACACCCCTTCCAGGTGACCGCCGGGGTGGGTGGTCGTGACGCCCACGACTTTCATTCCCGCCGCCCTTCCCGCCTCCACCCCGGCAGGGGCGTCCTCAAAGACCACACACCGGGCAGGCTCAACCCCCAGCTGCCGGGCAACTTCCAAAAAAACATCCGGGGCGGGCTTCCCACGTTCCACATGCTCTGCCGTGACCGCCGTTTGAAAGAGTCTGGACAATCCGAGTTTTTCTAGCCCTAGCAGGACATTTTTCTGCTCGGTGGAGGAGCCGATCCCACAAGGGATTTCGAATTTTTCCAATTCTTCCAGCCAAGGCCGTACTCCGGGCAAAGGGTCGATCCCCCACTCCTTCACCACCTCCCGATAGAACTCTTCTTTGCGCCGGCTGAGACGATCAATCTCCTCCAAATTCTGGGACCAACCCAGCATATCCCGCATAATCTCAATGTTCCTCCGCCCAAAACCTTTTCGAAAATGACCTGCCGGAAGGGGTTTGCCCGTCTCGCGCGCCAACCTCTCCCAGCTCTCCTCATGGTGACGCGAGCTGTCCAAAATCACCCCATCCCAGTCAAAGACAGCCGCCCAAGATGACTTCATTGAAGTCCGGAAACTAGAACAACCAGAAGCTTTCGTCCCCTCCAAAAGCCACACCTTACGCTTTAAATGCTTCCTTTTTCAGCCCATCGTTTCCCATGCCCGCGAAGGCCATCGACAAACTGAACGCGGAAGCCCGCCCGGGGGATGCCGTCGACCAGTCCCTTCGCCCCGGCCGCCTCGCAGATTTTGCCGGCCAACCCAAACTCCGCGAACGGCTTTCCATTCTTCTCGATTCCGCCCGCGCCCGCTCCCAACCCCTCGACCATTTACTTCTCAGCGGCCCGCCCGGCCTCGGCAAGACCACCCTCGCCCACATTCTTGGGGCGGAGATGAACGCCACCGTCCGCACCACTTCCGGGCCGGCGATAGAAAAAGCCGGCGACCTTGCCGGACTCCTCACCGGCCTCCAGGAGGGCGATATCCTCTTCATCGACGAAATTCACCGCCTCTCCAAGGTCATCGAGGAGTACCTCTATCCCGCGCTTGAGGATTTCCGGATCGATATCGTCATCGATCAGGGGCCCGCCGCCCGTTCCGTCCGCCTTAATCTCCCGCGCTTCACCCTGATCGGGGCCACCACGCGGGCCGGACTGCTCAGCGCCCCGCTCCGCTCCCGTTTTGGCGTCGCTCACCGCCTCGACTATTACTCCGCCGAGGATCTTACCCGTATCGTCCGCCGCTCGGCCCAGCTTCTGGAAACACACTTGGAGGATGCCGCCGCCCCGGAAATCGCCCGCCGGAGCCGCGGCACTCCCCGCATCGCCAACAACCTCCTGCGCTGGGTCCGGGACTACGCTCTCGCCCGCTCCGGCGGAAAAGCCGGCCTCGAATCTGTGGTGTCCGCCCTGGAAATGCTGGAAATCGACCGCCATGGCCTCGACGAAATGGACAAGCGGCTGCTGCAGGCCCTCACCGGGAAGTTTAAGGGCGGTCCGACCGGACTTCATTCCCTCGCCGCGGCCGTGGGAGAAGAGCCGGGCACCCTCGAGGAGGTTCACGAACCCTACCTCATTCTGGAAGGATACCTGCAGCGCACTCCCCAAGGCCGCACCGCGCTTCCCCGATCCTACGAAGTTCTCGGGCTGAAACCCCCCACCTCCCAAGGCAACCTGCTCTGATCTTTTTTTCTATGAGGCGAACCCGGTTGTGGGTCTCCTGGTTGGCCGGGCTTCTTGCTTTGGGCACGCTCCAGGCGGAGGAATCCGAAAGCTCGACCCAGAACTTATGGCCCCCCCGGGAAGGCGGGAAACGCGCGGTGGTGGCAGCCAGCCAAGCCCTGTGGTGGAACAAAGACAATCCCGAGGCCCGCAAACTCAAAGCCCGCGCCCTCGACTTTTCGGGGCGTTATGCGGAGGCGGAAGCCGCGGCCCTTTCCGCCCTGGAAGTTGCTCCCCGGGATCCGGAGGTTCAACGCATTCTCGGCCGCAGCCTCCTGCACCAAAACAAGCTCGCCGCCGCCAAAGCCGCTCTGGAAAAAGCCGGGCAGGAGGGGGACGCCCTCTCGGGCTCGCTGGCGGCCATGCTTCGCCCTGACCGCATGAGCGTCGGTACCCCGGCCCCGCATGTTTCCCTCGCCCTCGCCCAGATCCTCGATGACCGGGAAAACTGTATTGGTTCCGGATGTTTTCTCACCGAGGACGGTCTCGTCCTGACCGCCGCCCACGTTGTGGCCGGACGCGACCGGCTTTCCGTGCGCAACGCCCACGGAAGGATTTTTTCCGTGAAGGAAATTTGTCCGGGGGATTTTTCCGCCGATGCCGTCATTTTGCGCACGGAAGCGGAAGGGCAGATGTTTCTGCGTTTCGCGGACGAAGAGCCACGCCCCGGAGATCCGCTCCAAGTGTCGGGCTTTCCACTCTCGATGAATCTGCCGGTCACCTCCCGGGGGATAGTCCGCTCCCTCCCCTCCTCTCCCGGCCGGCCCATGCTCACCACCGTTCCAATGATGCCAGGCCAATCCGGCTCCCCCGTTCTCAATGAACAAGGACGCTTGGTTGGCGTGGCCTCCCGGGGATCCCTGGCGGTCAAAGGAGGCGGCGCCCCGGCGCGGTCCGAATCCGTGCCTTTCCCCGCCCTCGTCCGGTTGCGGGAGGCTTCCCTCGAGCCCAACTCGTTCGTCCGCATCCGGGATCTGGAAAAGTGGACGGGGCGAAGTCCGTTCTTCGACCCCGCTGTCGCCACGGCAGAACAAACCGTCCTCAACCAGGATTTTGCCCAGACGGAAAAGGCCATCTCCGCCGCGATCGAACGCCACCCCAATGATCCAGGCCTGCTTCTCCGACGGGCCATGGTTCGCATCGCCTGGGGTCATCCCTCCGAAGCGGAAGCCGATGCCCGAATGGCTGCCGCCTACGGCCCCCGCGACCCGGAACCCCGCCGCTTTCTCTGTTCCCTGATGCTTTCCATGGGGCGCAAAGACGAGGCCATCCAAGCTTTGGATGAGGCTTTTCGCCTCGATCCGGAAGACGGCGACACCGCGGAGGGACTGGGGGAACTTTTCATTTCCACAGGAAAGTTCAAGGAAGCGATTCGACCCGCCGAGCAGGCCGCCAAGCTGAATCCCGAATCCGTGCGTGCGTGGTCGGTGCTGGCCGCCGCGCGCCTCGCCAGTGGCCAAGTTGAAAAAGCGCGGGAAGCTGCCGAACAGGCCACGGCCAAGGGCCCTGAAGACCCCCGCGCCTGGGTGCAGTTGGCCGCCTGTGCCAATGCCGGCAAGGATTTTGCCACGGCCGCAGTCGCGGCGGAAAAGGCCACCCGGCTTTCGCCCTCGGATGCGCGAGCCTGGCTCAATCTCGCCACCGCCAAAACCGGCGCCAATCAGTTCGAGCAAGCCGTGCCGTTTGCCGAACGGGCCACCCAACTGGAACCCCAAAACCGCGCCGGCTGGAACCTTCTCGCCGCCCTCTATGCAGAGTTAAAACGGCCCGATGAGGCCGCCGCTGCTTTGGAAAAAGCCAAGACACCCCCGGTCGCCCGTTGACGGAGCCGTTTCTTGCGCAATAGTACTCTTCATGAAATTCATCTTTTGCCTCTTCCTTCTCCTGACCTGCGTCACTTGGATTCATGCCGGCTCTTGCCCCGAGGCCTGTCAGGATGTTTGCGGGAAAGAAAAGTCCTGCTGCCCCTCCAAAGGAAAAAGCTGCGGCTCCGTCCAGTTGGAGCGCGGCGGCCAGCCGACCTCTGCCTATGCCTCTAAGGGAGGTTTGCGCCTCCGCTAAATGGTTCGCCGGGATTCGCCTCCCTCTTTTTGGATCTCCAGCTCTCCGTGTCATAAATTCCGGCCGCCCTTGACGGGATCGGCGGATTTCTTAATGTAACTCTACGCATTCCGAGATCTCCGGTCGAAAGACCGGAGGCCGCCAACCGGGGGTGGAGATCCCACGGTGGCTGGAAGCAGGCCCTCAGCCTTCTTCCGATGTGCGATCCCCCAGCGGGATCGAACAAACTTCTCCGCGAGGCCAACCGCCCGCACAGGAATGTGCCGGCGGTTATTTTGTGCCCCGCTTCGGGATGCGTCACCGAAAGGAGACGCATCAACATGAGCACGGCAACCCTGCAGGCCCCTTGGGCCTCCCTCAGCATCAAGATCGATCCGGAGAATCCGGATCACCACCTCTGGAACAACCACGGCACCTGGTGGATCCATTACACCGTCCACCAGTCCGATTACACCAAGCGCCGGATCCGGGTTTCTCTAGAAACCCGGAACCTGCGCGAGGCGCGCCAACGACGCGACTCCCTCTTCGCCCATTTGGAGGCCGAGGGAATTAAGGCGACCTAAAAGCTCTGCCGGCGGCTGGTTCGATCCCTCCGCCGCTTTCCTTTTTCAGGTTTGTTGGAAATTGGCCCGCCAGAGCAGAAAGAATCCCAGAATCTGGAGGCTCAGGTTGGGGAGCCAGACAATGAGCTCCGGATAGGCCCCTCCCCGCCCCTTCAATCCCTCGGCCAGCAAAATCAAGGCGTAGTAAGCCATGACCACAAAAAAACTGATGACCACCCCGACCGAAGTTTCCTTTCGTTGCACCCGAATCCCCAAAGGAATCCCCACCAACAACAAGGTAAAAGGGGCCAAGGCAAAGCTGATCCGCTTCTGCATTTCCGTCAGCATGGGATAGACCTGCTTCGGATCGATGTAACCCTCCATGGGGGAAAAGACCCGCCCCACCAAATCCCCCATGGCGGCAATCCGGATATCCTTGAGATCTTCGGGGTTGATCAGGTTTTTTAGCGAGATTTTTAGAGGTAACTGATCCGCGCTGAGCCCCGCCCGAATGGAGTTTAAATCCGCCGCATTGTCCCCTCTCTCCTCCTGCCGCGCCTTTTGCAGGGTAATCGTCAGACTAAGGTCATCCAGATCCGCAGAAAGGGTGCCCTTTTCCGCCCGGATGTTCCGCCGCGGGATCCCGCCAGGATCCAGCTCCCAAATATGAATATCCGTCAGGTCTGTCCCCTTTTTTTCTCCGATGTAGATCCGATACCCCGGAAACCGATCCATCGGTTCCCCCGCCCGGATCAGAAACGCCGGATTATCACGGCCGATATCGAGCAAAATCGAATGAAACTTCTGCAGGGTCATCGGCACGAGAACGGCGTTGTTGTAAAAACAGATTCCCGAAACAAAGAGACCGAACAGGATCACCGGCGCCACCAGCGGAATCAGTCCGATGCCCGCCGCCCGGATCGCCTGCAATTCCAGATCCTGGGACATCCGGCCAAAGACAATCAAGGCCGCCACCAAAATACCCCAGGGCATCGTGAAGGTCAGGGCCTGGGGCACCAGCAGGCCGACCATTTTAAAGATCAGCGAGATCGGCATCTCATCATTCACCAGCAGCTCAAAAATCTGTTTAAAGGCGTTGCCCAACACGATGACCAGGGAAAGCACCGCCACCGAGCCGGCGGTGGCCGCCATCATCTGGCTGGTTAAATATCGGTACAGGATTGTCATGGCTTTTGGGCCCGGCGGGTGTAGTCGAGCCTGTCCTTCCAGGTGGTGGGTTGTCCAACCTTCAGGCCGCGGCACTCGTAAAAGTGGAAGGTAGGCCCCATCGGCTGACCCCAACTGGTCCTTCGATAGGTGCCCACCATCCGCACCGACTCAAAGTCCCGGGCAACCGGAGGCAGCGGATTTGGCTGCTCGGCCACATACAGTCCGACGCTGCCTTCCGGATAAGTCTCCCGGTAACTCGGCCAAAGCGAATATTGGGTCATCACCTGCGGCCAGTCCGGCGTATAGGCTCGGGGGCGGTCGGGAAGATAAAAGGAGAGAAGACTCGCAGTCTGGTACTCATCGGCGATCACGAAGTCCGCTCCGATCTGCTCCCTCACTTTCTGAGCTTCCCCCGCCAAATCTTTCCAGCCTTTCGCCCGATCCAAGGGATTGTTTTTAAAACGGAGGGGAAAAAGATCATGGAGCAGGGCCGTCAAAATCAGACCGACCCCCAGAGCCAAGGATAAAGCCACCCGCCAACCCATCTTTCCCGAATCCCATCGGACCATCGCCCAACCTGCCCCCAAGACCAGTCCCGCCACTAAGGCCGGCGCCGTCCAGTTTCCATTCGCCGTCTTGTTCAGACTGACCCAAGCGTAAGCCAGAAACAGCGGCCAAAAGAGGCACTGAAGATAGAGCGGTCCTTGAACAACGCGGGTCGCTGCCGGCCGGATGGCTCCGGCCAACATCACCAAAAACAGCAATGGCGAAACCACGATCGCCTGCAGCAGCCAAAAGCCGGAAAACTTTCCAAAGTCCACCCGGAATCCGCGGTTAAAATCCCCCCCCTCAAAAACGTGGAGTGCCCCGATCCACTCACGAAAGGCATTCCACAGCAGGATAGGCAACATCAGGATGAGCACGGTACCGAGCATCAGGAGGACTCCTTGGGAAAAAATCAGCCGGCGCCGGGCCGGAACCAACAGAAGGAATATCAGAAAAGAGAGCAACTCGGCTGCGTTGGTGTACTTGGCTTGAAATCCCAGCCCCACCGCCAGTCCGGTCAGAATCCAAAATCGTTTTTTTTCCGGCTGTTCGACCGCCTTCCAAAACGTCCATGCCGCCACCGCCCAGAAAAAGACGCTCAACGGATCGATGGTCATGAGGATGCTGCCCACCGCAAAGAGCGGCATCACCGAGGCCGCCACCACGGCGGCCAGACCCACGCGGTCGCTGTAGAACATCCGCCCCAGAAGAAAAATCAGCCATCCGGTCCCCGCCGCGAGCAGCACGGCCGGCAGGCGCACCGCCCAGACGGCATCCCCCAGGAAACTTGTAAAAATCCAAATCACCAGGGCAGCCCCGGGCCCTTTGCCGTAGTGGCTCCAGTCCAAAAACCGTCCGCACTCCCAGTAGTGAGCCTCATCCCCCACGAGATCCAACCGTGGCGCAAACCACAGACGGAACACCGTCACCAAGCCGATCCAGAGGAGGGCCCAACGGGCTTCACGGCTGTCCAAAATCCGGGTCACAACCTCTAGCTAAGCGAAAAGATCTCCTGGCCGCAAAGAATGGTTGGTTTGACCCCGTGGGTCTTCGGGGGTTGAGTGGGAATATGAGTTTAGCCGCCCAAGTCGACGAACAGATCAAGGAAGCCATGAAAGCCAAGGATGCCGACCGCCTCAGCGTCCTGCGGATGTTGAAATCCGCCATCAAATACTCGGTCATCGAGAAGTACGGCGCGGAAGGCGCCGCCAAGGATGAGGATGTCATCGCCGCCGTGCGCAAGGAGATCAAGAAGCGCCACGACTCCATCGAGGCTTTCACCAAGGGAGGTCGGCCCGACCAAGCCGCCAAAGAGCAGGCTGAAGTGAAGATTCTCGAATCCTACCTCCCTCAGGCCATGCCCGAGGCGGAGCTGGAAGCCCTGGTGAAAAGCGTCATTGCCGAACTCCAAGCCACCGACAAGAAGGCCATGGGCGCTGTGATGAAAGCCTGCCAGGCCAAAGCCGCCGGCCGCGCCGACAATCGGGCCCTCAGCGCCCTCGTCGGAAAGCTTCTCCCCTAATTGGGTGGCATCCCCGGAGTTGCTCCCTGTCCAGGCCTGGGCAGGGATTGGGCTTCTTCAGCATCGATGAAGCCATCCCCGTTGGTGTCGTGTCGGGAGAAATTTTTCTGCATGGGCGGAGGTGCCTCCTCTTGGGAAATTTTGCCATCCCCGTTTTTATCAAATCTCTGGATGACATCGCCCCGCCCAGTTCTTGAGTTCTGCCCGCCTTCCCCCGCGCCCGCATTTCGCCTCTCCCCTTGCGGTCCTTCTCCAGGGGGACCTCGACGAAAACTCGCATCGGGTGTTCCCTTGAGCATCCTCGGATAAAAGGGGAACTCAGAGGTCGCCACATAATAGTAGGTCCCCTGCGGATATTCCGGCGTAACGCCCGTGCGCCCATTCGCCTCGTCGAGGTCCCCAAGACCGTTCACATATTCATAATCCGCCGTGTAGGTGCCATCGTAGGCCCCGCCCGGACCGGCGGTCCCACCCGGTCGGTTGCCGCTCTTCAGCCGATAGCTCGAACGGTTCCCGGAACTCTCGGCATAGATCGGAAACCCGTCGGCCGCATAACCAATCAAGGCGGGATCCTTTTCTCCCAGCTTGGCCAGAAGGCCCGTGGGAACTCCGTGATAGTGGTAGGCCCCGCTCGGTTGCACATGGGCCTGGTTCTGATCCAGCCCCAAGCTTTTCCCTCCTCCGATCGCCTCGATATGCCAACCGGAATTCCGGTCGTTCTTCCAATACTCCGCCGTTCCCGGGTCAAAGGGTACGCCGTTGAGCGCCACACCAATCGCCTGCTGTTTGATCGGCGTAAACGCCGCCTTTGTTTGGGGATGCAAAGGGACACGGAATTGATAACTCTGGGCGGAGATGGCGTTCGGACACCCCGGCCCGGGAAACTGCCCGGTCGCATGATTGGGGATCCCGTTGGCCCGGATGACCCGATAAGACCCCTCCTCCGTCATCGAGACCTTGGGCTCAGGTAGTCCGCCTGCCGCCGTCTCCAGATCCCCCACTCCATGGCCCGGATGAGCCCTGGCCCAAGAAAGAGCCAGAACCAGAAACCAACCGCCGGCCAGGTGACGACCCATATAGGATTAGACCATGATTTTAAAAAAAAGATGCGGCCGAAGTTAATTTATTTTCTGCACCGGAAGGTGAACTTCCGATCTTTTGAAGGGGGCCAGGGTAAAGGGCCCATTCCAGTACACCGCATAAGGCTCCCCAACTACCCGCCACTTTTTCTGGGTTTTTATCCAAGCGCGCAGCTTGGCCAGATTTTCCTCGTAGCTTTCCCGGGTGTAGCCGCCGCGAATTCCGACGGAGGCCACCGTTCGTGCGGGCAGGGCCTGCCGGGTCACGCCAACGGGCAACTGAAGATCCTTCCGCTTGGCCGAGGCCTGATCTAGATAAAACACCATCGTTCCCGGCTGCATTTTCGCCTCCACGGGAACCGTCATAGGAACCTGATTCTGGTTGATCGTCTTGAAAAGTCGCATGAACAAACCGTTGTTTTCATCGAAATATCCGCCCCGGCTGGAGGTGCGAAGCACCGTCCCCGCGGGCAGGGTTTTGACCTCACAGAAACCGGCCGCGGTCATCGGATAAGCGGATTCGTAAGCCCAAACCGCGCCGCGCAAAAAAATCGTCGTCCCAAGAATCAGCCAAAAGGTTCGGTTCATGAGAACTGGCCCGGCTCCAGGATCTTACCGTTGATGGGCCAAGGCAAGGGTCCTTCCAAAGGCCGATGGGCCTCCAAGAGGCCCGTCGTCTCCTCCTTGCCACGCGCATAGCTCAGCCGAAGCATTTCGATCTTGGCGTCCATGTTGTCGATGTGGTGGAGAAGGAAGGCCTCGGGTGTCTTCGGCGCCACCGGGGAGCCAAACTCCCTAGTGCCGTGGTGGGAAGCGATCAGATGCAGCAGATGATCCCGCAACTCCTCGGAAGCCGGTTTCAAATCAGCCCATCCTTTTCCCTCCGCCGCCTCCCCCTCACGCCAAAGGCTGTTGGCCACTTCGATCCCCAGGGAAATGTGTCCAAGGAGCTCCCCTTTCCGGCTGGGCACGGAACCAAATCCCTTCTCCCCCGTATCGTTCTCCCAAAGTTTGCCCAGATCGTGAAAAATCACCCCGGCCACGAGCAGATCGCCGTCCACCTCGGGATAAATCGGCGCCAAGGAACGGGCCACCCGGATCATCTGACCGGTATGGTCCAGGAGTCCGCCGCGCCGTGCATGATGATTTCTTCTCGCCGCCGCCGCCCGCTTCCACTTTTCCGGGAATTTCTCGAACGCCCGCACACTGATCCAACGCAGCCGGGGGTCTTTCATTCCTTTGGCGGCGTCCAGACACTCCTGCCAACGCTGTTCAAGCTGCTTCCGCCTTTCCTCCCCACCCAGAAAAAACTCCTCTTCCTCGGTCGGCTTGAGTTTTCGGGCCGCCGGACCCTCCACGTTCGGGCCGTAATCGCTCGGACCAAACACGCCTGAAAGTTCGAGACACTCCCCCGGTTGCGCCCCGGAAAAATATTCAAACGCCGGAGAGCCGGAAAAAATGTTGAGTGAGACCCGCTCGCTCTCATCCGCCAGCTCCACCCGCAGGAACGGCTTGCCGTTCCGGGCCTGCTGTTCCCGACGCCCGACAAACTGCGTCCGGACCGACCCTTTGGCCGGCGTGGTGAGTTTCAGAAAGTCCCGCAGGGTCATGCCATCGCCCCGCAAGTGCGGGTCAGGAAGCTTTGCCTTGGGGGGTTTCGCCGCCGTTCTTGACCACCAGCCAAACCAGACCTCCCGCCACCGAAGCCGGCGCGGCCAGCATAAAGATCACGCTCCAGCCAAAACCCAGACCGACCGAGTTCAGCTTTTGGGAAACCATCTGCGGCCCACCCGCTCCGTCCTTTTTCATAAAACTGTCCTTACAGGTCGGGCAAGCCTGGAGAACGGAACCCCCGACCAAGATCGCAAAGGCAAAGCAAAGGAACCAACGCATCATGGAAGTTTAAGCAATGGCCCTGTCCGCCGCAAGGCCGGTCGCCTCGACTCCATTCACATTTTTCCATACCATGTCATCTTATGGACAAGGCCTTGGCACAAAAGGTGATCGACCGGCTCTCTTCCGCCAAGTCCCCCGCCCTCTTCACCCACCTCCGCCCCGATGGGGATGCCTTGGGTAGCCTCCTCGGCCTAGCCCACGCTCTCCGCGAACGCGGCCAAAATCCTAGCCTCCACGTCGAAGGAGGGATGATTCCAATGTATCGGTTCCTGCCGGGCCAGGAGCTTATCCAGGAACTTCCGGATCAGCTCCCAGGGAAGGCAGATGCGTTCGTGGTTCTCGACACCTCCACCCGGGAAAGAGTCGGAAAAAAAACCGTCGATTGGAAAAATCCCGTCGATGTCGTCATCGACCATCACATCAGCAACCCCGGCTTTGGCATCCTCAACCTGATCGTCCCTGAAATTCCCGCCACCACCGGGGTTCTGTTCCGACTTTTCGAGATGGCGGGCTGGAAAATGTCCCCCGCCACCGCGACCTGCCTCTATGCTGGTCTTTCCACTGATACCGGCTCCTTCCGCTATCGCGGAACCGACGCCCAAACCCTCCGGATCGCCGCTAGTTTGGTAGAACTTGGCGCGGATCCATCAGAAATCGCCAAGCACTGCTACCTTTCCATAACCCAAGAAAGATACCAACTAAAGAAGCTAGTAGTAGAAACTTTATCATTAAAGGATAATAAAAAGTCAGGTTTTTTAACAATAATACCTGAATTTTACTCAAAAAGTGGATCAAAAAGCGAGGATACCGAGGGTATTATTGAGGAAGTAACTTCTATTCAAGGACTTGAGGTTGCTTCCCTATTTGAATTTGGTTCGGAAGGTAGCCTGAGAGTCAGCCTTCGATCCAAGGGTAGGGTCGATGTCAACTCGATCGCCTGCTCCTTTGGCGGGGGCGGACACAGGGCCGCCGCTGGGATTCGCTTCCCCAAGGACGGCGAAAAAAACCGCGACCTCGTTCTCGCCGCTATCTCCCAAGCCATCCTTGCCCTCAAAGATTAAGGATTTCTTAATCTTCATCTTAAATCTTCATCGCACTTCTTGCTTTTTCCTCAACCACTCTGCACTTTGAGACTTTCCATTGGTTCCACCCCAATCGTCATGAATTCCCCCACTCAGGTCTTCCCGTCAACGTAATCGTAAACGTAAACGATAACTCATTCCCATGATCCCCCAGCTTGATGGCTTGCTCTTGGTCGACAAACCCCCCGGTCGCACCTCCCACGACATTGTCGACTTCGTCCGACGCCGCTTTAACCAGCGTAAGGTTGGCCACTGCGGCACGCTCGATCCCATCGCCACCGGACTCCTTATGCTTGTCGTTGGCAAAGCCACCCGCGTCCAGGACCTGCTCATGGCGGAGGACAAAGAGTACGAGGGCACGCTGAAACTCGGGGAAACCACCGACACCCAAGACGCCGCAGGCAAAGTCCTCGAAACCAAACCCGTCCCCCCCTTGGACCGGGCGACCATCGATGCCGCTTTTGCCAAATTCACCGGTGAATTCGATCAGGTCCCTCCCATGGTCTCCGCCATCAAAAAGGACGGGGTTCCCCTATATAAACTGGCCCGTGAGGGCAAGGTGATCGATCGACCCGCCCGCAAGGTCCGCATCGACCGCTATGAGATTTTGGAAATCGCCCTTCCCATCGTTCGCTTTCGCATTCACTGCACGAAGGGATTTTATGTTCGTACTTACTGCCACGACCTCGGCCAGGTGTTCGGTTGCGGCGGGCATATGTCCGCCCTCATCCGCACCCGCTCGGGAAATTTCGAGCTGTCGAAAGCCGTGCGCTGGTCGGATCTCGAGGCCGCCCAAGGGATCGACTACCTGGCCCGCCACCTGATTTCCCTCCCGGAAATCTCCCGCATCCGCCGCACGTGACCGTCGCCGACTCTCTTCAACCCTCCTCCGCCGGCTCCTCCATCCGCCACCTCGCCCTGGGATTTTTCGACGGGCTTCATTTGGGCCACCGGCGCGTCATTCTCGGTGGGGAAAAGCCCCACGCTCCCGCCCAAACCGCCGTCCTGACTTTCCGAGACCATCCCCTCTCCGTCCTGCATCCGGAGAAACATCCGGCCCTCATCACGGGTCTTCCCCATAAGCTCCGCGTTCTGGGACGATGGCAGATCGGAATGGTCGTTGCCTTGCCGTTTGATTCCTCCCGCTCCCGCCAGGACCCGGTCGATTTTCTTGCCGAACTGGCCCAAGCCTTTTCGGGATTGCAGACCATCTCGGTCGGACCGAACTGGAGGTTCGGCAAAAACCGCTCGGGGGATGTAAAACTTCTCGGACATTGGTGCGCTGAAAGAAAAATTCTCCTCGATAATCCGGATCCCGTGCTTTTTGGAGGGGACCGGATCAGCAGCAGCCGGATTCGTGCCGCCATTTCGGCCGGCCAGTTAGCCGACGCCGCAGAGATGCTCGGCCGCCCTTTTACGCTTTTTGGTGTCGTGGGCCAAGGCGCCGGCCGAGGTGCGGGCCTTGGTTTTGCCACTGCCAATCTGCAAACCGAGGACGAGTGCCTGCCTCCCGACGGCGTCTATGCCGGTCGGGCTCATTTGGCAGGGGGTAAAACTTTTCCTGCAGCGATCAATTTAGGATCCCAACCAACCTTTGGCGGGAAGGACCGTCACCCGGAAGCCCATCTCATTGGTTATCAGGGTCAACTTCTGGATCAGGAACTGGATTTGGAGTTCAGGCAGTTTCTTCGGCCCATCCAAAAATTTGAATCCCCCCAATCCTTGGCAAAACAGATTCAAAAGGACATTTCCGCCGCCACCCAATTGTCACAAAAGTAGTTTTACTGCCCCTCTGTCGGATAAAGGGAAAAATTAAATAATCAAGTTTTCGTAAAGTGTTGGTTATCAGAATTTTTTAATTTGAACGTTAATCTGTTCAAAAATTACTAATATTTCATCTTATCTATTTAAAAGTGACTAACTTGTGCTTAAATTACCCTTGGATGCAAATGAGATGAATCCGATCGGAGCCATCTCGGGGCGGTGGACCTCTTTTGGGGTCGTGCTCTTTTTGTTTTTCAGCGCCTCCATCGGTCGCTCCGAGGCTCTTTTGCAACTCTTCAACGTCTCCTACGCCGACCTGACCCAGAAAATGCCCGAGCTCGCCGAGGCTGGGTACACCGCCCTCTGGCTCCCGCCACCCACCAAGGGATCTGGCGGCCTTTCCGTCGGCTACGACCTTTGGGATCCCTTCGATCTAGGCTCCAAAAACCAGCGCGATTCAGTCCGCACCCGTTATGGCACCGAGGCGGAACTCCTCCACATGATGGAAGTCGCCCACCGCTTTGGCATCCGCGTCTATTTCGACAACATCATGAACCACCGGGCCTTTGATGTTCCCGGCTACAACGAAAGCACCGCGATCGACATTTACCCGGGCATGGTGCCGGAGGATTTTCATGTGCGCCGCACCGAGGACGGCTTCTACCGCAAGTGGGACAACTGCCGGGACTGGAACTCCGAATGGCAGGTTCACAACCTCGGCCTCGCCGACCTCATCGACATCGCCCACGAAACCCCCAACACCAACCACGGCATCAATGAGGGCGATGACCAGGTCAAATACTCGTTCATCCGGGATTTCGAGCGGCCCGAACAGTACGACACCGACAAAGACGGACAACGCGCGTACTTCGGCGTACTCCTTGACCAGGCCCGTGCGGAATTAACGGCCACGAATACCAACGCCCCAACCCCAGCCCTAATCAAGGCCAAGGCCCAGGAATACATCAATGCCCGAAAGGCATCCTTTACGGAAGATGTGGGCGGCTACCTGATTCGTGCCGCCCGCTGGAAGCTCGACCGCACCAAGGCCGACGGCTTCCGCCTCGACGCCGTCAAACACGTGCCGGACTACTTTTTCGGTGAAAGATTCGCCGCCGACAAGGATTCCAGCGACGCCGGCTACCTCGGCGGGATCCAATGGCAGTTCAACCGGACCCGTGGATTTAGCGACTCCAACCAACGAAATTCCGTGTTCGAAGACAAGGTGCCTCGCGACGATGCCATGGTCTTCGGCGAACACCTCGGTGCACCTCCTGGCTACAGCGGCTACTGGAATGCCGGCATGCGGCTGGTCGATAACGAACTTCGTTCCCAACTCAACAATCGCCTCGGAAACCCGGGCTCCGGTCTACAGGGATATGACAACTCCGGCGCGGGCGGTTTCCTCCAGGGAATGGGGGTGACCCACGCGAACAGCCACGACAGTGACTACGCCGCCCAAAAGGAGTGGCAGCACGCCTACTACATGACCCGCGAGGGCATGGGTCTGATCTATTCCGACGGCTACAACAAGGCGGAAACTCTGGGTGAATCCGGTGGCGCTTTCCCCCGCCACGCCAACACTCAATACCTGGGCCAGTTCAGCGATCCCCGCATTCCCAACATTCTAAAAATCCACAATGATTTTGCTCGGGGCCTCCAGCAGGGGCTCTGGTCGGACGGGGACTTCGTGGCTTTTGAGCGGCGGGATAATCGGGCCCCCAACGGTGATGTCCGTAGCGGCGTCGCGGGTCAGGAAGTCACCATGGTGGTCATGATGAACGACAACACGGCCCA
>JBBAWG010000016.1:0-13997 GCA_040397305.1 Methylacidiphilales bacterium | reverse complement strand
CTCTGGCCCGATGCGGCGATCACCCTTTACCAGTCCAACGCAGTCACGGGACAGCTTGATGAAGCGCCCCGCATCACTGTCACACGGAAAGATGGACGGGACGGCGATGCTTCCTTCAATCCGGATGGGCTTCCAAACCGCGGTTATCCTGCCGGCACCACTCCGTTGCCCTACACCTATCAAACCACCGTGCCCGTGGTGAAAGCTGGCACTCCTTTCACGATCATCGCCCGGGCCGACGGCTCCGCCGAAAACATCATGCTCAAGCTCGATGGTGGCGTGGACCTCAACACCACCAATCGCTTGGGTAGCGATCCCGCCTGGCGGGACAACCCTCCCGGCCTCCGCACCGACGTTTGGCTCGGCTACGAGCAGCCTTCCTTCGCGGAGCGGCAGAATCCTGAAAAATTCGCTGCGGCCAACTCCAATCGGTCCAAAATCGGCTCCCCGGGAGCTGAAACCTACATCAAAACCATCGGCGGATCTGTCACCAACAACTTGGGGACCGCGACCAATGACTGGAACAGTTTCGGCGGCTCCGTGGTTTCCTGGCACTTCCACGATCCCAACGGCTCGGTTGGCGGCCTTACCAACACCACATCCCTTCAGCTGGTGGAAGGATCCAATAACCTGGTTCTTTGGTCCAAAACTCCGACCGGTCTCGGCGGTTATCGCATGTTTGTTTACTACACCACGAACGGAACCACTTGGCCGGAAGGAGCCGGTGGCATCGGCCGCGGGGAGACTCGTGTCGCAGAGATGAACTGGCGTCATGACGAGGCTGGTGGCACCGCTGGCAGTTGGTGGAGCGTCACCAACCTGCCGCTTCCATCGGCAGGCACATCGTTCCGGTACAAAATCGGCGCTTATCAGGCTGGGGCTGGCTCTGTCTGGCCGACTAGTTCCAACAATGTTTCGTGGAAAAGCAATATGTTGACCACCTTCCGGGTGGCTGACTTCAACCCTTCGACCGTCCAGCACTTCCCGCACAACGACTACGCCCGCGTGCCCACCGCGGGACAGCCATACGAGAACTGGCCTTGGGCGATGCAGACCGGACTTTCCGAGGGCTTCCACATCCTGCGGGCCCGGGCCTTTCTGAACCGCGGGACCAACGAGGCACCGATCTATCAAACCTTCACGCAAACCTTCTACTACGACGCCCAGACGCCCGAGGGAGTCCTCGCCTTCCCGTCCACCAATGGCGACACTGTGGGCGGATCCAGTTACGAAATGGTCGTTCGCACCGACATGACCGTTCAGGAGGTCTGGTACCGCATCACCGATTCCGACAACGACAACGATGATGCCATCACGAAGGCGCAAAACGGCAACGGCATCGGTTTCGAGCCCTTTGTCGATGCCAATGCCAATGGGGTCTGGAACACCGGCGAAACCTTCACGGATCTCAACGGCAACGGAATCTACGACACCACCCTCAATCCCACTTGGGCCAGAGCCACGGAAGTCACCCCGAGCCTCACCATCACCAGCCCCTACCAAAAAGAGTGGCGCTTCACTTACAATAACATTCCCCTCACCGGGGCAGGCACGATCACCCTGCGTTTTCTGGAAGCTTCCTCCTCCCGCAACATGACCCTCTCGGCTGCAGCGGCCAACGTCACGGAGCTTACCCGTAACGTTGAAACCCGCGGCAACGCGGAACGAATTCTGATTGGCTTCCCGACTAATGACGGGGATGTCGTCGACGACAACTACACGATGCAGGTCTGGTTCCCGAAATCCCTCAGCAACATGTCCATCAGTGAGAGCCAGATGATCAGCCGTTTTACCTTCTCAGCGCAGGGGAATGTCCAAGACCGTACCGGTTGGTCGATTAACTATGGCAGCTTCGGGCCCGGCAGCGCCTTCCACCAGCTCTCCATCCCCCTCCCCAACCTGTACAACTCGGCTTTAAATCAGCAGGAGTTCCGCGTGGTCTATCAGGACCCGAATGACTCGGCCAAGACGTACACCGCCATCCGACGCGTGGTCGTGAACCCAAGCACCAAACCGTTCATGCGCATCACCCGCCCCACCGTGGTGGGTTCCGATGGTCGCCCTACGGAAATCATCCTACCAGATGGTCCGGGCGCGGATGCAACCACCTACGAGGTGCAGGTGGAAACCAGCACCGGCCTCACCAGCGCCCCCACCCTGACGGGCATCGTCACCACCAACAGTCCGACTTCGGAGATCAGCGGAAACATCAAGACCTGGAAATACACCTGGGCGATCCCCAATGCGGGGAACTACACGATCAACGCTTCCGCGGTTCTTAGCGGCAGCACCCCCACCGAGACTTCCCGCAACGCCACCGTCATTCTGCGTCAGATCGTCGACCCCTCCTACACGGACGACCAAGATGATGACCATGACGGCCTCGTCAATATCGACGAAAGCAACCGCAAGGCCTTACCCACACGCAACGCCGAAACTTGGAGCAACGGCGATGTCCACATCTACTGGGCCACCGGAAAGTCTTTGCCCACCAGCCCCGACTCGGATGGCGACGGTCTGCCGGACGGACTCGAAGTAGGCTGGCGAGTCGCTGGCACGAATACCGTTGTCGGCGGCACGAATCCCGTTGTCTTCGATACCAACGGCGACGGCTGGAAAAACTTCATCGGCGATCTGGATCCCCCCTTGTATGCCGTGGTGGAAAACAACCCGGCCGTGCCCGGAGTCGGCTCCCAAAGCGCTGGCGATGATCGCACCCGCCAAGCCGCCGGTTCCGTCACCGACCCCGCCAACCCGGACACCGATGGGGACGGAATTTCCGATGGCGTCGAGGATACCAACCGTAACGGCTGGACGGACGGCGATGGCAAGCCTCTGCAGCTGACTGCCACCATCGACCAGTACACCAACAGCGCAAACCGACCCAACTCCGGCGACTGGCCCAACAACACCGTCGACTCATGGGAAAACTGGGAGGAAACCAGCGCCACCAAGAATGACAGCGACGCGGACGGTCTCACGGACGGCAGCGAAGACAATAACACCAATGGCGTGACAGATATTCTGCTGCGTTTTGCCGACGGTAGCCGCCGGCCCCTCCTGCTCAACCTTTCCACGGACACCAGTTTGGCCGTGGCCGGGGCCGATTTCCGGCGGGGAACCAACGCGTATTCTCGGGCCGTAAACTACACGCTGCTGTTGGCCGCCTATCAGGCCTCCACCAATGCCGCTGGCACCCGCCAGACCGGCGGCTGGCCGAAACTCGAAATCACCGAGACCGACGCTCTGGTCGGCGACACGGACGGCGATACCCTTCCGGACGGCTGGGAAAAGAACAACGGCCTCGATCCGCTCGATAACGGCACCTTCAATTTTGCCACCAGCGGCCCGGGGGATCCTAAAAACGGCGCCTCCGGCAACCCGGACAACGACGCCCTCACCAACACCGAGGAGCTGGCCGCTGGTACCCACCCGAATATCAGCAACACGCCGATCAGCGGTGGATCCGGCGAAGGTACCATCCGCATCGGCCAGTTTATGGACTGGAAGCACACCGACCTGATCGCGCTCGATGAATACAACGAGGGCGGCAGCCAAGGCGCCGACGTCTACCGCACCAACGGCAACGACGATTCCCGCGACATCGTTGCCTTCTCTTTCCGGGATGGCGGGGATGCCGGCTCCGGGGGCGACGGAAAGGTCTACTTCCGGGTCGATTTCATGAATCTGGTGGCCGATGCCTGGACCTCCGAGGTGGACGCCTACATCGTTATCGATACCGGCAACCCCGCCGTTGGCGAAGCCTCCATCCCGAACGAGGTCGACATCGTCACGGATATGCGTTGGGAGGCCGTGGTGGCCGTGTACGGTCAGGACTTTGGAAGCATCTTTGTCGATACCACCCGCGGCAACAACACCACGACCCAGTTTCAGGTTCCCAACGCAAGTTTTGGAGTCGAGGCCCGCAGTTTTGGCGGCCTGAATCGGTCCCAGTGGTCCAGCACCTACGATGCGGTCGAAATTTCTGTCGATCGTCAAAACCTTCTCGATGCCGGATGGGACGGGGATCCCAACAAACTCAATTTCCAGGTCTTCACCACCCGGCCCAACACCACCGGAACCGGCACCGGCGACCTCGCCGGCCGCAACGATATCCGCGACACGATTGCCGACGACTATCTGGCTTCCGACTACTGGAAGGATCAGTCCAACATCCAGCTCAACGGCCGACTCTCCTACTACTTCGGCCGCGACCTCAGCCAAGGCAACAACGGCAAGAAGTACAACGACCGCAACCGCTCCGCCAAGGTCATGCTGCTGGCCCATGGAAACCAGGCGATCCAGACCGGCGGATCCACTCAGGCCCTCATCCATGACCGCGCCACCACCAACCCAGCCGGCTATCACCGCCTGCTCGCCACCCATAACACCTATCAGGCGCCGCTCACCCTTCACCTCACCCCCACGCTGGCCTCCTCACTGGAGTGGGCCAAGAGCACCGACACCCGCAATGACGGGCCGGCTTTCAATACCCAGATCCGCGGCCTCGTCTCCAACAATGTCATCGACCTGGTTGGCACCACTTTCGCCGATCACATGACGAAATATTTCCCGGAGGAGTTCAATGCCTCGAGCAAGACCCTCTCGCAGCAGTTCCTCAACACCATCTACGGCAACGGCTCCGCCGTCACCTCCACCAAGGTCTTCTGGCCCGCCGAGCGCGTCCTGGATGACGCCACGATCGGAAAAATCTCGTCGATGGGATACACCTACACCTTTGCCGACCAGATGCGGCACCTTTTCAAATGGTTTGGCCGCTCCTCCGCCCTTGGCACCGACGGTTTCCGGCTGAACAAGGTCGGCAACGTAAAGATCTTCCCCATCCACGACTTCACCTCCGAATATCTCAATCAGACCCTTGATGAGGGCTCCAGCCTCGCCGTCCGGCAACTCCTCTCCCGCCGCGCCCGCAGCGGGGTCCAGGATCAGGTCGCGGTCCTCTGGCGCGACCTGAATGATTTCGCCACGGATGCCCGCTCGGACAGTTATGATGCCAACGTTCGGTGGCTGGCCAGCCGCCCTTGGATCCGGGTGGTCACGGCTGACCAGATCGCCAACAACGAGGTCTCCTACGTGGGCACGGACGGCAACACCTATGGGGAATGGGGCGCGATCGACCGGGGTTCACCCACCCTCGCCACCGTCGCCAAGGACTGGGTCGACTGGGCCAGCGGCGAGAACTACGACAATTGGTTCAGCGGCGGCAACAATCGCCCAGGCCTGAGAAACCAGAAATTCGGCGGCTCGGCTGCCGCTACGTTCGGTCAGGTCGGCGACAACGCCGGCCAAGCCGACCAGGCTTGGCGTGGGGTCCGCAACGTCAACGGCGTTTCCCAACCCGGCCTGCGCAACCTGGCCGATGGCGCCCTGCACTCCGCCATGTTCCTGAGCGGCTTCCACAGCACCACCAACACCACCGACCTGACCAAATTCAGCACCGGCGTTTATATCAACCCGAACCCCGGGAATGGTCAGACCTTGGCCCCCTTTGCCCGGAACAGCCAAGCCCAGGCCCGCTTCGCCAAGATTTACGAGGAGGTGAATGCTTGGTCTTCCACGGCAGGCACCAGCACTTTAGTGCGCACCAATAAGGATGTAGACTTGGACGGTTCGCCCGAATATCTCCTCTACAACCGCCGCCTCTTTGGTGTTTTCGAAGCCAAGGGCGGTCGGATGACGGCGGCGTGGATGAGGGATCCGGACAGCGGCAAGGTCTGGCAGGTCGCCGGCAATTTCGCCGCTTACAGCAACACCGATACGGAAGACGAAGGCACCAGCGATGCGACCGCATATCGTACCAGCGGCTTCAAGGACTGGTGGCTGATGCCCAGCGCCGGAACCGGCAACCGGGCCTCGGTCAACGGAGACTACACCGTTGCCGCCGCTACCGGTTCCACCGGATGGACCTTCAGTAACCAATCGGATGTCACCAAGGTCGTCACCCTCGCCTCGGCAGACGCCAAGTCCTTCACCGCCTCCTACTCCCTCAGTGGTTTAAGCAAAGCGTACATCCGGTTCGGTCTCTCCCCCAACCTCGGGGACCTCCTTGTCCGCGGGCAGGCCGGACTCGGCAACGAAGTACTTTCCACCAACAACCGCCGAGTCGCCCTGACGAATACCTCCGGCTCCGAAATCGTCCGGGCCTTCGTTGAAGTCTCCTCGGCAGGGGCGATCAACCCGGGTGCCTCTGACCTCGTCACCGCCGGCACTACGCTCCTCCGTCGTAACCAGGCTCAGACCCATCAGGTGGAGGTGGAACTGACCGGGGACGGTCCGCACATTATTACTCTTGGATTTGACGACGGCACCGACGCCCCCAATCCGGATAGCGACGGCGATGGCCTTCTCGATGCATGGGAAAGCAGCAACTTTGGCAGTCTTTCCCAAAATGCCTCCGGAGATCCGGACGCCGACGGCATCAGCAATCTCCTCGAGTACCGGCTGGGCTCGAATCCAAACTCTGCCGCTGTGAATGGCTTACCGGCCCTCAACCTCAACCCCGCTGATGGGAACGGCCTTTCTACGAACGGATTTACCATGTCCTTCCCGACGGTAACTGGAATCACTTATCAGGTGGTGGCGAATGCCAACCTCAGCACAAATTCCTGGGGTAACATCGGGTCTTCTATCGTCGGGGACGGCACAACGAAATCGGTAACCGATGCCTCCGCCACCAACTCCGCCCAGAAGTTCTACAGACTCAATCTAACTCCAACCCCCTGATTCATAATATTTTGAACACAGGGGCCCGTTACCCTGTCCATTCATCTATGCGGAATGGCCTTGTTTTTAAACAGTTCCATCAAAAACCCTGTGGATTTTATCTCATTCGCCTGTATGGTAAATAATTCCATGAGAGGGCTTTTCGTCAAATCCTTCGCCTGCGCCGCCCTCGCCCTTTCTATCTTCCCCCGTTTGGGCCATTCCGAGGTCATCATCCAATATTTTGAGACCCGCTGGGACGAGATGTATCAGCGCCTTCCTGAGATGGCCGAGATTGGTTACGAATCCATCTGGACTCCTCCCCCCGGCAAGTCTCCGATTGGGGGACCTTACCCTTACGCTTACGGGGGCAACGTTGGCTACAACTCTTTTGACCGGTTCGATTTGGGTGACACCCCGCAGCGCGGCCACTGGGAAACCCGCTACGGCTCCCGCACCTCCCTCCGCAACCTCGTGGATAACGCCCACCAGTCGGACATCAAAATTTACCCCGACATCGTCTTCAACCACACCGGCAACGGCCCAGACTTTCGCACCTACCCAGGCATGGTTCCGCAGGATTTTCACGTTTGGGCCGACGCCTCCCAACCCGGCGGCTTCAAACGGGCGGATCGCATGTACCTTTGGGACGCCGCTAACGGCACCGGAGGCACCCTGCATCAGGAACTCGTCAGCCTGATGGACATCGTCCTGGAGTTCGATAATCGCTTTCAGATCGGTGGTGCCAACTCGGTCGGATACGCTGCTGATCCCACCCCTTTCGTCCGTCACCCCGGGGATGCCGAAAAATACCCCTACTTCGACCAGACCGGATATCTGGCGGAGAATTCCCGTCAATTCATCACCCGCTGGATCAACTGGCTGGGTTACGCCATGGACTACGATGGGGTGCGCCTCGACGCTCCAAAACATGTCTACAAAGACTTCTTTGGTCTTCCCAACCAGTCCGAAAGCCTCCGTAACCAATCCTTCATCTACAACATCCAGCGCAACTTTAAGGAGCGTCGTCTGGGACGCTCCCCCAACACCACAGTCCAAGGGATGAATTTTGACGAGATGTACCAAAACGACATTCGCCGGGATAGCGCCCTGATCTATTCCGAGTTCTTCATTGGCGGGGTGGGTGAAGTCGATTATTGGCGGAATCCCTCCGACCCCAACTGGGGCATCAAAACCCGCTATCTCGATTTCCCCCGCAAAAAGGGAATGATGAACGATGCCTTCAATAATGGAAACCTCGCCGCCCTCTCGGGCTTTTCTGGTTTCAGCGCCGAGGAGGGAGTCATGTTCGCCCACAGCCATGATGAAGGCCCCCCTTCGAAGCTGGAGCTTGCCTACGCCTACATCCTCACCCGGGTTGGCGTCCCGGTGGTTTACTTCTCCGGCAACAACCTGGCCCAAAGCCAAATCGGCAGGACGGCGGGCAAAAACACCTGGATGGAAAAAGGCTACGACTACGCCCTCGGCGACACCGTCAACGGCTTTCAAAGCACCGCCGTCCCCAACCTGATCTATATCCATAATCAGTTTGCTCGCGGCAAGGAGTACAACCGGTGGAGTGAGGGAGACTTTTTTGCTTTCGAACGCTACGACGACCTGGACAACGACGGGAATCCCGACGCCGGGGAAGGTCTCCTCCTCGTGGCTCTGAATGATTCCGGATCCGACCAGACCCGCACGGTTCAAACCGCTTTTTCCGCTGGCACCAAACTAAAGGACTACACCGGCCGCAACCTGGATCCGGTCACCGTCAGCGGCAGCGGTCAGGCAGTCATCCGGGTCCCGGGAGGCGGGGGTCAAGGCTGGGTCTGCTACGCCCCGTTTAATGCCGAGGCCCCCTCAGGGGTTGATCCCCTCCAATTCAGTGGCAGTGGCGTGAGCACCATTCCCTGGACCATTCCCGCCGGACGGGACGGAACCGCCAAACCGGTCCGCAACATAGTTCGCCTGACGGGCGACACTGTGCAGATCGATATCCGCTATTCCAATGCGGGTCCTCAGCAAAATGGAGAGATCGTCGACAACGTTATGGTGAAATGGGGGCAGGGTCGGGATCTGAACGGAAACGGCACGGTGGACCAAAACAGTAAAGCGGTGACCACGGGCGGCTTCGAAAGCGCCATCAAGATTGCCGATGGCCATTACCGCCTCACCGCCAACCTCACCAACCTCCCCGAAGGCCTGCACACAATCAAAGCCCGCGTCTTCAACGGGCGCACCGGCAAGCCGGCTCTTTTCCAAACCTTCACGGAAACAGTTTATCTCGATCGCCGCGGACCGGACCTCACCTTCGAAAACCTCGTGGAAGGCGAGACCCTGCAAGGCGCCCGCGTGGTCACGATCCAAAATTCGGATCGCACTCTCCATAATCTTACCTACTCCATCGACGGAGGCGCCGCCCAATCGGCGGACGAGGTCATCCGGGGCAAATGGCGCATCCACCTGAGCGGCCTCAATGCCGGCAACCACAGCATCACCCTGAACGCCACGGAAGCCGATTACGGCAGTTCGCGCAGCGTGATCAACACCTCAGCCCTCACCCGCAACTTCACCATCGACACGAACGGCTCTTCCATCGCGATCAACCATGCGAACAATGCCACTTTGACCGAACCCTTCTTCAAGACGACCGTCACCGTGCCCGCCGGTACCGCCACCAACAATGTGAAGCTGTTCTGGAATGGTTACGAACAGATCGGTCTGGCGGAAACCGCCCCTGGATCCGGGATTTTCGAGACCTTCTTCAACGGCCGCTACCGACAGGGCGGGGTCGATAAGCTCTTCACCGGAGCCTTCATCAACGGCCCTCACTTTTTTGAGGCGGTGGTGAACCCTGGAACTGCCAATGAAAACCGTATTTCCCGCCGGGTGGTCTTCAATCTGTTCGGACAAAACCTTCATGATTCGGACGGCGACGGCCTACCCGACGAGATCGAGCTAAGCGGTTTTCTCAACGGCACGAACCCCGGTCCCGACCAAGCTTGGCCGGGGGACAACAGTAAGGACCTCATTCCCAATTTTGGTGAGAGCTGGAGTCGGCTGAATGCCATGGCGGCGGACACAGACTATATCAACAGTTGGGACGGCGACGTGGATTCTGATGGCGATGCCGTAGCGAATCTCCAGGAAGTCATCAAAGGTCATCGCATCTCCGGCAATCCCTATCAGTACAATATCTACAGCGCCAACAGCGTGCCCCCCACCTCAATTCCCTCCTTTGCCTCCTCTACTCTCAGCGCCAGCGGCGGTGCGAAGTTTGTCACGATCACTTACCGCCCGAACGAAGGCCCGCTTTCCGCTGCCTCTAACGTGAACGTCACGATGACCCCTTCTGGATCGGGCGCCGCCCAAACCTACGCGATGAGCACCGGATCGACCGGCTTCACCTATACCTATGCGGTCCCGGCAGGGGCCACTTCCGTCTCTTACAGCTTCTCCAGCGGCTCAACTACCGATACGAGCGGAGGAGCAGCCTGGACCGCTTCCACCTCGGCTGGATTCGTCATGGATGGGGAATTCGACAGCCAGAACTTTGTCGTCGCGGACAACGGTATGCGCATCTATGCCGCAATCCGTGGCAATAAGCTATATACGGCCACCTGGTCCACGAAAGGTGGAAGTAATGACCATTTTATCTTCGTCACGGACCAGTTCGGAAATCCGGTGACTCATCCTTGGGCCAAGGCCGGCAAGGTCTACGGGAAGTTCGACTTCACGGCCCAAACCAAACCCTGGATCGGAGCAAATCCGGACAATGCCTACGCCAACGGCTTCGGGGCCGCCGGCCGCAACTGGCTAGGCGACCAAGGAAAGGCCTTGGAAACCGAAATCGACCTGGTTCAGGTTTTTGGATCCGTCCCAAGAATCCTCTATGTTGCGGTGGGAGCCTATCCTCGGGCTAATGGAGGAGCGTTGCTTTCACAAGCGCCGGCATCCTTCGGCAACGTTCCTGAAGATATCGAAATTCCCGAGTTTCAACCCGTGAACACCACCTCCATCCGCGACGAGGACCTCGACGGAAGATTTGATGCGGGCAATCCAGAAATGATCGTCTCCGTGAATGGCAACGAGACCGACGGTAACTATGGCCTCCGTCGTTTTTACCTGGACGAAGTCGCTGGCGATACTGCCGAGCTCACGGTGAAGTTTAGACCCAACGCAGGCTCTGCGACCGTTTCCAACGTCGAGGTCTACACCAATCTCAACCGACGCGACCACGCCGTGTTGGAAGAAGATCCGGCAACCGTCACAACCTCCTCCAGCACCTATTTCCGCGCTTATGCCATGAGTGGGCCAGATTCCAACGGTTCCTACACGGCCACCCTCCCCGTGAACCTCTGCGGCGCCTACCGCCTCCAAGTCCGTTATAAGGTGGCCGGTGTCAACAGCGGCAACTACATCTATTACACCGATAACGCCCAGCGGCGTGACTGCGCCATCGTCGTCTCACCCAAGAAGGCCCTCACCCTGAACATGTACGAGGTCAACCCCCTCATTGTCGAGGCCAAGGACACCACTTTCTCCGGGCGCAGCACGTTTCTTGATCTGGTGAACGACCCCGCTCTTCCGGGAGAGTCGGGCGGATATGCCGGCCGTCCCGATGGTCTGAATAAGGACCACTATTCAGGCTTGGGCGTGAATATGCTCTGGCTCCAGCCCATCCACCCCATCGGCATCGAGGGTCGGGACATTAATCCGGAAACCAGCGCAGCCTTCGATCCTGGCAGTCCTTACGCCGTGCGGGATTACTGGACGGTGGCCCCCATGCTCGGCCGGAGTAACACCGAGGCGAACGCCATGTCCGAGTTCCAAACTTTTGTCAGCCGCCTCGACTCGTGGGGCGTGGGCGTGATGATGGACGGTACCTTCAACCATAGCGCCCCCGATGCCATCATGGGCCAAGGGGCCGTCGACCTCGGCATCACCTCCAACGGGTCCCAACAAATCCGCAATTTCAACACTGGCTGGTATGCCAAGGAGGGCTTCCCGGCCACCCCCGCGGCCACGCTGGCAGAAATTGCCATTGCCCCCGACCGGAACGACTTCGGCAACTGGACCGACGTGCGCGAATTCTTTTTCGGCGACTACGACGCCCTGGTGAAGGAGAAAGGCACCCAAAACCTCGACAAATCCTATCCCGACAATGCCTACAAGCTGGCCTTCCTTCTTGAGCGGGATGAGTTTGCCGGCCATACGACCACCACCCGGCAGGTCTGGAACTATTTCGCCTACTACCCGATCTACTGGCTCGAAAAATCCGGCCACACCTCCTCCACCCCCAAGAGCCAGTCCCACATCGGCATCGACGGCTTGCGTTGCGACTTTGCCCAAGGTCTCCCTTCCCAATTCTGGGAGTACGCCATCAATAAGACCCGCGCCCGGAAATGGGATTTCCTTTTCATGGCCGAATCGTTGGACGGCGCCCGCACTGTGGGTAACAGCAGTCGCCACGGCGTGGGCTACCGCTCGGCCCGCCATTTCGATGTTCTCAATGAAAATATCGTCTTCTACTGGCGGGACACGTTTTTCGGTTATCCCGCCAACGGGGGCGCGGGAACGGCCAAAAACCCCAATACCTTCGACACCTGGAAAGCCTATGATGATCGCCGGAATGCCTTCGACAGCGTCACCCTCCTGAACAATCTCACCAGTCACGACGAGGTGTTTCCCCACAACGACGTCTGGGCCATCGCCTACGGCTATGCCCAAGTGGGGGCCCTCGACGGAATTCCCATGCTGATGTACGGCCAGGAAGCCGGGGCGCAAAACAGCAAATCAGCTTACGGCGCGAGTGAGGCTAACTTTGGGACGATCAACGCCAGCAACAACTTCGCCAAATATGAGGCGAATTTCGGAAAAAACATCCCGAACTTCAAAGTCTACAATCACATGGCCTCGATCTGGAACAATCGCACCTCGGATGAATGGAGACTGCAAACATTTTACGGCCGCGTGAACCGGGCCCGTCTGGCGGCCCCCGCCCTCCAAAGCCAAAACGTCTACTTCCTCTCCCAAAAGCAGTTGGGCGGAGGTTACCAACCCAATATGTTTGCGGTCGGCAAGGTGCAAAACCTGGGACAATTGGCCGGGGCTGTAGGTCAGAGCGTGGTGCTTACCTTCGTAAACAACAACTACCGAAGCAACCCGACGGTTGCAGCAACCTTCGACTTGAACGCCAAAGCTCCAGGTTCAGACCTGAATTACTTCGGGATTGATCGAGGGCGAAGTTACAACGTCAAAGACCTGCTTGCCGACAACTCCAATAACTACGTCTGGACCACCAACCGGACGGGAGCTGACCTGATTGATAATGGCCTCTTTGTCGGCCTGCCCAACACCAACTCTGCCACCGGGAGCTATCAGGCCCAGTATCTCCAGTTGGTGGATGTCTCCGCCCCATCTCTGAGTTTCGTTCCTCCCCAGTTCATGACCTACGGGACCACGAACACCTTAACCTCCTCAACGACCCCCGCTTCGACGGTGACCTACACTCTCGTCAGTGGGGACACCAACAAAGTTAGCCTCAGTGGAAACCAACTTATCATCACTTCAGGCACTGGTTCGATCGTAGTTCGTGCCACCGTCGCCGCCACGGCGGATCGAGGTGGTGTCACGGCCGATGCAACCATTACTTTCCAAAAAGCCTCTCAGACCATCACTTTTGATCCGTCCTCGACCACCGCCAGCACCAGTGATCCGGCTCGTACTTTGATTGCCACCTCCTCCTCAGGTCTGACTGTTACCCTTTCCTCAGGGAGCCCCGGGGTGGCCTCCTTGATTGGAAATACCCTTTACTTCAACAGCCCCGGCTCCGCCGCCATTACCGCCTCCCAAGCCGGGAACGACAATTATGAAGCGGCCACCGTCGTGACCCGCACCTACACCGTCACCGCCACAAGCTTTACCAGTCTCTGGGGTGGCCAGCCTGCCAACGGCGACGCCAACGGCGACGGAGTTGCTGCTATCTTGGAATATGCCTTTGGAGGTAGTCCGGGTTCCAACAATCTTGGTGTTCTGCCCCAGATAGCCAGATCCAACAATACTTTGAGCCTGACCGTGCTGGTTCGCACCAATGACACCAACCTTTCCGTCTTCCCTGAAGCCTCCACCAGTCTCAGCAGCAACACCTGGTCCTCTGGGGGGTTCAACACCAATACCTCATCCAACGGGGTGCCCGATGGCTTCATCCGTCGCACCTACACTTACGACGCCAGCAACAATACCCGCGCATTTCTCCGCCTCTCCGTCTCCAA
>JBBAWG010000015.1:0-37554 GCA_040397305.1 Methylacidiphilales bacterium | reverse complement strand
CAGCCCGACCAGCCTCGGTCACGGAAAAGGTCTATTCGCGGATGGCTTGGGTCACGGGGAGCGGACTGAGGCTCTGCTCCGCCAACCGTGCCAGCAGCTTGGGCTGCAGTCCCAGCCACACATTGATGAGTCCAGCCACCAGCATGACCCAGATCAGAAAAGGCGGGAATCGGCGGGAAGGAATCGAGTCCGCTTCGCGCTCCCAGTACATCACCCGGATCGGGGTGAGATAAATTCCCAGGCCAGCCACCGCCATGACCACGGCCACCACCAGGGCCGGGGTTTCGCCCGCGTTCCATAAATTGGCTAAGACGGCTAGTTTCACTGGAAAGCCAACCAGCGGCGGCAAGCCGGCCATGGAAATCAGGCAGAGGGTGAGGCCCAGAGCGGGCCCCGGTTCCCGGCGACCCATCCCGTCGAGATGGCGCATGTCGGTGCTGCCATGCAACCGTTCCAGCTCGTTGATAAAAAGAAACACCGGCAACGAAGCCAGAAGATAAGCCCAGAGATAAGCGATCACGGTGCCAATCCCGCCCTCCCCGCGGGTTCCCAGAGCCAGAACCATAAAACCAGCATGGGCAATTCCTGAATAGGCCAACAACCGCTTCAGGTCCCGCTGCGGCAGGGCGGCCAGGGTTCCCAGGGTGACCGTGGCGATGCCAAGCGTCAGCAGGATCGGACGGAAATAAGCGCCGACGGATTCCAACGCAAAGGCACCAATCCCGAAAACCCGTAACAGTAGGATGAACCCCGCTGCTTTGGAGGCTACGGCTAAATAAGCCGTCACCGGCGTGGGGGCACCTTCGTAGACATCCGGCGCCCATGCGTGGAACGGGACCGCTGCCACCTTAAACGCGATTCCGGTCAGAATGAGTCCGGCCGCAACCAACACCGCCGGATTAGCCGGTTGGCCCGCCTGCCCAAGGAGAAGTTTGGAAAACTCGGTGGTCCCCGCACCGGCGTAAAGCCAGGCAATCCCCATCACCAGAAACCCCGTGGACAGGCCGCCCATCACGAGGAGCTTGATGCCCGCCTCCAGACTCGCCGGTTTGGCGCGGTGGAAGGCCGCCAGCAGGTAAAGAGAGATACTCACGAGTTCCAAAGCCACGAACACCGCCAGGAAGTCTCGGGCCGAGGCCAGTAAACAGAGACCGGCCGTTGGAAAGAAAGGAAGTGCGAGAAATTCCCCTCGCACCGTTTCATCCGCCTCCAAGCGGTAACGTGAGGCCATCCCGATGACCACGACCAGACACAAAAGGAAAAAAGGCTTAAAGGTCGCGGTCAGGCCATCGGAAAGGAAGAGGTTGCTCCAGGAGGCGGGCAGTCCCCTGCTCTCCGGACAAAGACTCCAGGCCAGAATTCCCAGGGAGCTCAACAGCGCCAGGAGCGGAATCCTGCGTCGAAGCGATTCTGGTGCCATGGCATCCACCAGAATCAGGCCGACTCCCGCCAGAGTGAGGAGAATTTCCGGAGCGAACCAGGCGGTCATGGTACCAGCAGCCTTTCCAACACCGGACGCGCCGGGCCGTAGACAAGGACGGGGATCAATCCGACCCCCAGCAGTGCCAGGGTGAGCACGGCAAACGGCCATGTTTCCCGGAACCCCCGAAGGTCGGTCACTCCTTCGGCTTGGACGGCGGAACTCATCGGCCCAAAAGCCACGGCCCGCACGGCCCGCAACATGGCCACGGCCGAGAGCACCACGCCCCATGCGGCCACCCCGACCAGAACCGGATGCGCCGACCACGCCCCGAAGAAAATCATGATTTCACCGGCAAAGTTCGCCAGCCCCGGCAATCCGATGGAGGCCATCGCGGCAATCATCAGGTAAAACCAGAGTTGCGGGGTTCGGCGGGCCAACCCTCCGAGGTCACGCATCCAGGAAGTGCCCGTTCGGCGACTCATCTCGCCGGCAACGGCAAAGCCGAGCGCGGCGCTCAAACCATGGCCCACCATCAGCGTGAGTGCCCCCGCCAAACCCAGCACCGTGCCACTGATCAGCCCCAGAAAGATGGTTCCCATGTGCATCGCGCTGGAGAAACCCAACAGCCAGCGGAAGTCGCGTTGCTGGAGGGCCGCGAGACCCAGATAAAGAATATTTCCGGCGAGCAGCAGGCCAACCATCCATGAAATCTCCCTCCAGCCATCCGGGGTCATCGGGAGCGCCACCCGCATCAGTCCATAAAGGCCGAACTTTTTTAAAACCCCGGCATGGAGCATCGCCGCCGGGGCGGGTGCGGAGGCGTACCCGCCGGGCGCCCAGCTATGAAAAGGCACCAGCGACACAAGGGTGCCAAATCCAACCAGCAGCAGCACCGCCAGAAGGCTCTGGGTGGCCGGGGCCAGCGGAGTGGCCCGGAGCGTCTCCGCAAGAACGCGCCAATCCAGGCTTCGCGCCGTTTCGGGGAGGGCCAAATAAAGACCGAGGAGTCCCACCAGCAGCACCATGCTTCCCAGCATCAAATAAACCGTCATCCGCCAGGCTGCTCCGGACCGGTCTCCATGGCCCCACATTCCCAAAAGCAGGAAGGTTGGGATGAGCGCCACTTCATGGAAGGAAAAGAAATAAAATAAGTCCACCGACAGAAAGGCCCCGAGCGCACCGAGGCCAACCAACAGCAGGCAAATGTAATACTCCTTCTCCCGTTTGATGCCTTCCCGGCCGGATCCAATGGCGGCCAGGGTGACCACCAGGGTGAGCCACACCATGGAAAGACTGAGTCCGTCCATCCCAAGAATGAATTTAGCCGGAAATACTTCCTTCGCCGGAATGGGTTCCGGCCCGAAAATCAGTTCCCCGGACCGCAGCACCAAACCGGAAGCCAGCATTCCGGGCACGAAGTTCAGGATGGAGGTCCAGAGGGCGGTGGCTTTGGGGCGGGCCCCCAAGGCAATCAGCAGAACCCCGATCAGAGGGATCACCAAAAGAGCCGGCAGGGTCAGGGAAAAGTTCATGCCGCCCCTTTCCAAAGAAGCCAACCGATCACCCCTACCGCCCCAAGAATGAATACGGCCGCATAGAGTTGTACCTGGCCGCACTGAACCAACCGCAACCCCTGCCCCGCCGCCCGGGCAACCACTCCGGATCCGCGCACGACAAACCCTCGCACCACCCACCCCTCAAACGCATCCGCCAATCGACCCAAACCATCCTGCGTGGCGACCAACACCCTCTGGTAAAATTCGTCGATGTAGAATTTTCCCTGCAGAACCGGAATGTTGAGCGGATCCTTGAGGGCGTCCCGGTACAGGAAATGGGCCGGCACAAATCCGGCCACCGCCAAAATCAGGGAGACCCAAAGAGTCCAGGCGTGATGGGGCCCAGTAGGTTTCATCCCCAGGAACTCCGCCACCGGAAACATTCCCGCAAAAACGGAAAGCGTTGCGAGAATGAGCATCGGCACCACCATGACCGGAGGCCCCTCGTGGGCATGTTTGGCTCCCTCCGTCCGGGGTTTGCCGTCAAACGCCACCAGGATCATCCGTAACATAAAGAAAGAGGTGAAAAATCCGGCGAGCATGGAGCAGGCCGCCAAACCCGGCCGATCCCAGGTGGCCGCCAAGATCGCGTCCTTGCTCCAGAATCCGGATACCGGAGGAATCGCGGCCAGGGCCAGAGTTCCAATCCATGTCACCAAGAAGGTGAAAGGCATCCGCTTGCGGAGACCCCCCATTTTCCAGATATCCTGCTCGTCGTGACACCCGTGGATCGCCGAGCCCGCCGCCAAAAAGAGCAGGCACTTGAAGAATGCATGGGTCACCAGGTGATACATTCCGGGCCCGGGTATGTTCAGCCCCACCGCCATCACCATATAGGCGATCTCGGAAAGCGTGGAGTAGGCCAAGATCCGCTTGATGTCGTTCTGCTGACAGGCAATGAGCGCGGGCAGCAAGGTCATTAAGGCGCCGATCCAGGCGATGGTGTTCATGGTGACGGCACTCAGCTCCAAAATCGGCAAAACCCGGATCAGCATGTAGACACCCGCCACCACCATGGTGGCGGCGTGGAGCAGCGAGGAGACCGGTGTCGGGCCTTCCATCGAGTCCGGTAGCCAGACATGCAGAGGAAGTTGGGCGGATTTGCCGAGACACCCACAGAGCAGCCCCAAACCCACCGCCGTCACCGCCCAAAATGGCGCCCCCGCGTCCGCGCGGCTCGGCAGATCGGCAAAGCTAATGGTTCCGAAAAGAGACCAGGCCCCGAGGATTCCAAGGATAAAGCCAAAGTCCCCGATCCGGTTGACGAGGAAGGCCTTGTTGGCGGCAGCTCCGGCCGCGGGCCTTTCATGCCAGAACCCAATCAGCAAATAGGAGCTGAGGCCGACCAGTTCCCAGAAGATGAACATCGTGACGAGGTTGTCGGCGAAAACGATTCCCAACATCGAGAAGACAAATAAGGAAAGCTCCCCAAAGAACCGGCTCCGACACGGATCCTTGGCCAGGTAGCCCAAGGAGTAAATATGGACGAGCAGAGCCACGCCGGTGACCAAAGCGGCCATCAAACGGGCCAATGGGTCGGCCACCAATCCAAACCCCGCCTTAAAACCGGCGATCTCAATCCAGGGAATCGCCGGGGCGGCCATTCCCCCGGGAGGAGTCCCGCTGCTCAGCAGCATCATGGATCCGACGAAACTTCCCAGGCAGGCCGCCACCGAGACCGGCACCGCCAGCCGCGGGAACGGGTGGAGGAACAGGCGAATGGCCACCGCGGCAACCAGCGGCAGCAGCAGGATCAGATATGGGGCATAGGCGATCATGCTAGAATTTGAGAGTGGCAAACTCCTCCACGGACGTGGTCTTTTTCAGGCGAAAGATAGCCACCAGGATGGCCAGACCCACGGCTACCTCGGCCGCCGCGACCGTGATGACAAAAAAGACCGCCACTTGCGGATCCGGAATCCCCTGAAATCGGGCGGCCGCGACGAGGGCAAGATTGGCCGCATTCAGCAGTAGTTCGAGGGACATCATCACAATCAGCAAACTCCGGCGGAGGAGCACGCCCACCAGGCCGACCAGAAAAAGCAGCCCGCTCAAGGCCAGATAGTGGCCCAGGGTGATCTCTCCCAGGATCATGAGCCCGGATCCCTTCGGCATAACACCACCACCCCGATGGTGGCCACCAGCAGGAGAACGCCGGTCAGCAGGAAAAGCGGGGCGTAGGATGTAAAGAGGAGTGTCCCTAGCTCCTTGGCCCCAAACGGTTTTGCCTCCGCTGACCAACGGAGGGGTTCCCGGGCAGTCGGAAACGCAGCGATCAGCTTGGGGATCCCCGCAATCACCGCCGTTAGCCCAACTCCCACGACCGCCACCTTGGACCACGGAATGGGTCGGCGTGCCTCCACCTTCACATCCAGCAGCATGATGACAAAAAGAAAGAGGACCATGACCGCCCCTGCGTAGACGATGACCTGCACGGCAGCCAAAAAGGTGGCCTCCAGGGTGACAAAAAGTGCGGCCTGAAAAACCAAGGCCAGCACCAGGCAAACGGCGTTGGTCACGGGGTTCCGAAGCGTCACCACTGCCGTGGCGGCCGCCAGAAGGCCGACGGCCAGGCTCCAGAAGAAAATTTGTTCCATCCTCGTGATCTTTCGGGGGTTGCGTGAGATTAAATGCCCCGCAACAGCGGTCAATGGAGTTATCTGATTTCTAAGGCTTTGTGCCGAAAAGAATCTGCAATGGGAACGACCCCTTGGAGTCTATTTCCCGGACGAGGATTACTTATTCGCCCACTTCTTGATGGGGCGGGGCAAGACTCCGCCCAACCGGTACAGCTCCTGCTTGTTCCGAACCATCCCCTTCCGATCCGTTCCCACGAAAATCGGGTGCTCCTTCCGCAGGTAAATTGCCTCTTCGGGACAGACCTCCTCACACATGCCGCAGTAAATGCAGCGGAGCATGTCGATATCGAACTCACGAGGACGTTTTTCCACGTTGGCGTTCCGATCCGCCCCGGGAATGGAGCCGGGGGCAATCCGGATCGCCCGAGGTGGGCAGACGAATTCACAGAGCTGGCAGGAAACGCACTTTTCCCTGCCGTTTTCATCCATCACCAGGACCGGCGCGCCCCGGTACCCTTCGGGCATGGGCCACTGCTCCTCAGGGTACTGCATGGTCATGAGTCCGGTGGCACTCATTTCGAGAAGGGCTGGTTTGACGGTGTTTTTTCTGGGACGAAACATTCGCCAAAGGGTCCGGAACATATGCCCAAGGGTGATTTTCATCCCGCCCAGGATGCTGGGGAGATAAAGCCTTTCCCAGAGGCTTAGCTCCGGCCGGGGTAAAACGAGCGCCATGAAGGGAAAGTAGGTTACCCCTTGGGCGGTGCAAGTTGCTGCAGGGGAATCGAAGTTTCCCGAGCCACGGATCCGTCCGCCCCGCGGATTTCCATCAACAGCCTGGGCTCCGGAGACAACCACTCAATCCGGAGGACTCCAAAATTTGTCTCATGGAGCGCCTCCCCCACTCTCAGTTCATTCGCCTCGCCTCGCCCGCTTCCCGCTTCGGTCAGCCCGCTGGAAGTAATGTCAAAAATCGGATACCCGACCGGACTTTGCTGTAAGCAGGAGATTTCCGCCTGATGCCGGTCCCCGGAAACAAACACCACCCCCTTTGCCCCGCTCTTCCGCAAAATCTCCCAAAGGCGCGCCTTGGCTTTGGGAAAGTTGGCCCACTTCTCGAATCGATGCTGCTCCGCCAACACCTGAATACTGGATCCGATCACGACCAGGTCGGCCCCGGGACGGCTGAGCTCCTTCTCCAGCCAGTCCCACTGCCGGGAACCGAGAATGTCCCCACTGGGCCCGGGGTCGTCCCGGTTGTATCGCGTATCCAGCAGGATCACCCGGAGACGCTTTCCTTCCGGTCCGAAATCCCGCGCCGAGTAAATCCCGTCACTCCGCTCCTCCCCTCCCCAGAACTTCGCAAAGGCTTTTTTGGCGTCCTTTTTGCGTTCCCAGTTCTTGCCGCTGTCATTGAGGCCGTAATCGTGATCGTCCCACGTCGCCATGCGATGATCCGGAGAAAGTTTTTTTAGCGTGGCCATGCCCTCGCTGGTACCCAGCGCCTCGTAGGCGCGGGCAAAGGCATCCTTAGGCAGGTCCTTCTTGATGTATTTTCCGTCAATCACATCTGCGTACACGTTGTCGCCCAGCCACAGCCAAACCTGCGGGTCGAACTCCGCCACCTTGGACCAGAGCGGCGTGCTCTTTTCCGGTTTGTAACAGGAACCAAACCCAATGCGGGTGATGGGTTCTTCCGCCCAACCAGAGGCCAGGCTGACCCCCAGGATCAGGCCCGCCCAAAAAATCCTCATGCCCCGAGCGGGAGCTCTCCGTCCTCCTCGTCGTCAGTCTCGACCACCCGGGCCACACCCTGCAGGCGATCGCCCTTTTGCAACCGGACAATGTAAACGCCCTGCGTGTTGCGGCCGGACTCACGGATATCCTTCACCTTTGTCCGGACCATCTGCCCCTTGACCGTGATCAGCATGATCTCATCCGTTTCTTTCACGGAGATCGCTCCGGCCACGGAGCCAGTCTTGTCGGTCGTCTTCATGGTGATGATCCCCTTCCCGCCCCGGGTCTGACTGCGATAGTCCTCGAAGGAGGTGCGCTTGCCGACGCCGTTCTCGCCCACCACCAGAAGGGTCGCCTTGGGGTCGACGACCGCCACCCCCACCACCACGTCTTTCTTTTCCGGCCGGATTCCGTACACCCCGACGGTGGCCCGGCCCTGATCCCGTAGCTGATCCTCGTCAAACCGAAGACTCATGCCCTCCCGGGTCACCAAAACAATCTCTTGCTTCCCGGTGGTCTGGACGCAGCCAATTAGCTCGTCGCCCTGCTCAATCTTGATCCCGATAATACCGCCCTTCCGGAAATTACTGTAGTCCGCCAGGTTGGTCTTTTTCACGATGCCGGAGGCGGTGGCCATCACCAGATGCTGCTTGTCGCTGAATTCCTGGACACAGATCAGGGCCGCAACCTTTTCGTTGGGCTGGAGGGCCAGAATATTGGCGATCGACTTCCCACGAGCCGTCCGGCCCATCTCGGGAACTTCGTAAACCTTCTCCACATACACCCGTCCGGTGTTCGTGAAAAACATCAGGTAGTCGTGCGTCGTGGCCGAGAAAAGGTGTTCGACAAAATCACCCGTATCATCCCCCTCTTTCTCCTCCTTGGATTTCATGCCGAGGACGCCCTTCCCGCCGCGTCGTTGGGCCCGGTAGCTGGTGACGGAGGTCCGCTTGATGTAGCCGGCATGCGAGAGGGTGATCACCGTGCCCTCCTTCGCGATCAGGTCCTGCACATCGATCTCCCCTTCGTCCTTCACAATCTGGGTGCGGCGGGGATCAGCGTACTTCTCCTTGATCTCGAGCAGCTCCGTTTTGATGATCGCGTAGACCTTCTTCTCGCTGGCCAAAATACTGCGCAACTCCTCGATCTTTTGGATGATGGCGAGATACTCTTCCTCGATCTTATCCCGCTCCAAGCCGGTCAACTGGTACAACCGCAGTTCCAGGATCGCATCAGCCTGCCGGTCGCTCAGCTTGTACTTTGCGATCAGCTTTTCCTTGGCCAAGGCACGATCCTTGGAGGCACGGATGATCTTTACGAAGTCGTCCAGGTTCGCGAGGGCCTTCTTGTACCCCTCAAGAATGTGGGCCCGATCTTCGGCCACCTTGAGGTCAAACTTCGTGCGGCGGATGACCACCTCGCGGCGGTGTTCGAGATAGCAAATCAGCATCTCCCGCATGGGCAGGAGTTTTGGACGGCGGCCGTCGAGGGCCAGCATGATGACCCCGAAGCTGCTTTCCAGCGGCGTGAATTTGTAGAGATTGTTGATGATCACCTTCGGGATCGCATCCCGCTTCAACTCCAAAACGATGCGAATGGACTCATCGGACTCGTTGCGGGCGTCACTGATGCCCTCAAGCTTTTTCTCTTCCACGAGATCGGCCACCCGCTTGATCAGCTCTTCCGGGTTCACATTGTAAGGAACCTCGGTGATCACCAACTGGGACTTGCCGGAGCGCCCCTCTTCCACGGAGACCTTGCCACGCAGCTTCAGGGATCCTCGTCCCGTCTTGTAATAGTTTGCGATCGACTCCCGCCCACAAATCAACGCACCAGTCGGAAAATCAGGTCCGGGCATGATTTTTAGAATCTGCTCAGCCGTGAGTTTAGGATTTTCAATCAGGGCGCAAAGAGCGTCGATCGTCTCGCCCAGATTGTGGGGTGGGATGTTGGTGGCCATGCCGACCGCGATACCCGTGCCGCCGTTAACGATCAGGTTCGGGAAAGCGGCGGGCAAGACAACCGGTTCGGTCAGCCGCTCGTCATACGTCGGAACAAAGTCAACCGTGTCCCGCTCCATGTCCGACATAAGCGCCGCGCCCAAATGATGGAGGCGCGCCTCCGTGTAACGCATGGAGGCGGGCGGATCTCCGTCAATGGAGCCGAAGTTACCCCGCCCTTCAATCAGAAGGTGGCGGATTCCCCACCACTGCCCCATGCCCACCAGCGTTGGATAGATGGCCATGTCGCCGTGGGGATGGAAGTTGCCCATGGTTTCTCCGACAATTTTGGCGCACTTCACGTGCTTCCGGTTCGGTTGCACGCCCAACCCGTCCATCGCGTAAAGGATTCGGCGCTGGGATGGCTTCAACCCGTCCCGCGCATCCGGCAACGCGCGGGAAATAATGACTGACATCGAATAGTCGAGGAACGACTTCGACATCTCCTCCGCGACGTTGATCGGGACAATGCTCTCTTTCAGTAGGGCCATGATCAGGGTTCCAGTGGGTTAAATATCCAAGTTCCGGACGTTGAGGGCGTTTTCCTCAATGAACACCCGCCGCGGCTCCACCTCATCCCCCATCAGGGTGGTGAAGATCTCGTCGGCTTTGGCCGCATCCACCAGGTCCACCTTGAGCAGTTGCCGTTTCTCCGGATTCATGGTGGTTTCAAACAGCTCCTTGGCGTCCATTTCACCCAACCCCTTGAATCGGGTGATCTGCACGCCTTTCTTACCCACGTTTTTCACCCCCGTGAGGATTTCCGCGATGGAGAAGATTGGGGTGCGGTTGGGGTTCGCCTTGTCCACCTCCCCTTCCACAAGCTCAAACAGCGGTTTGTCTTGGGCGGAGTAGTGATCCATCTCTAGACCCTTCTTGGCCAACCCCTGCAGGGCCTTGGCCAGGCTCGCCGCTTCGTAAATTTCGTAGATCCGCGCCTTGGGCTTGGCTTTGTCCTCCGCCTCCTCCTTGCCGCCCTTTTCGTCCTCTTCATCCTCCTCGTCCTCGATCCCCATCTTGTCCCGGAACTTGGCGATCTCCTTGTCGTCCTTGAAAAACTCGAACTTCTCCTCAGTTCCTTCCCGCGTCTTGGCGATGTATTTCGGCAGATCGCCGGTCTTCAGATTCCGAGCCTCAAGGTAGTCCTCAAATTTCGCTCCGCGGCGCGTCACCGCGCGGGAGAGTCGCTCCAATTCCTGGAGAGAGCCGAGAATGTCGAGCAGCTGCGCCTTGCTGATCGCCTTCTTGTCGGAAAGCCGGATCAGGGTGACTTCGTCCGTGCCGAGCTCGATCAAGATCTTGTCGAGGGTCTCGGTGTCCTGAACGTATTCTTCCCGCTTTTTGCGTTTGATCAGAAAGAGGGGCGGTTGGGCGATATAAATATGCCCGGAGGAAACCAGCAGCGGCATCTTTCGGTAAAAGAAAGTCAGCAGAAGGGTGCGGATGTGCGAGCCGTCCACGTCGGCGTCGGTCATGAGGATGATTTTGTGGTAGCGAAGCTTCTCCATGTCAAAACCGCCGCCTGCCTCCGCCTCTTCCTCGCCCTTTTTTGCCTTTTCCTTCTCACTCGCTGTTCCGATTCCGGTCCCCACCGCGGTAATGATGGTCCGGATTTCGTTATTATTAAGAACCTTGTCGATCGAGGCCTTCTCCACGTTGATCAACTTTCCGCGAATAGGGAGGATCGCCTGGGTGCGCCGGTCACGGCCTTGCTTGGCCGAGCCGCCGGCCGAATCCCCCTCCACGATGTACAACTCGCACTGGGCCGGATCACGCTCCGAACAGTCGGCGAGTTTGCCCGGCAGACCGCCACCGCTGAAGGCGCCTTTGCGGATGGTTTCCTTGGCCTTTCGTGCCGCCTCCCGGGCGCGGGCCCCGGTTAATGCTTTCTCAAAAATCTTTTTCCCAACGCCCGGATTCTCTTCCAGGTAGGAGAGCAGCCCCTCGTAAACACAGCTGCCGACGATTCCCTCAATTTCCGCGTTCACCAACTTCACCTTGGTCTGCGCGTTGAAACGCGGGTTGGGGAGCTTCACGCTGAGGACACAGATCAGCCCTTCGCGCACGTCCTCCCCCGTGATCTTGGGATCCTTCTCCTTGGCCAACCCCTTGCCTGAGGCGAACTGATTGATCGCCCGGGTCAGCGCCGAACGAAAGCCGGAGACGTGCGTGCCGCCATCGGGATTCGGGATGGAGTTGGCGAAAGGTAAAAGGGTTTCATCGTAGCCGTCATAATACTGCATGACGCAGTCCACAAAGACGTCGTCCTTTTTCTTTTCGAGGACGATCGGTTTCGGGTGGATCGGGGCGCGGGCCTTCGCCAGCTGTTTGACGAATTCTTCGATCCCGTCCTTGTAGAGAAAGGTTTCCGACTTCCCGCTCTTCCCCTCGTCGGTGAGCGTGATGGAGAGTCCGGGATTGAGAAAGGCCAGTTCCCGGAGGCGCTTGGCCAGCAGGTCGAACTTGAATTTGGTCGTATCCTGGAAAATTTCCGCATCCGGCTTGAAGGTGATCTTCGTGCCGGTCTTTTTGGATTTGCCGGTAACACTGAGCTTCGAAGTCGTCTTCCCGCGGGCGAATTCAATGTGATAGAGCTTCCCATCCCGGGAAACCTCCGCCTCAAACCATTCGGAGAGCGCATTGACGCACTTGGCGCCGACCCCGTGCAAACCGCCGGAATATTTGTACGCCCCTTGGTCGAATTTTCCTCCCGCATGGAGATTGGTGAGCACCAGCTCGATCGCCGGGATCTTAAACTTGGGATGCATATCGACAGGAATGCCGCGGCCATCGTCCTCGATGGAGATGGATCCATCGACATGCATCGTGACCTTGATGTGTTCGCAGTGGCCGGCCAAATGCTCGTCGACGGAGTTATCCAGCACCTCAAATACGCAGTGATGTAACCCTCGCTCATCCGGGTCACCGATATACATCCCAGGGCGCTTCCGAACCGCATCCAACCCCTCAAGCTTGTCGATTTTGGAGGCGTCGTACTTTCCGCCTACGACCACCTTTTCCTTCGCGCCTGGCATCCGTTGAAGATGCCGAATTAGACCTCTTCTACAACTGAAAAATTACTTTTTACTCGTTTTTAAGTAATTGCAAAGCAATCGTTTACAGAGGTTTTTGCCTTACCCGCGGGGTGATTTTTCGGAGGGGGGTGGCCACGGTCACGGGCACATTTTCGGTCCCGTCGGTATCTCCCGCGAGCCACTCCTTAAATAGGCGGAAAGCCACTGCCATTAACGTCGCTCCAAAGAAAATCCCCAGAAATCCGTAGGCAATAAACCCGCCAATGACTCCCAAAAAGATAATCCCGAACGGTAAGTTGCTTCCCCGGCTGATCAGATACGGTTTGGTAAAATTATCCACCAGTCCCACCACGCCGATTCCCCAGATCAGATTAAAAACCGCCCAACCGGTCTTTCCCTCCAGAAAAAGCCAAATCACCACCGGCACCCAGACGATCCCGCAGGAAAGCTGGAGACTGGCAAAAAAGAATCCCGCGAAGCCCAGCAGGACTACCTGGGGCACCCCCGCCAGGGAAAAGCCGATGCACATGAGCGCAGCCTGCAAAGCGGCGGTTCCCAAAATCCCCAACATCACGCTGCGAATGGTTCGGGCCGAAATATCCAACAACTCGTCCCCCTTCGGACCGAAGAGCTTTTGCAGCGTCATTTGGCCGGACCGCGTAAGCATCTCCCCATAGGCAAAGAAAAATCCACAGATGATCAGGGCCAGGGCAAACTCCAGCAACCCCACGCCGACCTTTCCGGCCATCTGACCCAGCTTGGTGGCCCCCTGCTTCAGAAGAGGACTCAGATCCTGAATCAATTGCGTTCGGTCCTGGGATGATTTCTCCCACTTCTGATAAATCGTCTCTCCATAAGGATATTCCCGTAACCATGTAGGTGGCGCGGGCAAACCGCCCTTGGAGGAGTCTAGAAGCAGTTGAGACACGGGCTTAAAGGATTGCGCGGCCACGGCCACGCCATACGTCACCGGAATCATGCAGAAAATGGCGATGAGGATGCTGGTGAGGATGGAGGCCACGATGACGCGCTTTGGCATCTTACCCTTCACCCAGATAAATACCGGCCAAGCGGTTACCGTCAGAATCACCGCCCAAAGCAGGGGGCCAAAAAAAGGCCGAAGGATGTTCAGACAAGCCAGGACCAATAAGGCCAAGGAAATACCCACCGCTACCCGGTGCAGCATGGGATCATGAATCTTCACGTGCTCATCTTGGGGCAATCAGCGTCTTTGTCACTCCATCACGGAACCATCCCACCGGAACGCCGTGGCTAGTCTTCCGCCCTACCATTCAGACTTAATCGCTTTTCTGTTTTGGCGCCGAGCTCTCTTAATTTGTCGGCCGTCCCCAGGATATTCCCCTTTTTCTCCGAGAGCTTTTTCACGGCTGACTCGTGCGCTTCCCTCGCCTTCTCCAAGGCCGCACCCGCATCCTTCAGGTCGTCGACGAAATTCACCAAGTCATCGTGCAGCTTGCCTCCCAATCGGGCGATCTCCTGGACATTTTTGTTCTGCCGTTCGATCTTCCACACATTGGCGATGGTCCGCAGCGTGGCCATTAGGGTGCTGGGCGTGCTCAGGACGATCCTTTTCTCGAATGCATACTCCAGGAGATCCTTGTCCCCGCGCAGGGCGGCGCCAAAAGCCGGCTCGATAGGGATGAACATGATGGTGAAATCGGGTGACTTGCCCTGAAGAAGATCCGGATAACTCTTCCCGGAGAGGTCGTCGATAAATCGACGAACCGCGTGGGTATGGGCCTTGAGACACTTCTCCTGCTCCGCTGGCTCCGCCGCCGCGCAGTAGGCGTCATAATCGACCAGAGGCACTTTACTGTCTACGACCACCGCCCGGTCCTCGGGCAAGAAGACCACTGCGTCCATCCGCTTGCGGTCCGCGGACTCTTGAGTGCGGTATTCCCGACCCTTCTCCAGTCCGGAGATTTCCAGGGTCTTCTCCAGGACCATTTCCCCCCAGCGGCCTCGGGTGCCGGAGTCATTTTTCAGGGCGTGGGTCAACCGGTGTGTCTCCGTGCCTAGCTGGGTGCTCATGGCCTGGATCTGCTGAATCTCCCGTCGGAGATCGCTCTGCATGCCCGTTTCCGCAGTATGAATCTCATCGGTTCGCTTCCGGAAGGCCTCAATCCTGTCCAGGAGTGGCCGGAGCTCGATCCCCACCTGCGTGCGGTTGTCTTGCGCCAATTGTCTGGTTCCCTCTGCCACCATTTGCTGGGCCATCGCCCTCAATTCCGTCTGCAGCCTGGTCGCAAGCTGTTCTTTCTCCTGCCGGGATTCTTGGAGGGAACGCTCAGCTGCCTGCCGTTCGGCCTCCGCCCGGACCACCCCTTCCCGGGCTGCCTGGACCTGTCCTTCTGCCTGTTGGCGTAGGCGCTCGCCTTCTGCAACCCGGAGACGTATTTCCTCCGCCTCGCCGCTGACCCTTCCCAGTCGGCCGGCAAGAAGGGCGTAAGCCAGTCCCGCCCCAATGAGTAATCCAAGACCTGCGGCGAGAAAGATCGTCATGACTACGCCAGCCTCCTTTCTGGAAACCCAAGGTCAAACTTGAACTTTAATAAGCTTTTGCGGGCGGAGAGAATCGAACTCTCACATCAAGCTTGGGAAGCTCGCAGGCTACCATTACATCACGCCCGCTGATTTAATGAAATTATCCCGCGCTCAGCGCAAAAACACAACCGTTTTTAAGAATTTTTAGATCACCGTGCCATCGGGAATCGTGGCACCCTTGGGGATAATAATAATCCCATCGCGGACATAAAAATTGGGGCCGTCCATTTCCGGCGGCTTGCCGGCGGCGCGGATGGTCACCCGCCGGCCGATTCGAACATTTTTATCCACGATCGCATCCTCAATCACGCTCCCGCCACCTATCCCCACATCCGGTCGGTTGGCCAAAGCGTTTTCCTGTCGCTGGGCGGGAGTCTCAAAGAAATCCGCGCCCATGAGGATCGAACGACGGATCTTACACTCCGATCCAATCCGCTGCCGGATCCCGACAACGGCGTCATCCAACACGCTCCGCAAAATCATGCAGCCATCGGAAATAATCGCCCGGATCACCTGACTATTTTCCACCACGGAGCCCGGAAGAAACCTGGCCCGGGTGTACACCGGGGCGGCATTGAGACCGAAATCAAATTTTGGCACAGGAGCGAGGAGGTCGAGATTGGCCCGATAAAAAGAGCCGATCGTGCCGATGTCTTCCCAGTAGCCATCATAAAGATAGGCGGACACCTTCCGATCACGGATCGCCGCCGGCAGGACGTTTTTCCCAAAGTCATCCCCCGGGTTTTGGGCAAGGCAGTCGCGCAGCACCTCTCGCCGGAAAATATAAATCCCCATCGAAGCCAGAAAGGGCCGATCCGCCGGAAGCCCGGAGGCTCCGGCGAGGGCGTCGAGGACCTTGGGGTCCTTGGGTTTCTCAACGAACTCCGTGACGCGGTGCTGTGCATCCACCCGAAGGAGCCCCAAACGCGGGGCACTTTCGCGGTCCACCGGCAAAGCGGCGATGGTAATGTCAGCCCCGGAGGAGTTGTGGCGTTCGAGCATCTGGCGGAAGTCCATCCGGTAGAGTTGGTCCCCGGAAAGAATCAGGACGTGCTCGTGAGGGTGATTGTCAAAATGGATCAACCCCTGCCGGACGGCATCAGCCGTGCCTTGAAACCAGTTGGTGGCCTCCCGGGTTTTTTGTGCGGCCACGATCTCGATGAAGCCGCGGGGAATGAAGTCATCAAACCGGTAGCTCTGCTGGACGTGGCGATGCAGAGAGGAGCTGAGATACTGGGTAAGAAGAAAGATCCGCTTAATGCCTGAGTTCAGGCTGAGGCTGATGGGGATATCGACGAGGCGATACTTGCCCCCGATGGGGACGGCTGGCTTGGCGCGGTCCCGGGTCAGCGGAAAGAGGCGGCTCCCCTCACCCCCTCCCAGAATGACCGTAATGACCTGATCTGGACCAGAACTCGCTGTCGGGCTCATACATTGACCCTATCTACGTAAAAATGTAGAACAAGTGCACGATGTGCGGAATTGTCGCTTATGTCGGCCCGCGGGACGCTCAACCCATTCTCCTGGATGCTTTGGGGAGACTGGAGTACCGGGGCTATGATTCCGCTGGCCTGGCGATCCTGAACGGGAAAGGCATCGAGGTTCGGAAAAAGAGCGGCCGCATCGAGGAGCTGGCCAAGGCCTGTCGGGCCAAACCGGTGGAGGGGCATTCCGGAATCAGTCACACCCGTTGGGCCACCCACGGGGCTCCCACCGACCTCAATGCTCACCCTCACCTTGATTCCTCCGGGAAACTCGCCCTCGTCCACAACGGGGTCATCGAAAACTACCTCGAGTTAAAAGAAAAGATGGTGAAAGCCGGTCACCAGTTTGCCTCCGACACGGACACCGAGATCCTGGCCCACCTGCTCGGCGAAACTTTCCAGGAGAGCAAAGAAAAAGGGGAGAAGAGACTCGTGGAGGCCGTTCGCAAGGCTTTGAAACAGATTCAGGGAACGCTCGGCATCGCGGTGATCCACTCCGACCTACCTGGCTTGGTGGTGGGGGCCCGGCGCGGCAGTCCGCTGGTGATCGGGGTGGGCACCGGGGAGAACTTTCTCGCCAGCGACACCCAGGCTCTCGCCCCCTACACGAACCGCGTGGTGATCCTGCAGGACCAGGAAGTGGTGGCGCTGCATGCCGACCGTTTTGAAGTAGCATCCCCGCTGGGCCAAAAGGCCGTGCACGTGGAGGAAATTGAAGGAGGCGTGGCCGCAAGCGACAAAGGCAAACATCCTCACTTCATGCTGAAGGAAATTTTTGAGCAGCCGGAAACCGTACGGAACGCCTTCCGCGGGCGGATCGATCTGGATGAGGCTACCGCCAAACTGGGTGGTCTGAACCTCTCGGCGGAGGATCTGCGGGGGGTGGAAAGAATTTTTGTGTTGGGCTGCGGTACGGCCCTGCACTCCGGAATGGTTGGCAAGTATCTAATCGAAACCCTTGCCAAGATTCCCGTCGACACACAGCACGCCAGCGAGTTCCGCTACGGGGACTCCCCGGTTCACGAAAAGACACTTTTTTTCGCGGTCAGCCAGTCCGGCGAAACGGCCGACACCCTTGGCGCCCTCCGGGAGGCCAAGCGGCGCGGATTCCGCTGTCTCGGGATCTGCAATAACGTTTCCAGCACGATCGCCCGCGAAAGCGATGGAGGGGTTTACATGCATGCCGGGCCCGAGATTGGAGTCGCCGCGACCAAATCCTTCACCTCGCAGGTGGTGATCTTCACCCTGCTTGGGCTTTTGCTGGGCCGAATCCACGCCCTTTCCGCCGCCCACGGTCGCGAAATCCTCACGGCCCTGGAAAAACTTCCGGAACACATTCAGGCGGTGCTCCAGCGCTCGGCAGAGATCCGCCGCGTGGCTGAAAAATACGCCAAGGCCCGCTCCATGCTATTTCTGGGTCGCTTAGCCAACTTCCCCATCGCCCTGGAAGGCGCCCTAAAAATGAAGGAGATCACCTACGTGCATGCCGAGGGCTACCCCAGCGCGGAGTTAAAGCACGGCGTGATCGCCCTGATCGACAAAGAGACTCCGACCGTCCTGATCGCCACCCATGACGGCGTTTACGACAAGAACTTGGGCAGCCTCCAGGAGATAAAAGCCCGGGGAGGACCAGTTCTAGTAGTGTCTCATGAGGGGGACGCCAAGGTTGCCGGGTTGGCAGACGCGGTTTTCACGGTTCCGCGAACCCATGAGCTCATCCAGCCCATTCTCAACGTGATTCCCCTGCAGCTTTTCTCCTACCACACGGCTGTTGTCTTGGGGCGGGACGTCGACAAACCCCGCAACCTGGCCAAATCCGTCACCGTGGAATGAGCGGTGGCCCTTGGGGATTGCCCCAGAGCTCCCAAGATAGTATTCTTTCCGGTTCCACGGCCCTATCGTCTAGCTGGTTAGGACACGGCCCTCTCAAGGCCGGTGCACGGGTTCGAGTCCCGTTAGGGCTAGTGAATATTTACAAATCAAAGGTTGCTTCGCGGTCCATTCTTGGTTGAAATTTTAGTTCCTCGGAATGAAGACAAGGCTGCACACCAAGAACAACCACAACCCCAAGCTCGCGATCCTTCGCGAGATCAAGCGCAGCCAAGGCCTTTCGGTCAGCGAGCTCTGCCAACGGGTCGGGCTGTCCTACATGGGAATCAAACAGCACTGCATTGGCCTGGAACGGGAGGGCTATCTAGACACCTGGCGTCGGCCGAAGGGCATGGGCCGCCCCGAAAAGGCTTACCGGCTGACCGACGGCGCCCGGGAGTTCTTCCCCAGCCGCTATCCCCAATTCAGCATGCAGATTTTAGAGGCCGTGAAGGAAAGTTTCGGCTCCCTGGCCCCTGAAAAAATCCTCCTCAACATCTACAAGGCCGAAACCGCCCGCTACGAGCACAAGCTGGAAAAGCTGGAGGGCGAAGCCCGGTTCCGTGGGTTGGCCCAGTTGCGGGAAGAAGACGGTTACATGTCTGAATACAGCTTCGACAACTCCACCCGCAACCACCGGATCACGGAATTCAACTCCGCCATCCAGGACTGCGTGGACGCCTTTCCGGTCATCCGCGATTACGAGCGTCAGATGTTCGAGAAGATTCTCCGCGCCAAGATCAAGCGGGATGAAGAGCGGGTTGCCGGCCTGTACCGCTGCATGTTCACCACACAGACGGCCTGAACTTTTTACCGCCAAATCCGGCGGCGGTGCCTCAGCTCTCTTTCTTGATTAGGCAACGCCCAGCTTAGCTTCGATCGACTGCCGGGAGTGCTGGGCTCCGACAAACTGATCCGTCACCTGCCCATTCTTGAAGATGAAAAATGCCGGGATGGACTGAATCCCGTACTTGGAAGCCAACGCCTGCTCCTGATCCACGTTCACTTTCCCCACCAAGACCTTGCCGGCATGGTCTTGGGCGATCTGCTCCAACAACGGGGAGATCATGCGACAGGGACCACACCACTCAGCCCAGAAGTCCACGAGCACAGGAACCGGGGACTGAAGAACGTTGGCTTCAAAATTTGCCTGATTCAGAACGACAGTTGCATGACCAGCCATGGGATCCTCCTATTTTTGTAAAAAACTCATCAAGACAACTCCGAAGGAAATGAGCGAAGCAATCAGGGCGGCCACGGCCAAGGCCGTACCGGAACTGTCCGTGTCCACCACGGTGCGCACTGCCCCAGGAGCGACCGCAGCCGGCCTGGCGGTCCTTGGTGCGGCCGCAGCGGGTGTCCCGGGCTTAGGCGCGGGCGCCGCTCCGGCCCCGGGAAGAGGCGGCTTGGTGGCAGCCGGAATCGCGACCGTGGAAGAAGCAGGCTTGGCTCCTCCTGGCGCCGCAGGACGCGGAGGGAGCGAAATCCGCATCGTTTCCTTTTTCAGATCTCCCGGAGGCTTGGCGATTCCAGGCACCGCTGGCACCGGAGGAGGCCCGCCGGTGGGAACAGGAATCGGAGGCCCGGGGGGCTTGGGTAAGGAAGGTGCACTTGGGATGGCGGGCGCTCCCGGAACCACCGGCTTCGGCGGCGGAGCCAAACGCATGGTCTCTTTTTTGAAGCCGGGTGGCGGCGGTGGGGCCGGTGACATCCCCGGCGGCTTGGGCGTAGGTGGAGTGAGAGCGGCAGGTTTCCCTAAAGGAGCACCGGGAGGGGCTGGCGGCTTTGGGATAGGAGCGGGTCCCGATACACCGGGTGGCCTCGGTGGTGTTGGGGGTAAAGGTACTCCTTCGGCCATTTGAAGATAAAATAAGTAAAATGGAGTCTGGTCAAACTATTTGCCAGTAGAGTTGTTCACAAAAGCCCGTCCGTCCAGAACTTGGTAAAGGCATCAGCCCATCCTCGCCCCGCCACGGTTCGCTTCCGCCTCTGAGCGCGGTCGCCCAATTGTCCCTCAGGGGCTAAAAATCTTCGGATCGCTCTTTCCCATGCCTCCGACCCTCCTGAAATCACCTCCCCGTCGGCGGGGTCGCGCAGGAGTTCCCGGGGTCCCCCTTGGTCTGAAACCAGGGCTGGCAACCCAGACGCCAAGGCCTCAATTACCACATTTCCATAGGTATCCGTTGTGCTGGGAAAAACAAAAAGGTCGGCTGACGCATAGGCCTGGGACAGCTCTTTGCCGTGCAGGGCTCCGGTAAAGATTCCTCGCGGCACCTTTTGCCTCAACTCCGGCAAGAACGGGCCATCTCCCACAAAGGCAAAGGTCACCCCGGCATCCCCTTTCATTCGGTCGGCCACCTGTGCAAGAAAATCCAGCTCCTTCTCCTTTGAAATCCGCCCCACATAGAGAACTACCTTTCCCTGTGCTCCGTGTTTTTTCCAGAAATCAGGATTCCGATGGCCTAAGTCAAAAACCTCGGTCTCCAGGCCGCGCGGCAAGATGTTTAACTTCTCGCGGGCCAGCCCCCTCTCCACCCAGCGATCCAGATACTTTTGTGAGTTCACGTAAACCCGATCCATTTGACTGTAGAACCAGTGCATGTAATTCCACGCTATCCCCTCCATCATGGGATCATCCTCGCTCAAAAATCGTGCGTACTGCGGGAAATCCGTGTGATAGATGGCGCTGACCCGCAATCCGAGAAGCTTTGCTGCCAGGAGTCCGGTCAAGCCCGTTGGCCCTGGCGTGCTGAGAATGAGCTCGGTGTACCCCCGGCGGACCACATGATCCACAAACTCTAAAATCGGAGGAAAACTTAGTTTCTGCAGCTCGTACTCGGGGATCGTAAACACTCCGACGGGCGTAAAATTGATGACCCCCTCTTCCGGTCCAAGATCCGGACGACTCGTCAGGATGGTTAAATCCGCACCCTGTTTCCGCCCGGCCGCCGCCATCGTCCGGATGGTGCGCGCCACCCCGTTCACGTCCTCCAGCGTGTCGGTGCACCACCCTTTTCTGCGGTTTTCCAGCTCCGCGGGGCGGCTGCCGGTGCAACGACGCGCCACCTCCCCCCAAAGATCGCGATTCACCCGCAGGGCGTGAAAGGAATAGAGATAAGGAGCCGTGGCCAAGCCAAGTGGAATCACTCCGGCAAGGGGCTCCAGACCAGCCATCACATCGCCCTTGCCGGCTCTCTCCAAAAATCGGGTCACAATCCGAAAGCCAACATCATTAATAATTTTTGACGCCAGGCGGAAGCTGCGGCGTTCAGGCTCCTTTTCCTCATCCAAAACACGTTGCAACACCTTCCGCGTTTCCGAACTACCGAGGTAGCTCGCCAACTCCTTACTCAGCCCCCCCTCCGGCGCCTTCCAAAACTCCAGGATCCGGCCGCTGGTCACCATTTCCACCGCGTAGCGCGCCTTATCCAGGAAGCTAACCTCAACCGGGTTTTCTCCGGCCAAGAAACGGTTCACGATCCGGAGAAGGAGTTCCGACCCCCGCGGGGCCCGATGACCCACCTTTTCCCGTAGAAACTCAAAAAGGATGTGAAACAGCCCGTTGACGAACCGCGCCGGATCGCCGCCGGAACCGTGTACCGTACCCCGCCCCTCCATGACCCCCTGCAGGAAAGCGGCCGGATCACGGGCCCCCGCCACTTCGGTCCACACTTGCCCGGCATACAATCCGCAATGATCATTCGATCCGCCCACTCTGGCTTTTTTCCATGGCTCTCGACCTGCCGGTTCGATGCCATGTTTTTCGACGAGGGACTGAATTTTTTCAGGCGTCAAAGCGTCCAGACAAATCCGGGTGATCTCCTGGGCCACCCGTGACCTCAATCCATTAGCCGTTTCGAAAGCTGAGAACAGGAGGAGAAGCTTTTCAAAGTGATCGGGCGTCAGGCGGCCATCCACACTGATCAGCGGGTGTGCCACCGCATGGGCAACCTGCTCACGACGCAGAAAGGAAGCCAGCTCCAGAATATTAGGACGTAGTTTCTCAATGGCAGCGAACTGCCGCTCATCCGGGTTCCAGACAAGCAGGTGAACCTTACAACGGTCCTCTGGAAAGTAAGTGGTGACCTCCACCCCTGGGAAAAATCCTTCCTGCCCGTGCAGCTCCCGGAAGGATCCAAGGGTGTTGTGGTCGGTCAGGGTGACGAAATCGTGCCCCTTCTTTCGCAACTGCTCGTAAAGCAGGGTGGGCTGGGAAAGACTGTCCGGCACCCCCGCTTTGCGCAAAATCCACTCGGATGGCCGGTCAGAGTGACGGGAGTGGAGATGGAGATCACACTTGGACATGTTCTGCGTAGGAGACTGACCGATAGCCCCGCGAGGACAACTCTTCGAGTAATTCCCCCACTTGCTGCCGGACGAAAGAAACCTCCAGGTCGGATGGGTGCAGGCTTAACCGGACCAAGGGACGCCCGGCCCATAAGGCCTTCCATATGGGCTGCCATCGGCGTGCCAATTCTCGCCGCCACGCCGACCGGAGGCTGTAGGTTCCTGCCCAGGCCCGGTCACGCGATCCATCGGCCAAATGCAACACCTCCGTCAGTCGGCAAGTATAAGCAAAACCCTTTAGCCGCAGGGTGTTCTCCAAGGACGTGTCCATGAGCCAGCCTGGCGCCACAAAACCCTTGGGCGACCAGCCTTGGCGCCGCCAGATCGCCAAAGCCCGTTCGAGGCGGGACTCCGCCTCCGCAGGATTCAAGCGGTAAAACTCGGCCTCTTGATTGGTGTAGAGCCGGGTCCAGAACCAAGAATCTTCCGGCAATCCTTTCCGATCATGAAAATAGCCATGAACCGCCAGGTCGTGACCTTCCTTCTGCCATGCCTCCAAACATCGCAGACTAGCCGCACAGGATTCCAAAGACTTGCCGTGGTGATATTCCGGAATTACCAGGATGGAGGCGTGACCCGGACAGCGTTGAAGGCAAAATTCCAGCTGATCCTCAATCGCCCGGCGGCTTTCAGGATGAAAATCGTGTAGCGATAAAAGCAGCTTCCGATCCCCCCGGCCGTATTTGCGCCCCCCTTCACGGTGCAGATCCTTGCCATAGAGGAGCGGGGACTCCGCCAGATCTTTTACAATCGTGCAGAGCTGGACCGGCTCGTTGGAGTGACCCTGAAACTTGGTGATCTGACGCCGGTCCGTCACGCGAAAGCCGTAGCGGGCGAACATCCGCTCACCGCGGCGATCACCCCGGGTAACAACCTGCGCGTACACGCAACGAACTTTTTTCTCGGTCATGAGCTTCAGAAATTGATCCACAACCATCCGGACGGCCTCCACACTTTTGGCTTCCGACATAAGATTGATGTGAAAATGGGCTGCATTCTTGGGGGCGGACGGAGTTTCGCGAGGACCCCGCAGGAAAAGCCACCAAAGGTACTGACGGCTATAGGAATGGTAGCCTCCCAACATTCCCCGGAGGGCCCGCAGCAGCCAAAGGGGGAAATGTTTTGCAAGGTAGGCTCGTCGTTTCCGCGCATCCCGGGAGGCCGTCAGGTAGCCCTGAACCGCGCCGGAAGAACCCTCCAGAACAAAGCAGTTTTCCGGTTCCGCATCCGTATACGGAGAGGTCAGAAAATCCGCAAAAAGCTCCCGATCCTCAAAGACAGAATCAATCGGACTCCCGAGGAAGCCGGTATCGGCACAGATCCGGCGAACGGCTGGCCGATCCTCCGGGCGGTAAGGCCGGACCCGCAACCCCGCACCCCGATCATCTACGGCGCTCATAAACCTCCATTTGTCGGGCGAAGGTTTTCTCCCAGCTAAACCGATCCGCCACAAACCGGGCTGCCCGCTTTCGGTCTGCCACGTCCAACTTTTTGGCTTTGCGAACCACCGCCTCGGCCAGGCCCGACGAGCTTTTCTCGGATGACCAAGCATCCAAGTCCGCCGCCTGCTCATCCATCGCGCCACCCCGGAATCCAACCACCGGCAACCCACATCCCTGCGCTTCCAGCAAAACCAGCCCGAAAGTCTCCCAACGGCCAGGGTGAACAAGCAGATCCGCCGCCCGATACCAGTCCGCCAGCTCTTCGGGTTTTTTCACAAAAGGCACCCGGCGCACATGAGGGTTGTGCCGGACGAAGGTCTCCACCATGTCCGTCATTTGCCCGTCCCCCACCATCACTCCTGTCCAGGGCCCCTTCATCTGTTCCCCGATTTTCATCCAAGCCCGCAACAGCAGGGCTGTGTCCTTATCCGGGGAGAATCGACCCACATAAAGAAAGACCGGATCCTCTTGGGGTAACTTTAGCCTCTTCCGGATTTCCTGCCGTTGCACCTCATCCGGATAAAAGGTTCGGGTATCGACCCCCAGAGGAAGATGAATCAAGCCCTGCATCCCCCAGCCGGAAAGAATCCGCATCAGGTGATGGCTGGCCACAAAAACACCCCGGCTCGTGTCTGCCAAATTTCTCAAATAATCCCCGGCAGTCCTTTCGACCCAGGCTCTCGCCCAGCTCCCCGCAAACTTCATCACGGTGCGCAACAAGGCATCGGGAAAGTGGGAGTGATAGAACATGTAGAAGTCTGAGCCCCGCCGATTCGCCCAGTTCCGCGAAACCAGGGCCGCATGATAAGGATCCCCTGATTCCACAATGTCCGGACGCTCGGCGTACAGAATTTTCAGCAAGGCGGGAAGATCGAGCATCCATCGGTATCGGGAGGTTCGATTCACCAAGGGTCCCGCCACGGTCCAAAGTTGGGACCTTCCACCCTCAATCTGCTCTGTCCGGGCCCCGGGTACCACCATCAGGTGCTCATGGGCGGTCTGATCCCTGATAAAACGTCTTTTGGCCTCCAGATAGGAACGTACGCCGCCACCCCGTGGGGAGTAAATTTGGGTGAGGTCACATATCTTCATGGAAAGGGCTCTTGAGAATGCCTCTCTCCGTGCTAAAGAGGAAGTCTATGAGGCGGAACGATTTTCTCCGGCTTATGCTCGCCGCCGGCGCCGGTCTGGCCGTCCCCACCCGCGCCCAAAACGGCATTTTGGTTGAACCTGGGGAAAATGAGGTCAACCCCGCTTTTATCAACAGCGGTCCAGGCTTTGGCAACAAACTGGCCCTGACGTTTGATGACGGCCCCTCCCCCGGGGTGACTGAGCGGGTCCTGGATGAGCTCAAAAAACGTGACATGCGGGCCACTTTTTTCCTGATTGGCGCCAAAGTGGATGCCTACCCTGATTTGGCCAAGAGGCTGGTTGCGGAGGGGCATGATGTCGCCAACCACACCTACACCCATCCACGCCTCGCCGGAATGGGCGACGCGGCCGTCGAACAGCAATTGTCCCGCTGTCAGGAATCCATCGCGCGGCACACCGGCGTCACCCCGGTCTGGTTTCGCCCGCCGTACGGCGCTTTCCGCAAGGAACAGGGCACCATTGCTTCCAAGATGGGGTTGGGAGTCGCTTACTGGTCCGTCGATCCGCAGGACTGGAGAAAACCTGGTAGCTCCGCCATCGCCAACCGGGTTCTCCAGGCCAGCCAACCTGGTTCCATCATCCTCCTGCATGATCTCCATCCCCAAACGGCCGATGCTGTCCCTGCCATTTTCGACGGCCTCCAGGAGCGCTCTTTCACCACCGCCCCGTTCCATAGCTTCGTCGGCTCTCCCTACGCTTGATGGGGGGGGTAGGCGGAAGGTTTTAGGCGGGATTAGCCTCCACTTTTGGTTTCAAACTATTTCACCTCCCGTCGGTCCCCTTCCACAACATAAGCCCGCACCTGCCGTAGTTTGCCTATTTCGCTCCTGACCAAATTGTGCCCGGCAAAATTCTGGCACCTTTAGCGATCAGGCTCCCAGGGTTGATCACAGCATTGCACCCTATCGAGGCCTTATCCCCTACCATGGCGCCAAATTTTCGCAGCCCCGTCTCAACCAACGACCCCGCGATCCGAACCTTGATGGCCTGACCGTCCAGTCGATAGTTCGATAAAATCACTCCCGCCCCGAGATTTACATCCCGCCCGACCACCGAATCTCCCACATAACTGAAGTGGGAGACATGCGCCCCATTGAGCAGTACACAATTTTTAAACTCACAACTGTTGCCCAGAACACATCCGTCCCCGGCGATCACGTTTTCCCTGATGTAGGCCCCATGACGGACCTCGCAGTTTTTCCCAATCCAAGCCGGACCCCGGATATAGACGCCCGGCTCCACGATCGTCCCTTCCCCAAGATGCACATTCTCCCCAATGACCGGCGCACCAATCAGCTTGGCTTGGGAGCCGTTTTTAAGGCTCTTCTTCAGATAGTCACCGATCCGGGGCAGGACTTCCCAAGCATGCTGGATCCCGGCAAAGAGCTCTTGGTGGTTCTGCCCCTGCAGATCAAAAAAGTCGGTCAGAGCCGTGTTCATCCGCCCACCCTGCCCCGTCTATCCAGTCTTCTCAAGCCCTCCGCAGAGCCACCCTGAGGGCCTTGCGCGTCAACGCCAACTCCCGGGCACCATGCGCGGCGGAAAGAAAACACGTTTCAAATTGTGAGGGCGGAAAATAAACTCCTTTCCTCAAAAGCCCGTGAAAGAGGCGGGCATAATCACTCCGGTCGCTTTTTTGGGCATCCGCCAAATTCCGCACCTTTTGCCCTGAAGGGATGCAGAAAAGACAAAACATGGAGCCGATTCGGACCAACACATCGCGGCGTCCGGCGATCTTTAACTCTGCTTTTATCATCGCCTCGGTTTCGGCACCGATCCTCTCAAGTTTCTTGTAAATTTCACCCTTGGCCAAAACCTGGAGCTGGGCCAAGCCGGCGGCCATCGCCATCGGGTTTCCTGAAAGCGTCCCGGCCTGGTACACCGACCCGTCGGGCGCAAGATGATCCATGATTTCTGCCCGCCCACCGAAAGCCCCCACCGGCAACCCCCCACCGATAACCTTCCCAAAAGCACTTAAATCCGGGGTGACCCCAAGGACTTGTTGGGCTCCGCCGGGTGCCAATCGAAACCCGGTCATCACCTCATCAAAAACGAGCAGGGTCCCATGTTTCTGGGTCAGTTCCCGCAGACCTTCCAAGAACCCGGGAATGGGGAGGATCAGGCCGGCATTCGCGGGAATGGGCTCCAGAATTACGGCGGCGATCTCCTTGCCTTTTTGATGAAAAAGATCGGCCGCTGCCGCCAGATCGTTGAAGGGCAAAACCAGCGTGTCCTGCACGGCCCCGGGGGTCACCCCGGCGCTACCGGGACGCCCCAAGGTCAGCAGCCCCGAACCAGCCGCCACCAGCAGCGCGTCGGAATGACCGTGGTAACAACCCGAAAACTTCACGATGAGGTTCCTTTGGGTAAATCCCCGCGCCAGACGCAGGCAGGACATGGTTGCCTCAGTGCCGCTATTGCAAAACCGTACCTTCTCCACGCTCGGTACCATCCGGGAAATGAGACGCGAAAGTTCCACCTCGCCTTCGTGCGGGGTGCCGAAGCTGAGACCTCTCCCGGCAGCCTTCCGGACCGCCGCGGTCACGGCGGGATGGGCATGACCTAGAATGGCCGGACCCCAACTCCCCACATAATCCACGTAAACCTTCCCATCCACATCCTTGAGATATGCCCCCTTGGCAGAACCCATAAAAACGGGAGTTCCACCCACTGCACGAAACGCCCGTACCGGAGAATGCACTCCGCCCGGCGTCACCCTCTTCGCCTCCTCAAAAAGTTTTTTGGACTTTTTACCTCCTCCTGCAGACATCCGGAAACCTTAGCCCAATCTAACCCCCATCTTCCATCCCGCCTTTAATTGGTCGCCACGTCCTCCCGCGCTCGCCCTTCCGCCTCCACCAAGCCCTTCCACTGTTGCCACTCTCCCCTTGCCTGGCGCACAGCCTCTTCCTGGGCAACCTTCAGGAGGGGTAAATCCTCAGGGAGCCGGGCAAACCGGAACCGTGGGATCCCACTCTGGTCCTCCCCAAGAATATCCCCGGGGCCACGCAGGCGGTAATCCTCCTCGGCGATCCGGAACCCATCCCGATTTTCCGCAAGGAAATCCAGCCTCTGTTTTGCCATCGGCCCTCCGGACCTTTGAATGAGGACGCAGGTTCCATTCCGCCCCCCCCGCCCAATCCGGCCCCGGAGCTGGTGCAGCTGCGAAAGCCCCAACCGGTCCGCATGATCGATCACCATCCAGTTCGCCTCAGGCACGTCGACCCCCACTTCCACCACGGTCGTGGCCACCAAAACCGACACCTCCCCTTTGCGAAACTTTTCCAGAATCCCGATTTTCTCCCCTTCCTTCATCTTGCCATGCAGGAGGGCAACCTGCTGTTTTCCGATCGCTGCCGATAACTGCTCATGCGTCCTCTTGACCGAGGCCTCATCCGCCGGGTCCAACACCTCCTCCCCCAGTCGAGGGACGACCACATACACCCGATCTCCTTTAGCCACCCGGTCATGGAGGTGGCTCCAGATTTTTTCCACGGCCGATCCATCGCGCACATGGGTCTTCACCTCACCCCTGCCTGGCGGCATCTCCTGAAGGAGTGAAACGTCGAGGTCTCCGTGGAGCAGGAGATCATACGTGCGTGGAATCGGCGTGGCGGTCAGGACCAAAAGATCGGGCCGCTCTCCTTTGGCGAGAAACGCCGCCCGCTGCCTTACCCCAAACCTCTGTTGCTCATCGATCACGCACAAGGAAAGCCGGGCCAACCGGGCCTTCTCCGCAAAGAGCGCATGCGTTCCCACCGTGATCCTTGGAAAGAGCCCCACCGGCCCGGGTTTGGAATCCGACGTCCATGTCACCACCTCCAACACCCCTCGAGGTAATAGCTTTCGCAGGGAGGCGGCATGCTGTTCGACAAGCAGAGTGGTCGGCGCCATCAGGGCAACATGGGTGCCATGCTCCAAGCCCCGCAAGAGTGCATGCGCCGCCACCAAGGTTTTTCCTGAGCCGACATCCCCTTGCAACAGCCGATGCATCGGCCTTCCCAAGGCCAGGTCGGCATCGATTTCTCCACATACCTTTTCTTGGTCGCCGGTCATCGGCCACGGCAAGGAGGCCCGCCACAGCCCCACCAGATCCCGCTCCTTGGCCGGGCGATTCACCCGAATGGCCTCCCGCGCCGCCCGCCGTACCCTCAGCGAAAACTGCGTCCCCAAAAGCTCCTCATACGCCAGCGACCTCCGGGCAATCTCCACCTCCCGCAGCGACCCGGGAAAATGAAACGTCCGCCACGCCTCCGCCCGGCTCGGTAGCCCCTCTGCTCCGGGATATGCCTCCGCCACCTCCGGCTCAAACTCTTTCAGATAGTTGTAAATGACCGACCGCACCCGGCGCTGGCCCAGACCCTCCGTCAGCGGATAGATCGGCACCACCCGGTCCAGATGAATTCCCTCCTCCTTCCCCTCCTCCACTGTCTCGGTCTCCGGATGCGCAAACACAAAGATCCCCTTCTTCTCTTCCGCCCGACCGTAGGCCGCCACCTTTTTCCCCTCCGGAAAGGCCCGCGCCATGAATGGCAAATTGTAAAACACTAGCCTCACCTGTCCCCCATGGCCGCCCGTGACCTCCATATCCACCTCCACACTGCAGCGGCGACCCCGCCAACGGTTCAGTTTTGACCGCGTCACCGTCCCCTGGAAATTGACTGGCCCCTCCGGCAAACCCTCCGAGGGGTGCCAACCCTTCCTCCGGTCCTCATGCCGCCTCGGCAGATAGCCCGCTAGCTCCTCCGGCCCAGCCAAACCCAACCGTTCCGCCAGGCTCGCCGCCGCCTTCCGGATCCGGTTCTGTTCGGGGCTCAGCGCCAATCGGCCATCCGCCACCGTGGTGCGTCCGTGTATTCGTCCCATTCCCAGGAACCTGCCAAATCGAAAGTCGGCCGGTCAGGCGGCCGCCGGGCGAAGTCAAAACCCACCACCTCAAACTTTTTCTCCCCGGCCTGCGCGCGAAACTTTAGGTGCCGCTCCGCAAACACCTTGGGCGATGCGGTCATTTGCACCCCCTCCAGTTGGAAAACCGGCTCTGGATTTCCCTTCCCAAAAGGCGCCATGGAGCCCACCGCGCGGGCCATCTCCGGAGTCAGGTGTTCCGGCAACAGGCACATCTCGATCGAAAGGCTTTTCTCGAAAAGCTCCGGACTCACGCTCTTTTCAAGCCAAGCCCCAAGAATTTCGCGAAACTCACCCACTCGGTCTGCCTCAATCACAATGCCCGCCGCCCCCTCATGACCCCCGAACCCTTTTAGACAAGGGGCACAGGCCCTTAGGGCATCCATCAAGGAGACCCCTGGCAGACCGCGCCCACTTCCCTTGCCCGCCCCCTCTTCAAGAGCGATGACAAAGCTTGGGCGATGAAATTTTCGTACCAGCCGGGCCGCCACGATTCCAACGACTCCGGGATGCCACCGTTCGCTTGCCGCCACCAACCCCAATCCCTCGGGTGAGTCTCCGATTTCAGCCTCCGCCTCCTCCAGAGCCATGGCCTCCAGTTCCTGCCGCTTCCGGTTCTGCAGGTCTAACTCCCGTGCCAGGCGCGCCGTCTCGGACGGGTCCCGGCTTAACAACAAATCCAGCCCTGCTGTCGCCTGCCCCACCCGACCGCCCGCATTGATCCTTGGCCCGAGCTGAAACCCAAGTGTGAAGGTCGACGGAGTCCGACTCCCGGCTCCACTCACCTCCATCAACCGTCGCAAACCCGGATGAGCGGTCTGGGCCAGGCGCCGCAATCCTTCCCGGACAAAAATACGGTTATCCTTCTCCAAAGGCACCAGATCGGCCACGGTCGCCAGCGCCACCAGATCCAGGACTGTTCTGAGGTCGAACAATTCCCGCCCACCCCGGGCTTTCAGGTAGGCATGGCATACCTTAAAAACCAAACCTGCCGTGCAGAGATGATGGTGCTGGGAGCCCAACTGGGGATTCACGAGGGCGTCGCTCCGCGCAGTCTCTCCCGCCTGATGGTGGTCCACGATCAGGACCTCGATGCCAGCAGACTTCGCCTTCTCCACCTCGCTTCGGCTATTGGTTCCACAGTCCAGCACCACCAAGAGGCCTGGTTTGGAACCGGTCTCCAGACACCTCTCCAGTCCCTTCGCGGTTAATCCGTACCCCTCCTTTTTCCGGTCGGGGATGAAGTTTCGGATCTCTCCGGCCCCAAGAGCTTCAAGAAAAAGGCGTAGAACGCTGGCACTGGTGATTCCATCGACATCGTAATCAGAATAGATCACTACCGAGCTTTTGACCTGGAGATGGCGCTGCAAAACCTCGACTGCCTCGCCCATCCCGGGAATCTCCTCCGGCGGAGCCAGGTGGGCCAGGCGGGGATGGAGAAAGATTTCGCGCTCTGTTCCCGGCGCCAAACCGCGGCGACCGAGAATCTGGTCAATCAGAAGACCCGGGTCCTGACCAGGTTCGGCACGGTTTGGATTTCCGATCCAGCGCATCCTTACGGAATAAGGAACGGCTCGCGACTCGCAAGTCGTTCCCGCTTATTTTTTTCGTCCGCTAACGAGAAGGGCAATCGGGCTGGCGATAAAGATCGAGGAGTAGGTCCCCACCAAAATCCCAATCAGTAGAATCAAGGCAAAATCATTAATGACCCGTCCGCCGAACAGGAAAAGCACCAACACCGCCAGAAACGTGGTCGCCGAAGTCATCAAGGTCCGACTCAACGTCTGGTTGATCGCGAGATTCATGGCCTCCATCCGATTGCCATGCAACCCGCCCCGGAAGGTTTCCCGGATTCGATCAAAAATCACGATCGTGTCGTTAATGGAGTAGCCAGCCACGGCCAGGATCGCGCCCACCATGGGCAAAGAAAGTTCCCGCCCCAATAAAACAAAAACCCCCAAACTGATCAGCACGTCATGAATCAAGGCCACAATGGCTCCGGCGGCGAAAGCCGCCTCGAACCGCCACGTGGTATAGAGAAAGATCCCCACCACGCCCAAAATCAGGGCCACGAGAGCATTTTTTTTCAGCTCCTCACCCACAATCGGGGCCACCTTATCCAACTGGATTTGCCGGAATCCGGCGGAAGGGAAATCCTGGGCCAGTTTCTGCACGGCGGTCTCACCCTTCCCAAATGCCGTGCGCAGGGAGAGAATTTCCTCCTCGCCGACGGGGCTCCGCTGGTACTGGGCCACTTCCGCCAAACTGCCCAGGGCCGACCGCACGCGCCCATCGTCGATCTTTTCCTTAAAACTCAAGGTCACCAGGTCGCCCCCGGTAAAATCCACCCCCAGGGCGTTGACCCCCCGCATTGCCACCGCCGCCACGCCAGCCCCCAAGAGGATGAGGGACAGCGCATAGGCGGCCCTTCTCCAACCCAGAAAATTAAACTTCGCTTCCTCGAACAGTCGGAACATGTGGAGCTTGGCCTTGCCCCCTTTGTCTGCCAGCCACTCACACCCGGTCCGACTCACCACCAGGGCGGCAAACATGCTGGAAAAGATCCCCAAGCAGAGCACTGTCGCGAATCCCTGCACCGGACCGGATCCCTGCCAAAACAGGATGGCTGCGGCAATGACTGTGGTGACGTTGGCATCAAGAATGGAACTGAAGGCATGCTGAAACCCGGAGGCCACTGTCTCGAGACCGCTGCGGTGGCGATTCGCCTCTTCCCGGATCCGCTCAAACACCAGCACATTGGCATCCACGCCAATACCGATGGTCAGGATCAACCCTGCCAAACCTGGCAGCGTCAGCGTGAAGCCGAACTGCGCCAAAAGCCCCAGCAGAATGAGGATGTTGATCATCAGGCCGAAGACCGCAATCAACCCGAGCCAGCGATAATAAAGCAGCACAAATACCGCGACGGCCACCAGACTGATCCAGCCTGCCGTGAAACCACTTTTGACCGAGCTCGCCCCCAGGCTCGGATCCACCCCGCGCTCATCGACGATGGCAACCGGGTTCTCCAGCGGGTTCTTCAGCACACTGGCCAGTTCTTCCGCCTCCGTGATGCTCATATTGCCTCCGGAGATCTCGCAACTCCCATAAATCGCGGTGCGAATGACCGGCGCAGAGTACACCTCGCCGTCCAGGACCACGGCCATGCGCCGACCGATATTCTGCTCGGTCAGTTTGCCGAACTTGTCCCTTCCCTCAGCGTTAAACTCGATGATCACCACAGGTCGGCCCAACTGGTCCACACTACGGAAGGCTCCCGCCACGCTCTTGCCGGAGATTTCCGGACGACGTTTCACGATCAGCGGGGTCTCTACTACTAATCCCGCCCGATCCCGGTCCCGCAGACTGAGCACCTGGTACTCAAAGGAAACTTCCGGACTCTTCCCTTGGGCCTTGGCCTTTTCCACCAAGGTATCGCTTTCCGGGTGCACGAGGGCGAACTCCAGCTTGGCCACCTTCTCCAATTGACGCCGGTAGGACGCCTTATCGGCCTCGCTGACGCCGGGGATCTGCACAATGATCCGCCGCTCCCCTACCGGCTGAATCACCGGTTCGGCCACGCCAACCGAGTCGACTCTCTTCCGGATCACTTCCACCGCCTGATCCAAGGCGCTGCGCCCGGGATCTCCCGCCAACTCCAACAGAAACTGGGTCCCTCCCTTGAGGTCGAGTCCGGGCTTGATCTTGATTTTCCATTGCCCGTCCTCCCCTTTCACGAAGAGGGAGCTCAGACAAAGTGCCACCAAAGAGGCCGTCAGGGCCAGGCTCAGCCGCATGCGGCGGCGTGGGTCCGCCGTGAGGAAATACCCGATAAACAAAACAAAAAAGACCAGACTGAGACCAAACTGCAGGGCGATCATAAGGGCCTTAGGCGGCGGGCTTTTCTTCCGCCTTCTCCACCGAGGTAATGGTGGAGCGCTGAACCTCAATTTTCACGTTATCGGCAATCTTCAGCACCACCACCTGATCCTTGAGATTGGTCACCGTCCCGAAGATTCCCCCGGCAGCCACCACGCGGTCCCCGGTCTTCACGGCGGAAATCAGCTTGTCGTGCTCCTTTTGGCGCTTCATCTGCGGACGGAGCAGCACGAAATACATTAGGACAAATAAAATGATCAGTGGCAGCAACTGGACCCAGGCGGGGGGCGCACTTCCATCGGTGGGTGTGGGGGCCATGAGTAGTGGCCATACAGAAAAAATCATCTCGCTCATTGTTTTTCTTTCTCCTGCTCCTTACCTCCGCGTTGATAGCGACCCATGAAGTCTTCGGACCACTCGGCCCATCGACCCGCCAGGATCGCCGCCCGGGCCTGCCGGACGGTCTCAAGATAGAAGTGGAGATTATGGAGAGAAATCAGCCTTAATCCCAAGAGTTCTTCCGCCTTGATCAGATGCTGAACATAGGCGCGGCTGAACCGCGAACAAGCATAACAGGTGCAACCCTTTACAATGGGGTTCTCATCCCGCGTCCAGGTAGGTTTGCGGGCGGAAACCGGTCCTCCCTCGGTGCAGGCTGTGCCATTCCGGGCCACCCGGGTCGGTAAAACACAGTCGAACATATCCATCCCTTTACCAATCATCCTCACAATCTGGTCGGGGTGCCCCAACCCCATCACATAGCGGGGCCGATCGGCCGGCAGATGTGGTTCGCAGTCGTCGATCGCCTTCATCATCAGATTCTCGGGTTCACCGACACTCACGCCGCCCACGGCGTATCCGTCGAACCCGATCTTCTGGAGCTCCTCCAGGCTCCGCGCCCGCAGATCCGCATAATCCCCGCCCTGCCCGATACCAAAGAGCAGGTTTCGATGCCCCAACGCGTCCTGCTCCTGCCGGCAAATTCTCGCCCAGCGCAGAGTCCGCTCCAGACTTGCCTCCATCCGGGCCCGATCACACGGCCAGGGTGGACACTCGTCGAACGCCATCATCACGTCCGAACCCAGCTTGTCCTGCGCCTGAATCGCCTCCTTCGGCCCGAGAAAAAACTTTTTTCCATCCACGTGACTGGAAAACATCACCCCTTCCTCAGACATCTCCCGGATTTTCGCGAGGCTAAACACCTGAAAGCCCCCGCTATCCGTCAAAATCGGTCCGTTCCATCCCATAAACTTATGCAGGCCCCCCATCTGCTGAATCACCTCAAGTCCGGGCCGGACCACCAGGTGGTAGGTGTTCCCTAAAATGATCGGGGCCTTCATCTCGATCAATTCATCCGGACTGACTCCTTTGACCGAGGCTTGAGTCCCAACCGGCATAAACACCGGCGTCTGCACTTCGCCGTGCGCGGTCTTGAGAACCCCCGCCCGCGCCTTGCCATCTGTTTTCTCTACCCGAAAGACCTCCCCGGCTTTTCTCACGGAACAATCACCTCCACGCCATGCGGTTCCGTTCGAAAAGCCACCGGGGTTTCCCCGCCGTATTCACCATCCACCTCCAGGGCCACCTTTTCCTTGGACTCCACCGTCAGGCTGGGCACCTGCAAATACTTCACCTCCGGCAGCGACTCAGGCCCGCCCAATAATACCCCCTGCAAGTACCACAAAAGATCGAGGGGACCCGACTTGGGAAAAATACAGACATCCAGCTTTCCGTCCGCCATGTCGGCTTTGGGAAAGAAGCGGAACGGTCCACCGTAGTGGCGCCCGTTTCCAATCAACACCATCGCCCCGGAAAATTCTTGGTCCCCTGCCTTTACGAGAAGATGGGGTGCCGGAGCCACCGTGACCTGGGCCACGGTCAAAAGATAGCTCCACGGCCCCCACGCCCGCTTGGCTTCCGGATGGGTTTTTCGGACGACCTCGGCGTCCAGCCCTACGCCGGCAAGTTGCAGAAAGCGTCGTTGATTGGCGTACCCCAAATCGAAGCGACGCCGTTTTCCGGCGCGGATGACCTGCAGGGATTTCTCGATGTCCGGCGAAATCCCCAACTCCAACGCCAGCACATTCATGGTGCCTACGGGCAAAATTCCCAGGGTGCACTTGGCGGGGTCGATCCCGTTAAGCACCTCATTCATTGTTCCATCCCCGCCCGCGGCAACAATCGTACGGTACCCTTCCGCCACGGCCTCCCGCGCCAGTCGCTCCCCATCCCCGGCCTGCTCGGTTAGGTAAATCTTCGCTTCCGCTGCCAGGGTTTTGACCCGATCCAGGGTTTTGCGCGCCTGATCCCCCTTGGCGGCAGGATTGAGGATGATACACCATGGGTTGCCGGATGAGATCGACATCCCCACGTCATACCGAAGGAAGGCGCCCGAGTCATCCCCGGCGAAGCGGCACCGGCTTTCTTCGCATCACCGGCGGGGTTCACTGCAGCCGCCAACTGGATGTGCCGGTGATCCCCGGACTTCGCCCCGCCCAGGACCGTGTTCGCGCCGCCGTGTTTTCCGCCCTTGCCAATTGGATCCCCGGAGCCCGCATCCTTGACCTCTTTGCCGGCACTGGCGCTTACGGGTTGGAGGCTCTGAGCCGCGGGGCCAAGTCGGCCCTGTTTGTTGAGTCCAACCACCGCACAGCGGAATCCCTGCGTCATAACCTGGACTCTCTTGGCTACAACTTTCCTGTCCTCGAGACCCCTGTGGAAAGTTGGCTGCCTACCGCCCCGCCCGAGTCCTTCGACCTGATTTTCCTCGACCCCCCTTATGACCAGACTCCGGAGGAATTATCGGCATGGAACACCACGGCTGGTCTCGATCGCCTCCTTGCCTCCGGAGGCCGTATCGCGTGGGAACACTCCCGCCGGGCCAAATGGAGCGTGGAAGCACCTCTCAAGGAGGTCTGGCGCCGTGAATACGGCCAAAGCTGCGTCTCCTTCCTGTCCCGGTAGCCTTGGTTCCTCTGCCCTCGTCGGGATGACTTTCCCTGGGCCGTTGCTCCCGGATTTCTCACCAGATTGACTCTCCAACACGATCGTCGCTAGGGTTCTCGTCTTAAATCTATGGCTACCAAACACAAAATTGCGATTAATGGATTCGGCCGCATCGGCCGACTGGTCTTCCGGGCTCTTTGTCAGCAAGGCCTGCTAGGAAAGAAATTTGATGTCGTGGCGGTGAACGACCTCGTTCCCGCCGACAACCTCGCTTACCTCGTCAAGTACGACTCTGTCCAAGGGCGCTATCAGGGCGAGGTTCGCAGTGAAAAGTCCAGCCCTTCAGCCGCCGAAGATGATGTGCTCGTGGTCGACGGCCATAAAATCAAATGCCTAGCCGTCAAGGAAGGTCCTGCTGCTCTTCCTTGGAAGGAACTGGGAGTCGATTTCGTGGTGGAGTCCACCGGACTCTTTACTGAAGCCGACAAAGCCAAGGGCCACATCACCGCCGGCTGTAAAAAAGTCATCATCTCCGCCCCCGCCAAGGGCGAAGACATCACCGTCGTGATGGGCGTTAACCACACCAAGTACGACTCCGCCAAACACCACATCATCTCCAACGCCTCCTGCACCAC
>JBBAWG010000014.1:36149-40564 GCA_040397305.1 Methylacidiphilales bacterium | reverse complement strand
AAGGAGGCGGGGCCGGCGATCGGACCGTACCGGCAGGCCACAGAGGCGGGAGGGTTTGTGTTTCTTTCCGGCCAACTGGCGCTGGATGAACAGGGAAACCTGATGGCCGGATCGGTGGCCGAGCAGACCCGAAAGGCGTTGGAGCGGGCGAAGAGCCTATTGCAGGAAGGCGGGTTGAGCCTGGGCGATGTGGTGAAGGCAACAGTTTTTTTGACGGATCTAAAAACCTTTCCGGAAATGAACTCTGTCTACGCTGAATTTTTCCCGAAGGATCCGCCGGCAAGGTCCACAATCCAGGTGGCAGCCCTGCCGAAAGGCGGAGCGGTGGAGATCGAGTTGCTGGCCCGGCGGGCAGGATCATGACCCAGGAGCAGGTGTTGGAGGTGTTCCGCCGATGCGGGGCTCTCCTTCATGGCCACTTTGTTTTGCGCTCCGGCAAGCATAGCCGGACATTCTTTCAGTGTGCCCTGGTCCTGCAGGACCCGGTGGCCACCGCTGAATTATGCGGGGCCCTGGTGGCCAAGCTGAAGGGGGAGCGGTGGACTTTTCATTCCGTGATTTCCCCTGCCATGGGCGGGATTCTGGTGGGACACGAGGTTGGCCGGCATCTGGGGCGGCGGCATATTTTCGCTGAAAAGGACAACGGGAAGCTAACCCTCCGGAGGTTTGAGGTGAAGCCGGGAGAGAGATTTCTCGTGGCGGAGGATGTGATCACCACGGGAAGTGCGGTGAAGGAGGTGATCGCGCTGGTCAAGGCAGCCGGGGGTGAGGTGGCCGGAGTTGCGTGTCTGGTCGACCGTAGTGAAAAGAAACCTGACTTGGAGGCCCCGCTTTGCGCCCTCATGAAATTACCGGTCGAAACATTTGAGCCCGGCCAACTACCGGATGATTTAAAAAAGTCCCCTGCGGTCAAACCGGGGAGCCGTTAAGCGGGATTCTGGCTTGGATTTGGGGCGTTTTTGCGTTCCAATCGTTCCCATATGAAGAGTGTCCGGAAAGTTCGTTATGAGTGGGATCTAACGAAGGTGCCGACGCAGTTTCCCTCGCTTCCGCCCAAGCACGAGATCAAGGAGGTCAAGGAGTACGATGTTGAGGCTATCTGGGAGGGGTTGCAGAAGACATTCTTGAACGAGAAGGGATGGATCATCGGCCTGGATGCACATCTGGAGGAGTTGCGCAGGAGGCTTTTTCCTGAGGGCAAGCCTCTGGCCGGGATGGAGCTTTTGGTCTTGATGCACGGTCCTCGGGTGGTGGGGGTCAGTGCCGTTTATCCGGTGCCAGGCGAAGGGCCGCAGCTCCTTTCCGGGGTCACGATTGACTATGAGTACCAGCGGCGCGGGCTGGGAACCGCGCTTCTGCAGGCCACCCTGCGGCACCTTGCGGACAAGGGCTTGGAGACGGTTTCCGTCGTGACGCGGGAGACGGTCCCAGCGGCAAAGTTTTTGTATCCGAAGTTCGGCGGCAGAGCGGGCGAAGTCACCCTGACCGCCTGATTTTTTCATGATCCCCACCTACGACCTGGCCGTGGTCGGCGCAGGGAGCGCGGGTTATGCGGCGGCCCGGACGGCCGCGGCGCTGGGACTCAAGGTGGCCGTGATTGAGGGCGGAAAGCGGGTGGGGGGTCTTTGCATTCTGAGGGGCTGCATGCCGACCAAGACCATGTTGGAAAGCGCACACCGTAACCATGAGATTGAAAGGGCGAAGGAGTTTGGGATTCGGGTGGGGAAACCAAAGCCGGACTGGAAGGCGATTTTAAAACGAAAGGACCGGCTCATCGCGGAGTTCGCGGATTACCGTCAGGAGCAGTTGGAAAAGGGGAAGTTCTCCTTTTACCGGGCGAAAGGGCGTTTTACGGGTCCAAATCGGTTGGCCCTGGAGACCGTGGGTCAGGAGGGGGTTCCTGCAGAGATTGAGGCGAAGACGTTTCTAGTGTCGACGGGTTCGCGGACAGCCAAGCGGGAGATTCCGGGGTTGAAGGAGGCGGGTTATTGGACGAGTGACGAGTGTCTGCAGGCATCCAAGCCGGTCAAAAGCTTGATTGTATTAGGGGGAAGGGCGGTGGCTTTGGAGTTTGCGCAGTACTACGCCCATCTGGGGGTAAAGGTAACCCTGATTCAGAGGAGTGAGCGGCTATTGCCGGAGTCGGATCCCGAAGTGGGCGACACTTTGGCCAAGGTGTTTCGGGACCAGGGGAGCGAGGTCCTTTGCGGGACGCAGATCCAGAGGGTGCTGAAGAAGGGAAAGAAAAAGAGGGTGGAATTCCTCCAGAACGGAAAGAAGAGGAGTGTGGAGGCGGAGCAGATCCTGCAGGCGTTGGGCCGGGAACCGGACTCGGAGGGGCTGAACCTTTTGACTGCCGGGGTAAAAGCGGAAAGAGGGAAAGTTGTGACGCAACCGACGCAACAGACGAATGTGCCGCATATCTTCGCGGCGGGCGACGTCTGTGGGCCGTACGAGGTGGTGCATTTGGCGATCCAGCAGGGGGAGGTGGCGGCCAAGAATGCGGCGGCCTTAGTGGGGGGGCGGGAACCGAAAGAGCGGATGGACTATCGACTGAAGCTGGAGGTGATCTTCACATCCCCCGAGGTTGCGGGGGTGGGGTATTCGGAAAAGGAGTGCCGAGAGAAGGGATGGGAGATTATCACGGCGAGTTATCCATTTGCGGACCACGGAAAGTCGATGGTGATGGGGGCGACAGACGGCTTTGTGAAGCTAATTGCCCTCAAGCAGAGGGGGGAGATTGTGGGTGCCCAGGTGGTGGGGCCCCATGCGTCCGATCTGATTCATGAACCGCTGGCGATCATGCGGTATCGGGGAACGGCGGAGGAAATGATGAGCCTGCCACACTACCATCCGACGTTGAGCGAGATATGGACTTATCCGGCAGAGGAAATTTTCGAAAAAATTTCCGCGGGAGGTGGGAAGCGGAAGGATTAAGAGGCGAGCTCCGACACCGAAGGGCAGGAGCAGACGAGGTTGCGGTCGCCGTGGACGGCATCGATGCGGGAGACGGTGGGCCAGTATTTGGAAGTGCGAGTCCAAGGGGCGGGGAAAGCGGCCTTTTCGCGGGTGTAGGGGCGATCCCACTTTTCGCTGAGAACATCGGCGGCGGGGTGTGGGGCGAGCTTGAGGGGGTTTTTAGCGCGGTCCATTTTACCGGACTCGATCTCGGCGATCTCTTGGCGGATGGCGATGAGCGCATCGGCAAAGCGGTCGAGCTCTTCTCGGGATTCGGACTCGGTGGGCTCAATCATGATGGTGCCGCCGACAGGCCAGGAGACGGTGGGGGCGTGAAAGCCGTAATCCATGAGCCGCTTGGCTACATCATCCACCTCAATCCCGGCGGAGGCCTTGAAAGGCCGAAGATCCACGATGAATTCATGGGCGACCCAGCCGCCGGCGCCACGGAAGAGGATCGGGTAGTGGGGGGCGAGTTTCTTGGCCAAATAGTTAGCGTTCAGGAGGGCCACCTGGGTGCAACGGGCGAGGCCACGGGCCCCGACCATGGCCAGATACATCCAGGGAATGACCAGAATACTGGCGCTCCCCTGTGGGGCGGAAGCAACGGGGCCCACATGGCCGGCGGCAACCTCTTCAAGAGGGTGGGAGGGAAGGAACGGGGCGAGGTGCTTGGCAACGGCGATGGGGCCAACCCCGGGACCGCCGCCGCCGTGAGGGATGCAGAAGGTCTTGTGAAGGTTGAGGTGACAAGCATCGGCACCGAAATCGCCCGGGCGGCAGATGCCGACGAGGGCGTTGAGGTTGGCGCCATCGAGATAGACCTGGCCGCCGGCCTCGTGGATCTTTTTGCAAAAGTCACGAATGCCAGCTTCGAAAACACCGTGGGTGGAGGGATAGGTGACCATGGCCGCGGCGATACGGGGGCCGTGTTCCTTAATCTTGGCGTCGAGGTCAGTGAGGTCGACGTTGCCGGCGGAATCGCAGGCCACGGCGACGACGCGGAAGCCGGCGAGGACGGCGGAGGCAGGATTGGTCCCGTGGGCGGAGACGGGGATGAGGCAGATGTCGCGCTGGGTTTGGCCGCGGGAGAGCTGCCAGCCGCGGATAGCAAGGAGGCCGGCGTATTCGCCCTGGGAGCCGGCGTTGGGCTGGAGGGAGACGTGAGGCAGGCCGGTGATCTTGCCGAGCCAGTCCTGGAGGTCGGCGACCATGCGGGCGTAGCCGGGGGTCTGGTCGGCCGGGGCGAAGGGGTGGGGATCCGTGACGGTGGACCAGCCGAGCGGGGTGAGCTCGGAGGAAGCATTGAGCTTCATGGTGCAGGAGCCGAGTGGAACCATGGAGTGGGCGGGGGTGAGATCCTTGGTGGCGAGACGACGAATGTAACGGAGGAGCTCGTTCTCGTTGCGGTAAGTGGAAAAAATGGGGTGTTTGAGTGGCGGGGAGGTGCGGATGAG
>JBBAWG010000014.1:1456-36049 GCA_040397305.1 Methylacidiphilales bacterium | reverse complement strand
GTCGTCCGTCTTTTCGTCGAGAGTGATGCCGAGGTCGCCGTTATCGAAGTGGCGGAGGTTGTAGCCGGCGGCGTGGGCTTGAGCGGCGGCGTCCTTGAGCTCCTTGGCGGCACCGGAGACGCGGAGGGTGTCGAAGTAGGCGTTGTGGGCGATGCGCAAGCCGGTGGCGGCAAGGCCCTCGGCAAGGCGGCGGGTGTGGCCGTGGATGCGGAGGGCGATATTTTTCAGTCCTTCGGGTCCGTGGAACAAGGCGTACATGGAGGCAAGGACGGCGAGAAGGACCTGGGCGGTACAGATGTTGCTGGTGGCACGGTCGCGGCGGATGTGCTGTTCGCGGGTCTGGAGGGAGAGGCGGTAGGCGGTGCGGCCGGCGGAGTCCTTGGAGACGCCGATGAGGCGGCCGGGCAGGAGGCGCTGGTGGGCGAGTTTGGTGGCGAGGTAGGCCGCATGGGGGCCACCGAATCCCACGGGGACGCCGAAGCGCTGGGTGTTACCGACGGCGATGTCGGCGCCGAGTTCGCCGGGCGGAAGGAAAAGGAGCAGGGAGAGGGGGTCGGCGACCAGGATGGAGAGAGCGCCGGAGTCGCGAATCTGTTTCAACGCGGGGCGGGGATCATGGAGGCGGCCGTCGGACTCGGGATTGGCGAGGATGCCGGCAAAGAGTTTGCCGGCGAGGTTTTGAGGGAAGTCGGCGGACTCGTAAATTCTCCAGCCGAGGGCGGAGGCACGGGTGTGAACGACGGCGGCGGTGGAGGGATGGAGGCCGGGGGAGAGCCAGAGGGTATCGCGTTCCGGTTGGTTGATCGCGGCGTGGGCGAGGGAGGCGGCCTCGGCGGCGGCAGTACCTTCATCGAGGAGGGAGGCATTGGCGATCTCGAGCCCAGTGAGGTCGAGAATCATGGTCTGGAAGTTGAGAAGGGCTTCCAAACGGCCTTGGGAGATTTCGGCCTGGTAGGGGGTGTAGGCGCTGTACCACCCAGGATCCTCGACGATGTTGCGGCGGAGCATGGGGGGCGTGATGGTGCCGTGGTAGCCGAGTCCGATGAGGGAGCGGCGGGGTTGGTTTTGGGAAAGGATTTTTTCGAGTTCGGCCAAGGCGGCGGCTTCCGAGCGGGCGGGTGGAAGGTTGGGTGGCGTTGTGGAGGGGAGCCCTGCGGGCAGGGCGGCTTGGACGATGTCTTCGAGGGTTTTGAGGCCGAGGAGGGCGAGCATCTCCTGCTGATCTGTTTCGGTGGGGCCGAGGTGACGGGGTAGGAAGGAGAGATCTTCGATTAAGGGCGAGGAGGCGCGGGCTTTGGGGACGGAAGATGTCTTTTTCGGTGTGGCAGAAGCGGAAGGTGGCACTTTTGGGAAAATAAAGAGGGTCAGGGGGTTGGCAAGGGCTGAGGGAAAGTTGGTCTCAGGGGGATGGAAGGAGTTAGTCTAAAACTATGCATGAGAGGGTGATCCAGAATTGCGGTTTGGATGTCATCGCCCATGAGCTTGAAGATGCGGCGGACCTGCGGGGGGTATCAGTCAGCTTTCATGAGGGGCGGATTGACTATGCCACGACGGGGCCCGGTCCGGGTCAGAAAGAGGCGGTTCATTTGGCCGAGGCGGTGCGGTCAATGGCGGCCGGGAGTGCCTGCCGGTGGAATCCGCCGTCGCCACGGTGCGACCAGTGCGGGCGCTTGCTGGAGGGGGAGTGGCGGCACGGAGTGAACATCCGCCGAGATGGGGAGAAGATCTACCTGGAGCGGGAGAGCTGCATCACGGCGCCAAGGTTCTGGCTCTGGCGAATTCTTCACGGGGTGAAGCTGGAGGTGCGGACGTTGCCTTCGGTGGTGGGGGCGGGAAAGAAGTGGAAGGTTCCGCTGGCGCTGGCCATCGGGTGCGGAATGGCGGGGTTGGCCGGTTCCCTGGCCGAGGACTGGCCGCGGATCGTTTTTTTTATCCTGTCTTACTTGGCGGGAAGTTGGAAGACGGCGGAGGAAGTGTGGCATCGGCTCAAGTCGCGGACGTTGGACATTCATTTTCTGATGTTGGCGGTGGCGGCAGGTGCGGCGGCGCTGGGGGCGTGGGGTGAGGGTGCACTGTTACTGTTTCTGTTTTCGTTGAGCGGGGCACTCGAGGAGTTGGCGGCGTACCGGACCGAACGGGAACTGGCCGGGCTTTTCAAGGCGGCACCGCGGGAAGCGATCCGGGTGCGTGAGGATGGGACCGAAGAACGGGTTTCCGTCGAGGCCTTGGAGCCGGGAATGAAGGTACGAGTGCGGCCGGGCGACTCCTTTCCGGTGGATGCAGAAGTGATCGAAGGAAAAACGGCGGCGGATGAGTCGAGTCTGACGGGGGAGGCAGCGCCTGTGGACAAAGAGGCGGGATCTTCCGTTCTTGCGGGCACTCTGAACCTGTGGGGAAAAGTGGATTTAAAGGTGGTGCGGAGATCGCGGGAAAGCGCGCTCGAGGGAATCCTGCGGCTAATCCGGGAGGCGCAGGAGCAGAAGGCTCCGGCGCAGCGGTTCACGGACAAGTTTGGCACAAAGTACACCCAGGGAATCCTGACTCTGAGCTTTCTCATGTTCCTCGTTTGGTGGGCGATGGAGGGTTGGGCAAGGGCGGGCGCGGGCACGGCCTTTTATAAAACGATGACCCTGTTGGTGGTGGCCTCGCCTTGTGCGTTGGTGCTTTCCATTCCCTCGGCGATTTTGGCAGGAATTGCGGCGGGGGCGCGGAGGGGGATTCTCTTCCGCGGAGGAAGCCCGATTGAGCGATTGGGAGCGGTGAAACGGGTAGCGCTGGACAAAACAGGTACGTTGACCACAGGAGAGATGCATGTGCGGGCGGTCGAGCCGGAGCCAGGGTGTACTGAAGCCGAGCTGTTGCAAGGTGCGGCGGGCTTAGGGATGCAGTCGTTGCACCCGGTTTCCGTTGCGGTGGTCCGGGAGGCCAAGCGTCGGGGACTGGGGATTGTTGAAGCGGAGGATTTTTCCTCCGCAACAGGAGGTGGGGTGAGCGGTCGGACCTCCCAAGGTGATCTGGGTCGGCTTGGAAGAAGGAGTTTCCTTGGGGAGCAGGGTTGGGTGAAGGCAAAGGCGGCCCCCACTCCGGGCGTGACGGAGGTTCTTTATGAGGCCGGGAATGTCCGGGGCAGGATCCTGTTGGAGGATGAAATCCGTAAAAGCAGCCGACCTCTCTTGGCGTGGATGGAGCGGCAAGGCTTAAAGGTGACCATGCTGACGGGAGACCGTGAGGCGGCGGCGCGGCAGGTCGCGGAGGCCGTCGGCCTGAAAGATTATCGTTTTGGGCTTCATCCGGCGGACAAGGTTGAGGCCATTCGGGAGTGGGTGCGGGCAGGGGAAAAGGTGGCGATGGTGGGCGACGGGGTGAATGATGCGCCCAGCCTGGCGGCGGCGGATATCGGAGTGGCAATGGGGGCGCGGGGGAGCGGGGCGGCCTTAGCGGAATCGGACGTGATCCTGATGCGGGATCGGCTGGAGAGTTTTGCCGGGGCTTATGAGCTGAGCCGACGAACCCGGAGGATCATTTTGCAGAATCTGGTGATCTCATTGGGAACAATTGCCGTATTGGTAACCGCAGCGATGGGGGCGGCGATTCCGCTGACGGTAGGGGTGGCGGGGCATGAGGGGAGCACGGTCATCGTGGTTTTAAACAGCCTGCGGCTTTTGGCAGGAAAAGGCGCATTTGCCGGGTTGCGCCGACACGGGGAGAAGGTGTAGGAATATCTCCTATGCAGTGGCGCGCGATCTTGCTGTTCGGAGCTCCCGGATCGGGAAAAGGGACCCAAGGCAAGATTCTTGGGACCATCCCTGGTTTTTGCCATCTTTCCTGCGGCGATGTGTTTCGGGGCATGGATCTGCGGACCAAGGTTGGGCAGGCGTTTTTAAAGTATTCCAGCGCGGGCCAATTGGTGCCGGATGACGTCACGGTGGATCTTTGGCGCCAACACATGGCCAACATGGTGACGTTGGGTAAGTTCAAACCGGAAATCGATCACTTGGTATTGGATGGAATCCCGCGGGATGTGGAGCAGGCCAAACTTCTTAAATCCGACATCAAGGTGGAAGCCTTGTTTCACTTGGTCTGCCATGACCGCGCGAAACTTGAAGAGCGACTCAAGCGGCGGGCGCTCCGGGATAATCGGCTGGATGACGCCAGTGACAAAGTCATTCATGACCGTTTGGAGACGTATTTAAACGAGACGAAACCGGTGTTGGATTATTACGGGGAGAAGCTGGTTAAAGAGATCGACGCGGAGCAGTTTCCCTATGAGGTGACCCGCGACATTCTGAGTCAGGTCCATACCACCAAGGCCGAGCGGAAAAACCGCAAGTTGGCCGAGGTCGTCGCCTAGACGCGTGCGCGTTCTTTTTGCCGGTACCGGGGCGTTTGGGGTGCCCTGCTTGGAGGCTTTGGTGGCCTCGGACCGGCACTTTGTTCTCTCGGTGATCACCCAGCCCGATCGACCGGCGGGCCGTTCCCAGAAGCTGTTGTTCTCACCCATCAAGGACGCAGCCCTCAAGCATCACCTTCAAGTGTACCAACCGGAGGACATTAGCGCGGCCAGTTCCCTCAGCCAGATTCGCTACCAGAAGCCGGATCTCATGGTGGTGGTGGCTTACGGCCAGATTTTAAAAAAGCCACTCCTGGAATTACCGGAGCGGGGGTGTTGGAACGTGCACGCCTCGCTCCTGCCAAAATATCGGGGGGCCTCGCCCATTGCCGCCGCGATTCGGGACCGACAAAAGCGGACCGGGGTGACCATCATGCAAATGAATGAGGGTCTGGACACGGGTGACATCCTGGGGAAGGTGGCCACCCGGATCCGGCCTCATGAGACCACCGGGATTTTGCACGACCGTTTAGCGGGCAAAGCGGCGCCCCTGCTGCTGGATTTATTGGATCGGGCAGAGAAAGGAAAAGTGAAGCGGACACGGCAAAACAACAGCGAGGCCTCCCTGGCTCCTCGTATGAGCAAAGAAGATGGTAAAATCGTTTGGGAGAAAAGTCCGGAAGAGATTGAGGCGCATATCCGGGCGATGCAGCCCTGGCCGGGGGCGTATGGATGGATGCCCGATGGGGCAGATCAGAAAATGTTAAAGGTGTTTGGGGTGATTCTCTCCCGGCGGGCCAAAGGAAGACCGGGGGAAATTGTGGAGATCAATTCACACGGAATTTTGGTGGCGGCCAAGAAAGGCGGGGTGCTCCTGCGGGAGGTTCAATTGGAGGGGAGAAAAAGAATGACTGCAGCGGAGTTTGCGAGGGGAGCAGGGGTTCAAGCCGGAGTCATCCTGGCTTAAACAGACGACTATTTGTAACTGTTCGGGTTACGTTTACCTGAGACCCCAAGGGGGCGCGGGTTAACGGGATTCCTTTTGCTTGCGGATCCATTTCTCTTTCTGGAGGGCGAGGCGGCGCCCGACCCATTCGCCGGGGCCGGGGTCACGACCGGTTGCATAAAGTTCCGTGCGCCGAACAATCGAGCGGATGTAGGCCTTGGTGGTGGGAAAGTCCATGGCTTCCAGGAACTCGTGGGCCTTCAGCCCGGGTGTCTTGGTAGCCCAGCGCCGGGCGCGGGTGATCCCGGCATTGTACTCTGCCAAACCAAAAACTTCCGGGCGGTCGGCTCCTTCCTCTGTCCAGCGCCGGATGGCCCTTGCAAGGTACCAGGTGCCAACGGCGAGATTGGTCTGGGGATCGAAGAGATCGGTGTCGCGAAAGGAGCGGATGCGGTGGGCCTTGGCCCAATCCTCGGCGGCCCCGGAGGTGACCTGCATCAGTCCTCGTTCGCCGGCTCCCCCGACTGCCCGGACCTCAAAATCGCTTTCCCGCCAGACAACCGCTTTGACCAAGGCAAGGGGCAGGCCTTGTTTGGCGGCGGCCTCGGCCATGATGGGGCCAACGGCCTGGGCTCGCCGGATTTCCCCCAACCACGCGAAGCCGACCACCAAAAAAGGAGCCAGAATGATTGCTAAAGCGGCTAGGGTCCTGGGGCGGGCCAGAAGCATTCAGAAAGAGTAAGCAGGTCCGGCGGGCGGGGAAGCTAGGGAAACTTGCCGGGTGGAGGAAAAGGGCGCAGAGGCAAAGGGTGGCAACTCCTGAATTCGTGCGGGTGGCTCCGGAACTGGGGCTGGATCGCTTATTTGATTACCGAATTCCCGTATCCCTACAGGGAAGGATTCGCCTGGGGCAGCGCTTAAGGGTGCCCTGGGGCAAGCGGGAGATTTTGGCCTATGCGGTGGAATTTCCCCGCCAGCCGGAAGTCGAAAAAGTGCGGGATGTAGCGGAGGTGGCTGGGGAGCGGCCATTGATCCCTCCCGGTCTTTGTCAGCTGGCGAGGTGGATGGCTGACTACTATGCGTGCGACCTGGCGGCGGCCCTGAGGACTATTTTGCCGGGTCCAGTTCGTTCTCATGAGGGTGGCGGGAAGATGGCCTGGTGGATTTCCCCAGTACCGGGAAAGGGTGAGTTGGCGGCCAAAGTGCTCAAGGGAGCCAAGACCCAAGCCAAGGCCTGGGAACATCTGCAAAGGGGCGGGGGGGCATGGCTGACAGTGCTGGTGCGCGAAAGCGGGATAGGCACGGCGGTGTGGCGGGCCTTAGTGGACCGTGGCTTGGCGGAACGTTCCGAGAAAAGATATCTTCGCGATGAGGAGGCGCCGGAGGCCGGTTGGCCAGATGCCGGAAAAAAGCCCGAGCTTGCGGAGGAGCAGGGCACCGCGATGCGGCTGTGGGCAGAGGAAAGGAGCAAGGAGGGGGGAGGGAGGCCGATCCTTCTGGAAGGCGTGACGGGGAGTGGAAAGACAGAGATTTACCTACAGGCCCTGGAAGCGGTGTTGGCGGAGGGGCGGAACGCGGTGGTCTTGGTTCCGGAAATTTCTTTGACACCACAGACGGTGGCCCGTTTTCGGGGTCGGCTCGCCGGGCAGCGGGTTCGGCTTTGTGTGCTCCACAGTGCCCAGACTGCGGCCGAGCGCCGAGAGTCCTGGCATGAAATTCGGGAGGGGCGAGCCCGGGTCGTGATCGGGGCCCGATCCGCGCTTTTTGCGCCGTTGGAGAATCTGGGACTGATCGTGGTGGATGAAGAGCACGACGGGGGATATAAGCAGGGCGAGTCGCCTCGTTATCACGCGCGGGACTTGGCGGTGGTGAGGGGTCGGATCGAGGGGGCCCCAGTGATTCTGGGAAGTGCCACCCCATCCCTGGAAAGTGCGTACAATGCAGACCGGGAGAAGTACCTGCGGATTCGGCTCACCAAGCGGGTGGATGGAGCGAAGTTACCCAAAGTCCAGATTATCGATCTACGGAAGGAGGATAAGCCGAAGGGGGGTGGGCCGGTCATGTTGTCGGCGGCTCTTCGGCAGGCGCTGGAGGAGCGAAGAAAAAAGGGGGAACAGAGTCTTGTCCTGCTCAATCGAAGGGGATATGCGCCAAGCGTGCAGTGCCCCCATTGCGGGAGGGTGGAGGAATGTGAGCGTTGTGCTGTGCCGATGACTTACCACCGCAGCGCGGGGCGGATGAAGTGCCACTTTTGCGATGCCGAGAAGCCGACGCCGACCGTCTGCCCGGAATGTGGATCCCCCCAGCTAAGATTTACAGGAGCCGGGACGGAAAGGTTGGAGGAGGGAATTCTGGAGGCGCTGCCCGGAGTGCGACTGACGCGGATGGATTCCGACAGCATGAAAGCGCGCGGGGCGCATGGAAAAGCGCTGGCAGCGTTCCGAGAGGGAAGAACCGAGATTCTTCTAGGAACCCAGATGATCGCGAAAGGGCTGCATTTCCCGAAAGTGACCTGTGTGGGAGTGGTGGGGGTGGATGCGGCGCTGAACTTGCCGGATTTCCGGGCCTCAGAACGGGTGTTTCAACTGCTTGTCCAGGTGGCGGGGCGGGCAGGTCGGGGAGAAATCCCCGGAGAAGTGTTTGTCCAAACCTACACCCCCTTTCATCCGGCTATTCAGTTTGCGCGCCATCACGATGTCAGCGGGTTCCAGGAGCAGGAGTTGGAGTACCGCCGAGCCCATGGCTACCCTCCCTTCAAGCGGGCGATTCTGGTTTCTTTTACCGGACCGAGTGAGGCGCAGACGGCGGCCTCCATCCGTCATGCGGCGGGTCAGTTGCGGAATCTTTGGAAAGGAAGGGTCGAGGTACCTGAACCTGCGGCTGCGCCGATTGCCCGGGTGGAGGGGAAGTTTCGGTTTCAATTATTCCTTCTGGTGGAAAAGGTTTCGGAGTTGATGGGAGATCTCAAACGGGAGGTGCTGGCGCCCAAATGGCCAACCGGCATTCGTGCGACCATCGATGTGGATGCGCAGGACCTGTTATAGTTTTTCCGAACGTATGTGGTGATCCTGCGGCAGAAGAGTGGTAAGAAAGTGGCTTGAGCAGACTGTTTATCACCACGGCGATTGATTATGCCAACGCCAAACCCCACTTGGGGCATGCGTATGAGAAGGTTTTGACGGATACCCTGGCTCGTTTTGCTCGAAGAACCGGGCAAAACGTGAGGTTTTTAAGCGGCTTGGATGAGCATGGGCAAAAGGTCCAGCAAAGCGCCGGCAAGGCTGGCCAAAGTCCGCAGGAGTTTGTGGACGGAATCTGCAGCCAATTTTCCAATTTATGGAAAACCCTTTGGGTGGAGCCGGATGACTTTCTGAGAACCACCCAGCCTCGACACAAAAACCTGGTGGCGGAGGTTCTGGAGAAATTGCACCGCCAAGGTGACATCGTGAAGGGAACCTTTAAAGGGTTCTACAGTGTGCGAGCCGAGCAGTTCCTGACCGAGAAGGAGCGGCAGCCCGATGGAACCTGGCCGGAGATTTATGGTGAGGTGGTGGAGCTGACCGAGGAAAACTACTTTTTCAAGTTGTCCAAGCATCAGGAATGGCTCCGTGATCTGATCCAGAAACAGCCCTCCCTGATTTTTCCCGAGTTCCGGGCCAAGGAGCTTCTGGGGGCGCTGGAAAAACCACTTCCGGATCTTTGTATTTCCCGACCGAAGACCCGGTTGGCCTGGGGAATCCCGCTGCCTTTTGACGAGAATCAGGTCACCTACGTGTGGTTCGACGCCCTTTTGAACTACGTGACCGGCGCGGGAAGCGGGGAGGGGAAATTGTCCGACTGGGAGCCGGCCGTTCATGTGATTGGAAAGGACATCCTGGTGCCGGCCCACGGAATCTATTGGCCCTGCATGCTCAAGGCGCTCGGCCTACCGATGTTTGCCAAGCTGCTGGTTCATGGATTCTGGACCCGGAGGAGCGAGAAGTTGAGCAAGTCGACCGGCAATGTGGTGGATCCGGAGGAGCTTTCCGCCAAGTACGGGGCGGATGCGTTCCGCTATTACGTCCTGCGGGAGATGGCCCTGGGACACGACGCGGATTTTGATGAGGGCTCACTGGCAGCCCGGCGAAAAGGGGAGCTGGCCCACGAATTGGGAAATCTTCTCCAGCGCACGGGGTCGATGATTGGGCGGTATCGGGAAGGTAAAATTCCTTTCGTGGCCAAGCCGGATCCTGTCTCCGAGGGCTTTCGTGATACCGTATTGCATGCCTTGCGGAAATGGGACGAGTTGATGAAGGGATCGCAGATCCATCTTGCACTGGGGGAGTTATGGAAGGCGGTCCAGGCGGCCAACCAACTGATCGAGGCCCGGGCCCCATGGAAACTCGCGAAGGATCCAGCCAAGGCCAGCGAGTTGGATGCGACCCTCGCGGATGCAGCCGCTGCTTTGGAACTGGTTTTACTGGAGGCGGCCTGCGTGATTCCCCAAACCGCAGAAGCAGGACTGACCCAACTGGGTTGCCCTGGGCGGCCCGGTCCCAGGCAGAAGAACTGGCCGGCCTGGCCGACTGAACAGGCGGGCAGGGCCCTAGGGATCATCACCCCCCTTTTCCCCATGTTAGACGAGGAGAAGGTCCCCCGGACATGACACGCGGGGCGGTTGCGCCCCGGCTTGATTTTGGGCATTTTGAGCCGCTTAAGGAGTTAACCCTATGAGTTCCCCATACGCCCACCCTGAAGCCTTAGTCGAAACCGAATGGCTGGCCCAAAATCTCAAGGATCCCGGCATTCGAGTGGTCGAAAGTAACGAAGACGTACTGCTGTATGAAACAGGACACATTTCTGGAGCGGTGCACATCGACTGGCGCAGGGACTTGCAGGACCCTTTGGTTCGGGACTACATCAGTCCAAAGGCCTTCGCCGATCTTTGTAGCCGTAACGGTATCTCTCCGGACACCACGGTGATTTTTTATGGCGATAAATCGAACTGGTGGGCCTGTTATGCCCTATGGGCTTTCCGGTTGTTTGGGCATACCAAGGTCAGGATTCTCAACGGTGGGCGGGATAAGTGGGTTGCGGAAAAGCGAGCTCTGACACGGGACAAGGCCACGGTTCCGTCGGCTTCTTATCCTGTTCCGGCCAAACGGCTCGATTCGGAAATCCGAGCCTTTTATGAGGACGCGCTGGCTTTCAGCCAAGGGAGGAAGCCATTGATCGATGTCCGCTCCCCGGGCGAGTTCAAAGGCGAGATCACTCATATGCCCGAATATCCCCAGGAGGGGGTCTTGCGGGGCGGTCATATTCCCGGAGCCAAGAGCGTTCCATGGAAGACTGCGGTCAAGGAGGATGGTACCTTCAAATCGCCCGAGGACCTTGCCAAAATTTACCTTGAGGGTTGTCAGCTCGGTGTGGACAAGGAAGTGGTGGCCTATTGTCGGATTGGGGAACGCTCCAGCCATACTTGGTTTGTTTTGAGCTACCTCCTTGGCCTGAAAAAGGTGCGCAACTACGATGGCTCTTGGACCGAGTGGGGCAATCGGGTGCGGGCCCCCATCGAACGTTCGGATTAATCCTTAATCCGCGGAGAGCAAAATCCCACTCCAGCCGGGCAGGGTGACGCGCAGCTCGTCGCCTTGAGCGGCGACCTTCACGTCAGTCAAAGCGCCTGAGGAGATGAAAGTCGGGGTAAATTTTTTGCCCGACCCCAACTCTTTGAGGGAGAGGATATGGGTTTGGGGTTCGGGATTCCGATTAAATACGGCCAGCTGGGGTCGGGCGCCTTCCCGAACCCAGGCAAAGGTTTGGGTGCGATCGGAGCCCCCCAATATCCGCATGGCACCGTCGACCAGCTCCGGATGCTTTCGGCGAAGGGCGAGGACCTCCTTGTAAAAGGCATGAAGGTCGCCATCGAAGTTGGGATTGTCATTCCGTTCCGGTTGCCCGGCGGGGCTGATTTTCTGAGGCTCAAAAGAAAGATCCGCCCATACCATGGGCATGCGGTCGTCCGGGTCGTCTCCCCCCCACATTCCGGCCTCGGTTCCATAATAAAGGTAGGGCGCGCCCGGATAAGCGACCTGAAAAAGGGTGAGCATCCGTTGCAGTCGGCGCTCTTCATCCTGCGGCTTTCGGATGAGGTAGGGCTTTTCGGTGCAGCCGGCCCAGAGATCGCCGTCGTAGCCAAAAGCGTCCTCTTTGGAGAAGTAGGGCCGATTCCGGTTCACGATCATCGAGGGAAAGCGGTCGGTGTCATGGGAATCGAAGAGGTTTTGGTGGCGTAAGGCCTCCTCCCAGGTGAATTTTTCCCGACGGTCCTCGATCAATCGTAGAAACTCCCTGGTGGAAAGGGTGGCATGGATCATCCCGCCCTTGATGGGCATCGCGAACGCGTAGTAATTCATGACACCGTCGAATTTGGCCTCGCGCATGAAATCCTGGGCCTCCACCCAGATTTCCGGAACTGTGTAAGCCAGGGGATTGATTGATTTCACAAAGGCGTTCCAATCCGCCCAGAATCCTGTGCCCACCTCATTGGCCACGTCCAACCGCCAACCGTCCACCCCGTCGGACGGGTCGCCGTCCCCGTTAGGATCCATCCAACGTTTGGTGATGGCAAAAAGGTAAGCTTTCACCTGAGGGTCGAGATTCTTACGGCCCTTTTCGTCCGTGACCTCGGAGAATTCCGGCATGGCCTTCACGCCCCACCACCCTGCGTAGTCAAACTCATTGCGGTCTGGAGTCTTGGGATCGTCAAATTGATGGACGTGGAACCAGTGGGTGTAGGGGGAGTTTTCCTGATTCTGTTTTAAGTCTGTAAAGGCAAAGAAGCCTGTGGCGCAGTGGTTGAAGACGCCGTCGAGGATGACACGGATGCCCCGGTCGTGGGCCTTCCGCACAAGATCCAAAAACATTTTATCCGCCGCTGTCCACTTCCAAGTGGAGGGATCTCCAGTCTCCTCAGCGATCATCGCCCTGTCGCCTTCAGGATCGGGGCCAAAATGTGGATCGGCGTGGTGGTAGGAGCGGGCGTCGTACTTATGGAGGGAGGTTGACTCAAAAATAGGGTTGAAATAGATCGCGGTAACACCGAGATCCTTCAAGTAGTCCAACTTGTCGATGATGCCCTGAAAATCTCCACCATAACGGCGGTGGTGCATGGTGCCGTAAGCATCCGGAGCCAGAGATTTCTCCCAATCGTCCATGGCATACCACTCCTTTGTCCAGGGGGTGATGCGCCATGTGGAGCGGACTTGTTCCGGCACACGCGAATATTCTGCGGTGGGGTCGTTCGTTGGGTCCCCATTGCGGAAACGCTCCGGAAAGATCTGATACCAAATTGCGTGTTTGGGCCAATCCTTCGAATTCTTGGCAGAAAGCGGGCGGGGCGTGGAAGCAGGTTGAGAGGTGGATGTTGGGGAAGAAGTGGATCCAGGCACGGGCGCCGTAGCCTGCCGAACCCAACCGAGAGCGCCGGCAAGAATCCCTGCCGCCAAGCCCAAAAGAATCCAAACCCATTTGTTCCAACGCATCTCGCGATTCTAGCGGGAGCTGCGAGGAGTAGGCGAAGATTTACTTCTGACGGAACAGAGCGCCGGTGAGGCCTGGCAAGGTGATGGAGGCCTTGCCTTTGCCCTGTTTTACGGTGGCATCTGACGTCGTTCCGGAAGAAATAAAAAAAGCCTCCAGGGGAGGGGCCTCGCTGCCATCGGTGGTGCCGAATTGGAAGGTGAAGGTTTGAGGGTCGGTGTGGCGGTTGAATATCGCCACGACCGTTTCCGGGTCGGTGCGGGCAAAGGCAAACATTTTGGTGGAGTTTTCCGCCCCAATGAGTTGGAAAGTTCCGTCCTGCAGGGCGGGATACTTTTGGCGCAGGCGGAGGACCTCGCGATGAAAGACGTGGAGAGGGGCGTCAAAGTTAACATCATCATTGCGTTTTGGCTGACCGCCGGGACTGAGGGTTTGGGGTTCGAATTTCAGATCTTCCCATACCATCGGCATTCGGTCGTCAGGATCATCCGCTCCCCACATGCCGGCCTCGGATCCGTAGTAGAGGTAAGGGGCGCCTGGGTAAGCAGCTTGAAAAAGAAGGATCATGCGCTGAAGCATTCGGTCTTTGTCGTCAGGTTTGCGGACGAAGTAGGGCTTTCCCTGGTTGTTGGCCGACACTTGGGCGTCATAGGCAAACATGTCAGCGTTGCCGTAGTAGGTCCGATCCCGATTTACGATCATGGAGGCAAATCGGTCGGTGTCGTGGGAGTCGAAAAGGTTCATCATCCGGGCAAATTGGTCCCCCGAGTATTTAGCGCGACGGTCTTCCATGGTGCGGACGAATTCACGCACCGGCAAAGTCCCGTCGATCAGGCCTCCTTTGACGGGAATGGCAAAGGCGTGGTAGTTCATGGCGGCATCGAACTTGGTGCGCTCCAAGTAGGCGGATGCCTCGCCCCAGATTTCCGCGGTCGTGTAGGCGTTGGGGTTGATGGATTTAACCAGTTTGTTCCACTCCACCCAAAATCCGTCTCCCACCTTCTCGGCGACATCCAGACGCCATCCGTCGATTCCGTCGGAAGGGTCGCCATCTCCGTTGGGGTCCATCCAGCGTTTGGTGATGGCGAAAAGATAGGCCTTCACCTCGGGATGAAGGGTTTTACGGCCCTGTTCATCGGTCACCTCGGAAAACTCGGGAAGACTTTTGTGACCGTCCCAGCCGGCCCAATCGAACTTTTTGCGGTCTTTGGATGTGGGGTCCGCCCAGGAAAGGATGGTGTACCAGTCCTTGAATTTGGATTCCTTTTGCTTCTCCCGAATATCCGCAAAGGCAAAAAAATCCGTGGAGGTGTGGTTGAAGACTCCATCAATAATGATTTTCATGCCTCTTTCGTGGGCCTTTTTGACCAATTCCAGGAAAAGTTTATCCGCAGCAGACCAGGTCCAAGTCGAGGGATCGGCGGAGGCGTTTTTGAGGAGCTCCAGATCGGCGGACGGGTTCGGACCAAAAAAAGGATCCATGTGGTGGAAGACCAGGGCGTCGTATTTATGGAGAGAGGGGGCCGCAAACACGGGGTTGAAGTAGAGGGCGGTGATCCCGAGATCTTTCAAATAGTCGAGCTTCTCGATCACTCCCTGAAAGTCTCCGCCGTATCGGCGGTGGTGCACACTGCCGTACATATCTTGGGCAAGATCCTTTTCCCAATCCTCCATCGCGTACCATTCTTTTTCCCATGGGTTGATCCTCCACTTGCCGCGGACATGATCCGGGACGCGGCCATATTCTGCGGTAGGGTCATTCATGGGGTCCCCGTTACGGAACCGCTCCGGAAAGATCTGGTACCAGACCGCCTTTTTGGGCCAGTCGGAATCGACTGCAACCTGTCGCGCTGGAGCTGGAGTTGCCCAAGAGGTTTCCCCATGGGTACTGAGGGTGAGGGGCAGGATCAAAAACCAAGCAAGACGGACCACCATCTGAAAATGGAGACTGGAATTCTGGGATGCGAGTGCCGAATGAAGCGCCTTGTCTCTTTAAGGGTAAAAGGTCATATTTGCCGCCATGGCGGTTTCTGAGTCTGAAATCCATGCAGGGCCGGCAGATCGCGCCCTGGTTCTTGGCATCCGGATCTTCCGGGTAGTGGGAGCGCTGTTGTTGGCTTTTTATCTTTTGGAGACTTTTTCCTCCTTGAGCGATCTTCGCCTTCGGAATCCAGCGGCTGAACTCCGGTTTTCCTCCGCGATGACAGACCGGATTCCCTTGGCGCTTCTTGGTCTCTCGCTCTTACTTTGCCACCCACGGTTTCTCCGTCAGAAGCTCGAGGTGCTGGCGCTCCGACTTGCTTCTTTTCTGCCCTTGGTTTTGGCGGTTTTGTATCTTTTGCTCATTCCTCTGACCATGAGGTCGGCGGAAAACCTCTTTCGGAACTCTTCGGCCAACTTGACGGCCCAAGCGGAAGAGCAGGTCAAAAAAGTCCGGGCAGTCCGGGATACCACCCTGAATCTTAATCCAGAACAGCAGCAGGCCATGGTGGAACGCTATAATCAGGCGAACGCCAAAAAACAGCCGGTTGATCTTGCAGGTTTCCTAAAAACCCTGAACGACGAGGTGAAGGCCTCCGAAGCCCGGCTTGAACAGGAGCGACGCTCCGTGCTGGGATCCCAAAAAAGGAGCCTATATTCCGCGCAGTTTTTGCAGGGCTTGAAGTGTTTGCTGGGGTCTGTCGCGCTGGTTTTGCTTTGGAAGTTTACGGACTGGGCCCGGCCCGCAGGTCAAAGTGCCCTGGGCACCGAGCTGGGTGCCGGACGCCACCGGAGGAGCTAAGAAAAAATCAGTTCGAGGGCGGGGTAGTGCTTGCCGGACTGGTCTCCGCCGGAGCGGAGGGAGAGGCACGTTGATAATCCGCCATGGTGCTTCTTTGGCGCTGGCACATGCGGTACCCCATGATATTCAGATCGAAATTCATGGAGAAATCGGACGGAACCGGAATGTTGATTTCTGATAATTCGGAGGTCTGGTAATTGAAATCAAGACCCTTCATGGTCGCCAGAAACCAGGCGACATCCACTTCTTCCGTTAGCTTTCCCTTGGTCTGAATAATGCTGAAGTCGTTTTGATCGATCCAGATCGTGCCCCCCACCTTGTTGATGACCTTTTCCTCTCGGGTGGAGAAGGGCTGATCCTTTTTGGGGGTAAATTTAATGACAAAGCAACGCCGCTCCCGGATCGTCTCGTCGTTGAGGCGCTGATAATTGTAGCGGGGAGCAATCTTCGCCATGTCCAGCATCGCATTCACCTTCTTGGCATCCTCAACCTGTTTGTCTTTCTCGTCATCGTCATCATCGTCGTTGTTTTTGCTGCGCAGATTTCTTCCCGCGCCAACCCCGGCGACCTTTGAATCCCCGGAGGAATCCGAATCCTCATTAAAATCTGCAGAGAAGGTGATGTCCTTGCCGGGTTTGATTTTGGCGCTGACCGTTTTAGTTTTGTCGGGGATTACTTTATTATCGTCATCGAGGCGTTCGGTCACGACCTTGAGTTGATAAAGATACTCCTCGCGTAACTCCCGCAGCTCCTCATCCCGCCGGATGGCATTTTTGATAATTTCACTGACGGTAGGCCCGGGAGCTTGGGCGGGTTGGCTGGAAGAGGAAGCATCTCCCGGTGCCACAGCGGTGGCCCGGGCCACCGGTTCTGCCTTGGCGACGGGTTCGTCGGCCGAAGAGGAACCGGGGCGATCTAGATGCCCTTGATCGTCCGATGTGGTTTGAAGGCTGCCGCTGGCGTCGGTTCCGCCTTTGGAGCTGATTTGGGAGTGGGACCACCAGCCGGATCCGGCAATGGCAACGCAGAGAAGGATAAGTTTGCGCATAAAGATGATTCCTCTAATTACCCCAAGGATGCCCCACATCAAACTGTTTATCCCAGGACCCGTCGAAATCTCTGATTCCGTCAGGAAGGCCTTCGGGGGGCCCATGATCGGACACAGGGGAAAGGGGTTTCAGGACCTCTACGCACGGGTGCAGCCCAGGCTCCGCAGCCTTTTTCAGACCCAGCAACCCGTGTTTTTGGGGACGGGCTCGGCTTGGTCGGTGATGGAGGCCGCTTTGCGGAACTTGGTCCAAAAAAAGGTGCTCGTCTGCATGAACGGCGCCTTTTCCGATAAGTGGTTCGACGTGGCCCAGAAGTGCGGCAAGGAAGCGGGTAAGGTGCAGGTGGAGTGGGGCCAGGCGATTAAACCGGAGATGATCGAGAAGGAGCTCTCCAAGGGGGGCTATGATGCATTGACCCTGATCCATCATGAGACTTCCACCGGGGCACTGAGTCCCTTGGCGGAGATCGCGAAACTGATCCGCGCCAAGTTTCCGGAGGTGATGCTCATCACGGATACGGTCTCCTCCTTTAGCGTGATGCCGATTCCTTTTGATGAACTCGGACTCGACGTGATGCTCTGTGGCACTCAAAAGGCTCTGGCCCTGCCTCCTGGGGCGGCACTTTTTTCTGTCAGCGAACGGGCCTACCAAAGGGCAGAAAAGGTGAAGGATCGCGGCTACTACTACGACTTCCTTGAGTTCCGAAAGCAGGCGGAAAGCCATATGACCCCCTGCACACCATCTATTTCCCACCTGTATGCGCTGGAGGTGAAGTTATCCGAAATCGAGCAGGAGGGAATTGCCCAGCGGCACGCTCGGCACAAAAAGAATGCAGAACGGGGTCGTGCCTGGTTGGCCGCGAATGGGTTTGAGGTTTTCCCGGAAAAAGGATTTGAGTCGCTCAGCCTGACCTGCGGCAAAAACACCCGCGGAGTGGATGTCGCCAAGTGGATTGCCTGGCTGAAAGAAACCCATGGGGCGATTTTTGACGGGGGGTACGGAAAACTGAAGGGGCAAACCTTCCGAGTCTCCCATATGGGAGATGAAACGGAGAAAGGGATGGAGGAGCTTTGGGCGCGTTTGGAAGAAGGCTTGAAAAAGATCGGGTAAGAGAGGTTCGCCCGCCAGTGGAGGGGGCGAGGCGGGGGGCGGAGAAGAATTCGGGAATCTTTAGGCGGCTTTGCGGGATTCTTTGCGTTTGATGATGGGGGTGCGCTGTCCTTCGACCACGGGCCGGCTAATGATGACCTCCTCCACATCGTCGCGTGAAGGGATTTCGTACATGAGATCCAGCATCATGCCTTCCAAAAGGCTTCGGAGGGCACGGGCGCCAGTGCCCTTTTTCATCGCCTTGTCCGCCAGGCATTTGAGGGCATCGCGGGTGAAATTCAGCTTCACGCCCTCCATGCCGAAAAGCTTGGCGTACTGCTTGGTAAGGCAGTTTTTTGTCTCCGTAAGAACAGCCATGAGCTCTTCGGCCGTCAGCGGGTTGAGGTGGGTGAGGACCGGCAGACGGCCGATAAATTCGGGAATCATCCCAAATTTAAGAAGATCTTCGGGTTCGGTATGGCGAAGAAGAGTGGGCCCCTCCTCGATCATGGGAGCGGAGCCCGGTCCGGCCCCGAAGCCGAGGGCTCGACCGCCGAGGCGTTTGCGCACGATCTCATCCAGACCGACAAAACCGCCCCCGCAGATGAAGAGAATGTTCTGGGTGTTGATGGCAATGTGTTCCTGTTGAGGGTGTTTCCTGCCGCCTTGGGGGGGGACGTGGCAAACGGTGCCTTCGAGAATCTTCAGAAGTCCCTGTTGGACGCCTTCACCGGAAACATCGCGGGTAATTGAGGCGCTGTCCGACTTGCGGCCGATTTTGTCAATTTCATCGATGTAGACGATCCCCAACTCGGCCCGCTTCACGTCGTAATCGGCATTCTGTAGTAAGCGGAGAATAATGGTCTCCACATCCTCGCCCACGTATCCGGCCTCGGTAAGGGAGGTGGCGTCGGCGATGGCGAACGGGACATCGAGAATTCGGGCGAGGGTGCGGGCCAAGAGGGTTTTTCCGCAACCGGTGGGGCCGATGAGGAGAATGTTGCTTTTCTCGAGTTCCACATCGGCATGGTCGGTCGGAAGGGTATCCGCATGTTCCCCGCGAACCCGTTTGTAGTGGTTGTGGACGGCGACGGCGAGGGTGCGCTTGGCACGTTCCTGACCAATGACGTGGCGATCGAGTTCTGCCCGGATTTCCCGGGGCTTAGGCAAAGCTTTGAGAAGACCTTTGCCCACGGTCCCTTCCCCGGCTTCCCGATGAAGGATATTGGTGCACAGGGTAATGCAGTTGTCGCAGATGTAGACTCCCGGTCCGGCAATGAGTTTTTTCACCTCCGCATGGCTCTTTCCGCAAAAAGAGCAGAGGGTGAGGTGGGTGGGGCGGGCCACAGAGGCTCCAGGCTATTTTGAGGCTTGGGCTGGTTTGTTAAACGTGACGACGTGGTCCACCAGACCATAGGCCTTGGCATCCTCGGCGGACATGAAACGATCACGATCCGTGTCCTTTTCGACCGTCTCAAACTTTTGCCCGGTGTGGTGCGCGAGAATCTCATTGAGCCGTTTCTTGGCCCGCAGGATTTCCTGGGCCTGAATACTGATGTCGGTGGCCTGCCCCTGAGCCCCGCCCAAGGGCTGGTGGATCATGATCCGGGCGTTGGGCAGGCAGTAGCGTTTGCCCTTGGTGCCGGCGGCCAAAAGCACGGCCCCCATGCTCGCGGCCTGCCCGATACAGTACGTCGCCACATCGCAGCTGATATACTGCATCGTGTCGTAGATCGCGAGGCCGGCCGTGACATAGCCGCCCGGGGAATGGACGTAAATATTCACATCCTTTTTTGGGTCCTCCATCTGGAGGAAAAGAAGCTGGGCGATGATCGAGTTGGCCATGCTGTCGTCAATCGCGGTGCCGATGAAAACAATTCGGTCTTTGAGAAGGCGTGAATAGATGTCGTAGGCGCGCTCGCCGCGACCGGTCTGTTCAATCACGCTTGGGACGTAGTAGTCCGCGCGGGGTTCTTTGCTCATAAAAACAGCTTAGGAACGGACCGCGTGTTGCAAAAGAAAATCAACGGTTTTTCTGCGCAACAGCGTGTCAGCAAGTGAGGGCAAAGCGCCGGATTTCTGCAGCCGTTTGGCAAACAGGCGGACGTCCTGCCCGGAGTGGGCCGCGAGATGGGTTACCTCGTGAAGAATCTCCGTCTCCTCCACCTTTAACCCTTCGGTTTCCGCCACCTTGCGAAGAAGGAAGGAAAGCTTCACATTTTCTTCCGCGCTCCGGCCTGCCGCCGCCAGAATCTCGTCCTTGTGTTTGAGGAGTTCCTCCTGGGGCACGCCGCGCCGCTGGTTTTCCTCGATCAACCGGGCCACCAAGCGACGGCGCTCCTCCTCGAGCATGGGTTCAGGCACATCCATCTTCACGGCGGAAAGAAGAGCGTTCGTCACGGCTTTGGAATCCTCGGAACGGACGGCATTTTCGCGGGAGGTGGCCAGATCGTCCCGGATCCTTTTTTTGAGCTCCTCCATGGAGATCTTGTAGTGCTCCTGACAAAAAGCTTCATCCAGTTCCGGCACATGGCGTTCCTTCAGCTCCAGCAGGGTGACCTGATACCGCCCGGTCTGGCCCCGGAGGGGGGTCTGGGGAAAATCGGCGGGAAACTTTACCTCCACCTCCTTGGTGTCCCCCGGTTTCATTCCGTAGATCGCAGGACAGAAACCCGGAAGAAACGAGTCGCTCTTCAGCCAGAGCCAAAGTTTTTTGGCCGCAGCGATCTGACCGGCCTGCGGGGCGATTTCGGCGATTTTTTTACCGCCGCAGGTACCCTCGAAATCAACCACCGCGAAGTCGCCCTCTTGGGCGGGGCGGGGTTCGAGGCTGTGAAAGTGGGCCATGGGTTCCGCGAGCTGCTGAAGGGCGGCTTCCACATCCTTGTCGGTGAGGGGCTCTGGGGATTTTTTTGGAATCTTTAGTCCCTTGGCCGTCGGCACTTTGAATTCAGGAACAAGATCGACCCGCAGGATGAACTGAAACTTCTGGTCCTTGCCAAAATTGGCCTCCTCCACGGCGGGGTCGTCGACCAGCTGGAGCTTTTCCTTTTCCACGGCGGCGCGAAGGGCCTCGCGGAGGAGAACGTCCCGCAGCTCGGCCTGAATATCGGGGGCATAGCGTTTTCGGACCATCTCCAGTGGAGCCCGGCCCGGACGGAAGCCGGGAAGACGGGCCGATTTTTGGAAGGAGAGGGTGACCTGCTCCTCTTTTTGCCGAACATGGTCGGCTGGGATCTCGCCTTTCACGCGGCGCCGGCATCCCCCGACATTTTCCAGAGAAATTTTCATTTAGAGCCATTCACCTTAACGGAAATAGAGCGGTTGGCCAAGGGAAAGGGACTTCAGGCGGCCCGGCGCGGACAGACTCCCTTTTCCCGGAGAGAGTCGCAGGTGGCCTCGATCTGCAGGCTGACCCGCTGCGGGCTGAAGCCGTGATCCTTCGTGACGATGGATTCGCGGACATCCAGACAGTGGTCGTGGAACTCAATGACCTTTTGGCAGTCCACGCAGACAAAGTGTCCATGCCTTGGTGCGTCCGCGAAGTTTGGGTCGTATTGCGGGGACTGCTGTCCCAAGCCCACCTGCCGAATGAGACCCGCGCGAACGAGAAAGGCGAGGGTGCGGTAAACGGTGGCGCGGGAGACTTTATCATCGCGGCGGCGGCAGCGGGAAAGAAGGGACTCGGCGGTGAAGTGCTCCTTGGTCTCAAAAACCATTTCGGTGACAAGCCGCCGCTGGGACGTGAGGCGGAGTCCTTGGGAGCGCATGCTTTCAAACGCCCTCTCTTGGGCGCTTGGTTTTTGCGTCCCGACTTTCAATCCGCCCCGTTCTCCGGGCCTTCCTCGGCACCGCGACTTTTGGGCCCCTTCAGCGCCTTGAGAAACCGTTTCACCGCGGGGCTGACCACCCGGGAGGCCCGGGAAACCACGCCGAGAGGTCGGGTGATTTCGGCGCCGTGATGAGGGACGGTGACGAGGGAGCCGGAGGCGAGCTCCGCTGAGACGACGGATTTGGGAAGAAATGCGACTCCGGCATCGATTTCGACCGCGCTTTTCAGGGTCTCCACGTTGTCGAACTCCATCTTGGGTTGAAACTTGAGACCGCGAGTGGCGAGGATCTTGTCCAATCCCTGGCGCGTGGGCATTTCCGGGGCGAGGGAGACAATTTTATACTGCGAAAGCTCGGCCAGCGGTACCGTTCCTTTTTTAACCAAGGGATGGCCGGGCGCGGCGATGATATGGAGGGTATCTTTTTTAAACGTCTCAACCTTCAGTCCCTTGCGCGGGGCGGGAAAAGCGACGAAGCCGACATCGGCATCTCCGTCGGCCACACACTCGTAGACTTCGTTGGATCGGCGGTAATCCACCTGCACCTTCACCTGGGGAAACGCTTTTAAGAACTCCTTGATGTAAGGAGGGAGTTCGTGGATGCCCACGCTGGGGACAGCCGCCAAGCGGATGGTGCCGGAGATAATATTGCGCATTTCCTCCAGCTGGTGTTGAAAACGTTGGTAATGAGTGATGATTTCCCGGCTGGCCTCGTAGAGCAACTGCCCTTCCCGAGTCAGGGCGAACTGCTTGCTGGTCCTCTCCAGGAGGGGAACGCGCAGACGCTGCTCAATCGACCGAAGCTGTTGGCTGACGGCCGACTGGGTGATGCCGTTGAGCGAAGCGGAACGGCTGAAGGATTTGGTCTCCACCAGATCACGAAAGACACGGAAAGATTCCACCTGCATAAGATAAGAGTATTATGCACTCTTATTGAGCAGGCAAATCAAGCTTAACTAATCATGATCGACCCTCTGGAGCAAAACTACTCCCGCATTTGCGGGGAAATCCGGCAAACCGCCGAAAAGGCAGGGCGGGATCCCGGTTCCGTCCGTCTTCTCGCGGTGAGCAAAAAAGTCAACGCGGAGCGGTTGCGGATTCTTTGGAGTTTAGGCCACAGGCTCTACGGGGAAAACCGAGTGCAGGAAGCGCGGGTCAAGGTTCCGGAAATGCCGGCGGGCGGAGAGTGGCACTTCATCGGTGGCCTACAAACCAACAAGGCCAAGGAGGCCGTGGAGTGGTTTGACGTGATTGAGTCAGTCGACCGGCTGGAACTGGCCCAAGAGCTTCAAAAGCGGGCCGATGCCGCGGGAAAAAACCTCCGGGTTCTTTTGGAAATCAACGTCGGCGGGGAAGCGGCGAAGCATGGGGCCCGCCCGGAACAGGCGGAAGAACTTTTGCGGGCGGTCAACGCCATGTCCCGCCTGGAGGTACGGGGATTCATGGCCATCCCGCCGTTTCGCGAGGAGCCGGAAGAGGCGCGGCCCTTTTTTCGGAAGTTGCGCGAGATCCGCGATCAGCTCGAACAGTCCTCCGGGGCCGGCTTGCCGGAGCTTTCCATGGGAATGAGTCATGACTTTCCGGTTGCGATTGCGGAGGGGGCCACGCTCGTACGAATCGGGACGGCGCTGTTCGGTCCGCGCACGGGGTGAGGCGGCGGATTCTTCCCCAGTCCTTCTACGAGCCGAAAGATCCGGTTGCGGTGGCCATGCGGCTTTTGGGGAAAGTGATCCGCGTGGAAGCCCGTGGTGGGGGCTGTGCCGCCCGCATTGTCGAGGCGGAGGCTTACGGCGGGCCGAGGGACCGTGCCTCCCACGCCTGGCGTGGGCGCACGCCGAGGAATGAATCGATGTTCGGCACGCCGGGCACTGCCTACGTTTATCTTTGTTACGGAGTCCACCGGATGTTCAACGTCGTCACGGCACCGAGCGGGGTGCCTGCGGCAGTTTTGATCCGGGCGGTTGAACCGATCGAGGGATTGGACCAAATGGCTCGGCGTCGAAGCCTGCCCGCGGACGATCATCGCCTGACCGCCGGCCCCGGGGCTTTGACCGCGGCTTTGGGAATCCGCATGGAATGGGACCGGAGCGATCTTGTTCGCGGGCCCATCCGGATCGAGGATGACGGGATGCGGATCCTCGCCTCTCAGATCGAGCAACGCCCCCGGGTGGGGGTCAATTATGCCGGTCCCGCCGCCCGTTTCCCGTGGCGGTTTTCGATCCGAGGCAACCCCTGGGTGAGTCGGAGCCACTCATGAAAAAAACGCTGCGGATTCTTTCCACGCTGGAAAAGGCCCAGGAGATTAATTTCTCCGGCCGCCACTACGGAACGATTGCCGAGATCGGGGCGGGGCAGGAAGTCGCCCGCTGGTTTTTCCAGGCGGGTGGCGCGGCCGGCACCGTGGCCAAGAGCATCTCGGCCTATGACATGACCTTCAGCAACGCGATTTATGGAAAATCAGGACGGTTTGTCTCCCGGGAACGGCTCAAGGAGATGCTGGATTATGAGTACCGGCTCTTGGTGGAGAGGCTGGGGACGGAACGCGGGGATCAAACGCGGTTTTTTGTTTTCGCTGACACCGTGACGGCCCGCAGCCACAAACACGCCAGCGACGGAAAGGGGTGGCTGGGGATACGTTTTCAAACCGAAGCCAACCGCGCTCCGGGAGAAATTCACCTCCACGTCCGGTTGATGGATCCCACCAATTCCGAGCAGATGGAGGTCCTGGGCATGCTGGGGGTGAATCTTATTCACGCCGCCTTTTTGCATTGGCGGAATCCGGAGGAGGTTCTGAACCGGTTGATGGACGGAATCCGTTACGGACGGCTGGAGGTTGATATGGTCGCGTTCGGCGGGCCGGTCTTCTCCCGGGTCGACAACCGGCTCGCGAGCCTGAAACTGGTTCGATCCAATCTGACTCCGGTATCCCTCTTTGCCGCCACCGGGGAGAATCTCGAGGCGGAGGACAGCTTTTACAATAAGTCCGTCCTACTTCTCCGAGGTCACTATCGGCCGATCACCAATTTTCATATGAGGATGATGTCCAAGGCTTCCGCCATTTTTCGGGCCGATCCTGCCAATAAGGGGCGCGAGATTGTGGAGGTTTGTGAGATCACCATGAGGAACCTGGTGCGCAGCCGAAAAGCCGGAATCGAAGACTTTCTCGACCGGGTGGACTGCATGGGGGCGCTGAAACGGACGGTGATGGTGAGCAATATTTTTCGGTTTCACCGTTTGGCGCAGTATCTCACCCAGCGCACGAAGGGATGTGTCGGGTTTGTCATTGGGGTGCCGCTTCTTAGCAAAATGCTGGAGGAGCAGTTTTACAGCGATCTGCCCGGAGGAATTCTGGAGGCCATGGGACGGTTGTTCTTGCCGGGGGTGAGGCTCCTGGTTCAGCCCGGCTACGACCCCGTGAACGGGGCGTTCGTGACGGGACACAGCCTGGTTGTGCCCGAGCCGATTCGGGAGATTTATGAATACCTCGTTCGGACCGGCCGGATTGTTGATCTCTCTGGTGAGGAAAAAGACCTGCCGTCCTGCTCGAGTTCCGAAATTCTCAGGAACATCCGTTCCGGTAAAAAAGGGTGGGAGAAAAATGTGCCTAGCCCGGTGGCGAACCTGATCCGCCGCCGCCGGCTCTTCAGCTACCGAGCTGCCCGCTGATGGCACTGCAGATTTACAAACCAAACTTGGGTTCGACCCCGGTCTGTCTGATGGTGGTAGGGATGGGGGCGAGGAATCTGCTTGGGTTTTTGTTTCTCTGGACCCAGATCGCCTCCTTTGTGAGGGAGACCAAACGGGCGGACGGGTGCCGGGGTGTCTGTCCCGGGATGAGCAGCCTGCGGAGGTTGATTTTGGTGAGTTACTGGCGGGATCGGGAGTCGCTGCAAGCCTTTGCGCGCTCTTCAGTGCACGTGGCGTGGATGCGGTTTATCGCAAAACATCCCGACAGCCTCGATCTTTTTAACGAGACATACGGCCAGCCGCTGGCGTTGAATACGATCAATCTCCGGGGTGGCTTCACCGCGGCGGCAGAAAAGGAGAAAGCTATATGAACCTATTTCGAGGAATCGCCATCTTGGCGCTGCTGGGGTCCGTGGGGATGAGTCAGGAAAACAAGTCCGGCACGATCGAGGTGAAAGTGGAAGGGGTGATCGATGGACAGGGCAAGGTTCGGGTTGCACTGGAAAAGAGCGCCAAGGATTTTGACTCTGGCTCCTTTGATACGCCCAAGTATCTATCCCGCGTCGAGGATGCCAAGGGGGACAGTGTGAGCGTGACGTTTCCGGCGGTGCCCTACGGCACGTACGCGATCAAGACGTTCCAGGATCTCGACGGGGACGGTAAATTGAAGACCGGCTTTATGGGAGCACCGGAAGAGCCTTGGGGGTTTTCCAACGATGCGACCGGTTTTATGGGGCCGGCGGATTTCAGCGATGCGAAGTTTGAGTTGAATGCACCGGAGCTGGAGTTGACGATCCATTTTAAGAAGTAGGTCCGGTGGGCTCGGAATTCGATGAGGTGGAAGGATTAGGATTGGGTTTTACGCAGCCAGACCTCATCCTGCGATCTGCCTTTATCCTGGCCTATTCTAATCCTTAAACCTAATCCGGCGGGGTGATGGCAGTTAAAAATTCTTAGAAGGTTATTTTACGGCCGGGTGGGCACGGATTGACGGGAGAGGAGTGAAACTTACCGTTTCAAGAATGGCCAAAGCACCGCTGGGCAGGGGGTTGGGAGCGCTATTGGGGACGAGCAAGCCTTCGCTCGACTCCCCCGAGATCCGCCCTGACGAGGGCGAAAAGGTCCAGCAGTTGGGGATCGGTGATATCCGGCCCAGCCGTTTCCAACCGCGGCGGGTCTTTGCCGAGGAGAGCTTGGCCGAGTTGGTGGAGTCCATTCGGGCCAAGGGGATTTTTCAGCCGCTAATCGTCCGACGTTCCGGAAGCGGGTCCGGTTATGAGCTGATCGCTGGGGAGCGGCGCTGGCGGGCTGCCCAAAAGCTCAGCCTTGTCCGCGTGCCGGCCATCGTCCGGCAGGCCACCGACCAGCAGGTTCTTGAATTTGCCCTAATCGAAAACCTGCAGAGGGCCGAACTGGATCCCGTGGAGGAGGCTGACGGCTACGCAACCCTAATCGAATCCTTTGGACTGAAGCAGGAGGAGGTGGCTGAGCGGGTGGGGAAAAACCGGGCCACGGTGGCCAACGCTCTTCGCTTGCGCTCCTTGCCTTCCGAGGTGCGCGATCTTCTTCGATCCAAACAGCTCACCGTCGGCCATGCCAAGGCGATCCTCGGGTTGAGTGAGCCGGCTGCGCAGACGGCGGTTGCGCGGGAGGCGGTGAAGCGGGGTCTGAGTGTCCGGCAGGCGGAGGCGCTCGTCCGGCGTCAGACCAGTGGCACCCGGGGGAGAAAAAAGAACCGTCGGGCCAACGAGGCCGATTGGCGGGATTTGGAGTTAAAACTCCAGCGGGCCACCGGAACCCGGGCCCGGATCGTGGGCACGGCGGATAATGGACGGATTGAGTTGCCTTATACTTCCGCGGCGGAGTTGGAACGACTCTCCACCCACTTGGGCGTGCGGAGCGACCTGTAAGGAACCTCTCGGAATTATGAGCCAAAAAATCCGCCTCCTGGCGGAAGTGGTGGCGAACCGGATCGCGGCGGGGGAGGTGGTGGAGCGGCCAGCCTCCGTGGTGAAGGAGCTGGTGGAGAACTCCCTTGATGCCGGGGCAAAAAAAATCGAGATTTCGGTGGAGCGCGGGGGACGATCCCTCATCCGGGTGACCGACGACGGCTGCGGGATGGGCCCGGAGGATGCACTGTTGGCCCTGGAACGGCATGCCACCAGCAAGATCCGCGAAGCGGGAGACCTGATGAAGATTCAGACCTTTGGCTTCCGCGGGGAGGCGTTACCCAGCATCGCCTCGGTTAGCCGCTTCACACTCAAGACGCGTGAACCGGAGGCGGTGGAGGGCACAGAAGTGGTGATTGATGGCGGCAAGGTGATCCGGGCTGGCAAGGCGGGTGGTCCGGCGGGCACTAGTATCGAGGTGCGGCAGCTGTTTGCCCATGTGCCGGGGCGGCGGAAATTCCTGCGAACTGAAGAGACGGAGTGGAGTCACATTGAGCAGGGGGTGCGATTGGCGGCACTGGCCAGGCCGGAAGTGGGCTGGGTGTTGCGTCGGGACGGGGCGGTGTTTTGGCAGGACGTCGCGCGGGGCACTTTGGAGGAGCGGATTGCAGCGGTCTTTGGACGGGGTTGGAAGGAGACCCTGTTGGAAATCGACACCGAAGACGCGGGATTACGTCTGCACGGATACATAGGTAGGCCAGGGGTGAACCGGGCGACGCGAGCCGAGCAGATTCTTTTCGTAAACTCCCGCCCGGTGCAGAGCGGGAGTCTGAATCACGCTTTGCTTGAAGGTTATCATAACGCCCTGATGAGGGGCCGCTATCCGGTGACCGTGCTGTTTCTGGAGATGGATCCGTGTGGGGTGGATGTGAATGTCCATCCCGCCAAACGAGAGGTGAGATTTCGCCAGGATGGAGATGTACGGAGGTTTGTCTCGGGTGCGGTGGCTGAAGTTCTCCGGGGTGGATCGGTGGGACCGCTGCCGATGCCCACGTTAACGACCAACGGCTTTTCCCCGGCGTTGACCTTTGCCCCCACGTCCTCACAACCCGCCACCACGGTTCCCGGTCGGGCGCCCGTGCCGGTCGTGGCGGGTGGATCCTTGGGTTTGGAGGTGGAGAGTGCCCCCGGTATTCCGGCGGGCTGGCGTTTCCTCGGCGTGGTGGATCACCTTTATCTTGTGGCTGAGAAAGAGGGCGGGGTGGTGTTGATTGATCAGCATGCGGCTCACGAAAGGATTCTCTTTGAGCAACTGCTTCGCCAGGTGGCGCAGGAAGAAGTCCATAGCCAACGTCTTCTTTATCCGGTCACGATCGAGTTCCCGCCTGTGCAGGCCTCGTTTCTTAAAGAGAGAGCGGAGGAGTTGGGGAAGGTGGGGCTGGGGATTTCCGCGATGGGGGGTAACGCCTTTTTGGTGGATGCCCTGCCACCGCGAATCAGGACGCTGGCCGTGGAAGAGTTTGTCCGAGGGGTGGTGGCGGACCTGGAAAAAGGCGGTTCGACCGCAAAGAAGGATCGGCGCTTAAGTGAGGAGGTGATTGCCAAAACTGTCTGCCGACATGCGGTGAAGGCGAATGACCGGCTGAACGATACCGAGGCGGTCCGGCTGCTAGCGGACCTCTTGGCCTGCGAACTGCCGTACACCTGCCCGCACGGCCGACCGACCATGATTTTGTGGAGCAAGGCAGAACTGGAGAAGAAGTTCGGCCGGGCAGGTTAAATGGCCGGGGATCGGATCTTTCTGGACCACGCTTCCGGCGGGCCGCTTTTGCCGGCCGCACGGATTGCGATGGAGAAGGTTTTATCCGGCCACGGGGCTGCGCCGGGAGGTGGACATCGAGAGGGGAGGGAGTCCCGGGAAATTCTTGAGGCGGCAAGGTTGCAGGCCGCGGATTTTTTGGGAACCGAAGAGCCAGAGCGGGTTGTGTTCACTTCCGGAGGAACCGAAGCGGTGCAGTCGGCCATCCGGGGTTGGGGGGAGGCGGTCGGCAAGGGGACGATTTATGTCAGTGAGATGGAGCATCCGGCCGTGGAGTCGGCCGTGCGACGATTGGCGAATTCCGGGTTTTCGGTGGGGCGAATTCCGGTGGACGGCGAGGGCAGATTGCAGTGGAAGAAAGTGCAACCGGCCGGGCCGGGCTTGGTTTGCGTGCATTTGGCGCATCACGATCTCGGGTCAGTGCAGGATATGAAGCAGGCGGCGACATTTGCGAAAGAGGCCAGGTCAGGGTTGTTCCTGGATGCGACCTTTGGTGTTGGATGGGTTGATTTGCCGAAAAACCTGGAAGGGGTGGACCTCCTGGCGGTTTCCACTCACCGGATGGGCGGTCCGAAGGGTGCGGGGTTTTTGCGGATTCGATCCGGTTTTCCATGGAAAGCCCAGCTTGAGGGTGGTCGACAGGAGAATGATCAGCGGGCGGGCACGGAGAATCTACCGGCGATCGCCGGATTGGGGGCGGCATTGGGGGAGTGGAAAAGCCAGGCTGAAAAATTCCGGAAAAGTGCGAGAGAAGCTCAGCAGGCCTTTTTGGATGGCATCCTCAAAAAAGTTCCATTGGCGAAGCTTCATGGGCCTGGGCTGGAAAGGAGCCCGGCGCATCTGGCCATCAGCTTTGCGGGCTTGGAGGCTGAGGCGCTGGCCTTGGTCTTGGACCGGGTTGGCGTAGCGGCAAAGGGAGGGAGTGGCTGTGTGACGCGAGAGATGAAGATCCCGCCGGCGATGAAAGCGATTGAGGCCAGCCCCGCTGAAGCTCGGGCGTTGATTCTTTTTACCCTCGGTATCGGAACGAAAACCTCCGAGATGGCGGTGGCGGCGGAGCGAGTAGAGCAGGCGGTGCAGAAGCTTAAAACGGCTATGCCCCAGTAGGCTGTTCGATGAGGTTTAGGTAGGGCAGGTTCTCCAGCCCGCCGGAACGTCGGGCCCGACCAAGATTGGATTGTGAAATAAAAACAGGCAGGATGAGAGGATGAGTGCGAACAGTTGGCGTGATGAAGTGGTGACCAGGCTGAAAGAGGTCAAGTACCCGGGATTCAGCCGGGACATTGTCTCCTTCGGACTGGTCCAGGACATGGCGCTGGAGGGAACGGACCTCAAGCTGCGGCTCAAACTGACCACTCCCGACCCGGCGATCCCGGAAAAGATCGGCAAGGAGATCCGGGATATCCTCAAGGGCTACGCCCCCGTCAAAAGTGTGACGATCGAGACGGAAGTGGCTCCGCCGCAGGCAACCGCAACCACTGGGCCGCAGGGAATTCCAGGGGTGAAGAAAATCATCGCCGTGGCGAGCGGCAAAGGTGGGGTCGGCAAGTCAACCGTGGCCGCCAATCTCTCGGTGCAACTTGCGAAGGAGGGGTTGAAGATCGGGCTTTGCGACTGCGATCTCTACGGACCGAGTCAGGCGTTGATGCTGGGTTGCCGCGAGGGTTTGAAAGTAGAGGAGGGGACGGAGCGGATCTATCCGGCCGAGGTGCACGGGGTGAAATTGATGAGCATGGGGATGCTGCTGGGGGATGACAGCCCTGCGGCCTTGCGCGGTCCCATGGTGACGCGCTTTACCCAGCAGTTTCTCCGGCAGGTGGCCTGGGACGACTTAGATGTTCTGGTGCTGGATTTGCCCCCGGGCACAGGCGATATCCAATTAACGATCGTGCAGACCGTGGCGCTGGATGGAGCGCTGATTGTGACGACCCCCCAGGAGGTGGCTCTCATCGATGCCCGGAAGGCCATCGCCATGTTTCGAAAGGTCAATGTGACGATTCTGGGTTTAGTGGAGAACATGAGCTATTTTTCCCCACCGGGATCGAAGGAGCGCCACGCGATCTTTGGATCGGGCGGCGGGGCCAAGGAAGCGGAGCGGCAGAAGGTTTCCCTGCTGGCAGAGATCCCACTGGATCCTCTGGCAAGGCAGGCAGGGGATGACGGGAAGCCGGTCGTGCTGGCCAGTGAGGGATCGTCCTCGGCCGCTGTCTTCCATCTTTTAGGGGATCACGTAAAGAAGATATTATTTCCAAATATCTCCAAATAAGCGGTTTAAATTGTAACCCTTTTGACATATCCCCTTGCAGGTTGAAAAGAGGCCTGCAAGGTAACCAGTAATGAGCAATGCGGGCGCTCCCAGCCTTGCGACCGATCCCAATGCGGTCTTCCGAAATTCCGCTTTGTACCGCGAGTTCCTCTTAGAGAGGGAAGAGATCCTAAAACACAAGTGGTACCTCAGTGAGCAGGCCGGGTCGGATGTGGGATTTGAAAAAGCGCTTTTGGACTGGATTGTGAAACACCGGGCTCAATGGCGGTCCCAGCGGGAGAAAGAGATCGCCAAAGATCGGCCCGCCGGTTAGCCATTTTTTAGACGCGTCACGCGTCCTTTAAGTGGAACCAGCGAGTTCCACAAGGAGGTGAAGATGGGCGGACAGTTGATGGATGGGGAAGCGGTGCGCCGCGCGATCCGGCGTATTGCCCATGAAATTGCCGAAAGGCATCCCATGGGAAAGGTCGCTCTTATTGGCATCCAAACCCGCGGGGTTCCGCTCGCCCACCGTCTCGCCAGGGAGTTTTCCCAGATTGAATCAGGGCAGAGTTTGCCGGTCGGATCCATCGACATCAGCTTCCACCGAGACGATTTGGCCCAAGCCATCCCCGTACCCAAGGGCAGTGAGGTGCTTTTTGATGTGAAGGAAAAAACCGTGATCCTGGTGGATGATGTTCTTTATACAGGCCGAACGATTCGGGCAGCCATGGACGCCCTGTGCGACCTGGGCAGACCCAAGGTCATTCAGCTCGCTGTTTTGGTGGACCGAGGGCACCGGGAACTGCCGATCCGGCCGGACTTCGTCGGGAAAAATCTGCCGACCTCTCCGACCGACAAGGTGCGGGTTCGGTTGACCGAGCAGGATGGCGAGGATGCGGTGGTTCTGGAAAAGGCGGTGGCATGAGTACGGCTTGGCATCGTAAGGATTTTTTATCCCTGCGGGAACTCACCGTGGAGGAGCTGAACCAGGTTCTGGCAACAGCCAAAGTTTTTAAGGAGATTCTGGGGCGCCCCATCAAGAAGGTGCCGGCACTCCAGGGGCGCACCGTGGTGAACCTTTTTGTGGAGCCCAGCACCCGAACGCGGATCTCCTTTGAGTTGGCGGCGGTACGGTTGAGCGCTGACGTGGTCTCCTTGGACAAGGATTCCAGCAGCCTGCGCAAGGGGGAGACGCTTTCCGATACGGCAAAGAATCTCGAGGCGCTCCAGGCCGGGATCATCGTGATCCGGCATCGGTCGGCTGGCGCGGCCCATTTTCTTTCCCAGCGGCTCAAAGCTTCCGTAATCAATGCGGGGGATGGGGCGCATGAACACCCCACGCAGGGACTGCTCGACACCTTCACCATTCAGGAGCGGCTTGGAAAGCTGGAGGGCGTGAGGGTGTTGATCGTAGGCGACATCATTCATAGTCGAGTGGCTCGCTCCAATTTGTGGGCTCTGACCAAGTTGGGCGCGAAGGTGGCCCTGGTCGGGCCGCCCACCCTTCTGCCGAAGGAGTTTGCAGACCTAGGTGTCAGGGTGGGGTATGATCTGGATGCCGAGTTAGAACAGGCTGATGTGATCAACCTGCTCAGGATCCAGCACGAGCGGATGGTCCAGGCACGGTTGCCCTCCGTTGGCGAGTATGCGGGACTGTTTGGTTTGAACATGGAGAGGTTTCAACGCTGCAAACCGGGGGTGCTTCTCATGCATCCGGGGCCGGTTCATCGAGGTGTCGAAATTGCGAGTGAATTGGCTGATGGGCCGCAATCCGTGATTTTGGATCAAGTGACCAACGGGCTCGCCGTGCGGATGGCCGTGCTTTATCTCGTCTCTGGCGGGCGGGGATTGGGGGAGTCATGAACGAGATTTTTCTTCAGGGGGGCCGGATCCTTGATCCGGGGGAGAAGAAAGAGGTCATGGGAGATCTACTCATCCGAGATGGGAAATTTGCTGCGGGGAAGCCCTCGAAAGATGCGGTGGTGGTGAAAGTGGATGGGTTGGTGGTGACGCCCGGACTGATTGATCCGCACGTCCACCTGCGCGAGCCAGGACAGTCCGCCAAGGAAACGATTGCCACCGGGACTGCCGCCGCCGTGGCGGGTGGATTCACCTCTCTCATCGCGATGCCCAACACGTCGCCGGTGGCCGACGGGCCGAACACGATTGCCTGGATGCGGCAAAGGGCCAAGGAAACCGGTGTGGCCAACGTTTTCCCGACCGGGGCAATTTCTCTCGGGCAAAAGGGGGAGGCCTTGGCTCCGATTGGGGCGTTGCGGCAGGCCGGTGTGGTGGCGATCACGGATGACGGGCATTGCATCCAGAGCGCAGAACTGATGCGGCGAGCCCTGGAGTATGCGCGGATGTTCGACCTGCCGGTGTTGGATCATTGTGAGGACAAGAGCCTTTCCGCCGGTGGGGTGATGAACGAAGGGAAGTGGTCCCGGATTCTGGGTCTGCCCGGGTGGCCTGGCATCGCGGAGGAGGTGATCGTGGCGCGGAATGCGCTTTTGGCCGAACTGACCGGAGCAAGGGTGGTCTGCCAGCATTTGAGTTCGGCGGGGTCGGTGAGGATTTTACGGGAAGCCCGGGCCCGGGGCGTGCGAATGGATGGAGAAGCCTCCCCGCATCACCTCTGTCTGGTTGAAGAGCTGGTGGAGGGATATGACACAAATTTCAAGATGAACCCTCCTCTGCGGACGGCTGCAGACGTGAAGGCGGTGCGGGAAGCGGTGGCGGACGGCACGATCCGCTTTTTGGCGACCGACCATGCGCCACACTGTTCGTACGAGAAAGAGGTCGAGTTTGATGAGGCGCCCTTCGGGGTGGTCGGGTTGGAGACGGCGCTGGGAGTGTATCTGACCGAATTGGTGCACAGGCAGCGGATGCCTTTGGCGGAAGTGGTGGCCAAGATGACGACCATTCCGGCCGATTATTTCGGGTTGGGCCGAGGCACCTTGCGGGAGGGGGCGCCCGCGGATGTGACGGTGATCGACCCTGAACGCAAGTGGACGGTGAAAAAAGAGGAGTTTCGCAGCAAGAGCCGAAACACGCCGTTCCAAGGGCGGGAATTGAAAGGCCGGGCGGTGTTCACAATTGTCGGGGGAGTGATCCGGCACGACCTCGACGGGCGGGCGCCGAAAAAGTAGTTTTTGCGCATGGAAGGCATCATTGGGCTGGAAGACGGAACGATCCTGCGGGGGCACGGCTTCGGTCAGGAGGGATGGGTGGCGGCGGAGATGTGCTTCAACACCTCGATGACGGGTTATGAGGAGATTTTAACAGATCCGAGTTACCGCGGGCAGGTGGTGGCGTTGACGTGTCCGGAGATCGGGAACACCGGGATCAATCCGGAGGATGAGGAATCGGACCGGGTGCAAGTGGCGGGGTTGGTGGTGCGAAG
>JBBAWG010000014.1:0-1356 GCA_040397305.1 Methylacidiphilales bacterium | reverse complement strand
AAGGATTTTCCCGGCAAGTTGGGTTCCGAGATCCGGAAGATGCCCCCCGTACGGCATCGGGTGGCGGCCATCGACTGTGGAATGAAAAGAAATATTCTGCGACTGCTGCGGGCCCAGGGAATTCAGCCGGTGGTTTTTCCGGCGAAAGCCGGAGCGGAGGAGATTTTGAGGGCGAAGGTGGACGGGGTATTTCTTTCCAACGGCCCGGGAGATCCGTCTGTGCCAACCTATGTGCATGGCACGGTACGGGAGTTGATCGGAAAAAAACCTATTTTTGGCATCTGTCTCGGACACCAAATGCTGGCCCACGCCCTGGGGGCGAAGACTTTTAAGCTGAAGTTCGGGCACCGGGGGGGGAACCAGCCCGTGAAGGATCTGGCGTCGGGAAAAGTTTCCATCACCAGCCAAAACCACGGATACGCGGTTGATCCGCGAACCCTGCCGGCGGGCAAGGCAGTGGTGACGCATGTGAGCCTCAACGACGGAACCTGTGAAGGAATCCGGCTGGTGTCCGGCGAGGCCTTTTCCGTCCAGTACCATCCCGAGGCGGCGCCGGGTCCGCACGACGCGGCTTACTTCTTCCGGCAATTTGCCGACCTGCTGGACGCGGCGCAAAAAAAAGGTTAGGCGTTTTCCATGCCGCGACTGGTTTCTGAAAGCAAAGAGTTTCCCGGCCTGAGTGTCGAATTGGTGGGGCCCAGGGCCGGGGTGGGCCGGGCGGACGGCAACGAACTGCAGATTCTTCACGGGAGTGTCTCTTCTCGGCACGCGGAGCTGGTGTTGGAAGGACAGGAGTATCGGGTGAGGGATCTGGACTCGACCAACGGATCGCGGGTGAACGATGAGAAAATCACCGAGGCGATGCTGCAGGACCGCGACCGGGTACAATTTGGGCAAATCCCTTTTCGGTATGAGGGGGCGGCTCCCCGGGTGGCCTTGGCCCTGCCGGCGGCTGGGGCGGCCTTTCAGCCAGAAGTTGGATTGGATCTTGGGATCCCCGGAAACTTTCGTAACTTATCTCCCATCAAGGGGAAGGGCAAGGGAGCAAACCCTAACTTACTCCTTTACGCGGCGGCGGCTTTTGCCTTTTTCGGGATGGCTTTTTATGTGTTTCGGATGATCACCGGTTAACAACAAAAAATTATTTTTTTTAGCAAGAGGGTGTTGACACATCGGCGGGCCGGCTGGCATGCTCATAAGTTCCTAGTTGACACAATTATCTGACCAAGTCGCAAGGCTCGGAGCAGGTTTCGTGCCGACTAGGAAACGCCGGGCGAAACCCGGAACCCTTTGGGTTCCAACTCGCCCATGTAGCTCAGTTGGTAGAGCACGTCCTTGGTAAGGACGAGGTCACCG
>JBBAWG010000013.1:16792-41911 GCA_040397305.1 Methylacidiphilales bacterium | reverse complement strand
CCATGAGCGAAGCCGCCCGTACCGGCCGCATCCGCCGGGTGTTGCTCACGGCGCTGGCCGTCAACGTGCTGTTGGCACTGGTGAAGTTTGGGGTCGGCTGGAATCTGGGCAGCCTCAGCGTTCTTTCCGATGCCATCCACTCCCTGCTGGACGGAGGAGCCAGCGTCATCGCCCTCATCGGCATCACCGCGGCCGCTCGCCCCCCTGACGCCAACCATCCCTACGGCCACCGAAAATATGAAATCCTCGCCACTCTTATCGTGGCCGGCCTGCTGTTCCTCAGCGCTTGGGAGATTCTCGGCGCCGCCGTCGGCCGGCTCCTTCGCCAGGCCGCCCCGCCCGGATTCAGCGCTTGGGGCGTGGCCCTGCTGGGACTTGGCATCGTCGCCAACCTGCTCCTTTCCCGGTGGGAACGCCGGGCGGGCTTGGAAGTCTCCAGCCCCCTCTTGCTCGCGGACGCGGCACACACCCGCACAGACGTTTTTTCATCCCTCTTGGCCGTCGCGGCGGTCGCCGGCAGCCAGCTCGGACTCCCGTGGCTCGATCCCCTCTTTGCCATCGGCATCGTCGTCCTGCTCGCCCGCGCCATTTACGAAATTCTGATCGAAGGCGTGAGGGTCGTTTCCGACGCCACGCGCCTCGATCCTGAACAGATCCGCCTCGTGGCGGAAGGCGTCGAGGGGGTCCGGGGAGCCCACGCCATCCGCTCCCACGGCATGACCAACGACATCCACATTGATCTCCACATCCAGGTCGAGGAGCAGCTCACCACCCGACAGGTTTACGAGATCGAGAATCAGGTGACCGAAGCCCTGCGAAAAAATTTCTCCGGGGTCACCCACGTCGCCCTCCGCCACGAACCCCGTGGCACTCCTCCCGAGCCGAATGCCTGACCTTTCCCGGACCCGCGCCCATCTCGAGGAGGGACTCGGGAAAAATCTCTGGACCGGCTACAGCCTGGCGATTGGCCAAAACCGCGGGGGGGAACAGATTGCCGGGGGCGACGTGCCCGACCCCGGCACTGCCGTGCCCTGGTTTTCGGCGGGGAAACCCATCACCGCCGTCGGAGTCCTCCGCCTTTTGGAATCGTCCCCTGCCCTGGAACCAAGCCCGATGGCCACAACCTTTCCGGAGCTGGCCGGCTCCCACGCCGGCACCCTCACCTTGGAGCAAATTCTCACCCACCAAACCGGTCTGCGGATTGCCGAGAAGGATCTCCGCGCCACTCCGGAAAAGAATCTGCAGTTTTTGGCCAGGCTCACCCCGTCGGATGGGAAACTTTCGCCGGGACAGGCCGCTTATGATCCGGCCGGCGGTTGGTGGCTGCTCGGCCAGTGGATCGAGCGCCACACCGGAAAGTCATGGATGGATTTTCTGGAAAACGATCTGCTCCGGCCGGCGGGCCTTGGGGAGCTGAAATTCCACGGCTCGGCTGTTCCCATCCGGGAGCGGCGGGCCGGCCAGTGGATCCAGGCGGAGCCGGGCGCGGGTCCCGGAGCCAGCCTCATCGGTCCGGCCCGCCAACTCGCGCTTTTTTATGAAAAACTTCTGGCAGGGGATTTTCTTTCCCGGTTCTCCCGGGAGAGAATGTTTCGCCCGGCCCGGAAAGGAAAGTTGGACGCAACCTTTGGCCATATCGTCGACTTCGGCCTGGGTGTGATGCTGCACCGCCCGTCCGCTGGCACGGCCATCGCCCCTTACGGGTTTGGCACCCACGCCGGCCAAAAGTCGGCGGGCCACGGCGGGGCCCGCTCCTCGATCGCCTTTGCCGATCCTGAGGCCGGCTTCACGGCGGCCATCTTTCTCAATGGCCGCGTCCCGGAAACGGAACATCAGCCTCGCATGCTGGCCGTGCTGGATCGGCTCCGATCCGAACTCGCCTAAACAAGGCCCGGGCCTACTTTGGCCCCATGGCCTCAGGGAGGATGGCGTGGCTCGATGTGACCAAGGGCTGGGCGATTTTGTGGGTGGTGTACTTCCACTCCTTCACCTGCTGGATCAAGCCGCCCTCGCCCATCGGAGAAAATTTTTTCCGGGATGTCGGCCGGCCGGAAACCTGGACCGGAGCTCTTCCCTTCCTCGAGGGCATGGGCCGAATCGTGGGCGTCGGCTTGTCCCAGCTCGGCTTTCATGCGGTAGGTCTGTTTCTCGTCGCGAGCGGCTTTGTGCTGGCCCAATCCGCTGTGCGGGCCTCCGAAAAAGGTGGTGTCGCGTGGGGCCGCTGGATCGGCAGCCGGCTCGCCCGCCTTTACCCCATGTACTGGTTTGCCCACCTCATCTATTTGATCAGCCCGTTCGTGGCTCGTCTTGAGCCGTTGGATCACCGGGTCTGGGTAAGCCTGAGTGGATTCCGCTTTCTTTGGATCGACTGGAATTTTTTCTATCTCAACGCGGCCTGGTGGTACTTCTGCCTGATCCTCCAGCTTTTCGCGCTGTTCCCGCTCCTGTTTTGGGCCCAGCGAAAGTGGGGCCCGGTTCCGTTCCTGCTGGGCGCGGTGCTGATTGGGTTCACCGCCCGATATATCATGCTCTACGTCCACCCCGTCAGCGGCCAGTACGTCCTGGGCGGATGCGGCCTGAGCCGGATGCCGGAATTTGCCTTCGGAATGGTGCTGGGCGCCCTGTACGCCAAAAGTCCTGAAAAGTTTGAATCGTGGCTTTTGCGCGGTCCCGGCTTTCTGGCCGGATTCCTTCTCTATCCGCTGGCGCTGCAGGTCTATCACCTGCCCAAAGGCTATGTGGCGGCAGATCTCCTGACCGGCGTGGCCTGTTTTCTGGTGGTGGCCGGGGCTTCCGGATTCTGGGCCAGGATTCCCCATCTCGGCCGGTGGCTTGCCCTGGCGGGAACTTTTTCCTACGGGATTTATTTGATCCATCAGCCCTACGCCATCCACTTCGCCTCCTTCCTTAAGGACCAGCCCGCGTGGCAGGCGGTGCCGCAGCTTCTGCTCCTCGCCGTGGGCCTGGCCCTCTGGGGCGGGGTGCTGGAGAAAATCCTCGGGCGCTGGCTGAGCGGTCCGGTTGCCCCCAAGCCGGCACGCCCCTAGAACCTTTGGATGCGGATCTCTCTTCGGCGCAAATTCGATTTCGAGGCAGCCCAGCACCTGCCTTCTTTCCCCGAAGGGCATAAATGCCGCCGGATGCACGGCCATAGCTTTGGCCTGGAGGTCGTGGTCACCGGCGAGGTCGATCCGAAAACGGGTCTTTTTTACGACCACGGCAAGCTGGCGGAAGTGGTCCGGCCGATCCTCGAAAAGCTCGATCACAGCTGCCTGAACGAAACGCCGGGACTGGAAAATCCCACGCTGGAGCTCATGGCCAAATGGTTTTGGGACCGCCTGGCCCCCAAGCTCCCCGGCCTTTCGGAAATCACCCTGCACGAGACCGCCCGGGCCTCCTGCACCTACCGCGGCGACTGAGCCATGAAAGCCCGCTCCTTCCTGACCATCGGGCTGGTGGGCCCGGACCGCACCGGGGCGATTGCCGCCGTGACCCAGCACCTTTTCCGCATCGGAGCCAATATCGAGTCGCTGGAGGAGCAAGTCGCCCGCGGAAAATTCCGGATGACGTTGCTGGCTTCCTGGCCGACGGAAAAGGTTCAGGGTCCGGTCATCCGGCGCGGCCTGGAGCAGGTCGCCGAAAGCCTGCGGATGAAGCTGACCCTGCGGATCGCCGATGACGGTCGTTCCCGGCGAAAACTGGCGCTGCTGGTCTCCAAAGAGCCTCATGTGCTGGAAGCCATCCTGCGGGATTGGAAAAAAGGCCGGCTGCGGGCGGATCCGGTCCTGGTCGCGGGAAACCATCCTCAGCTGGGAAAAATCGCCCGCCGCCACGGCCTGCCGTTCCGCCACGTCGACTACCGCGACCGCGGGCATGCCGAGCAGGCCTTGCAGGAGCAGTTGGAAAAGGCCGGGGCCGAACTCATTGTTCTCGCCCGCTTCATGAAAATCCTTTCCCCGGACTTTGTGTGGCACTGGAAAAATCGGATCCTCAACATCCATCCCTCCCTGCTGCCCTCCTTCCCCGGAGCTTCGGCTTATCGGCAGGCCTACGATAAAGGAGTGAAAATTGTCGGCGTCACCGCCCACTTTGTGACCCCTGATCTCGATCAAGGGCCCATCCTCTGCCAGGACGCTCTCCGGCTGCGCGCGGACGAGCCCCTGGAAAGCATCATCCTGCGGGGCCAAAAGCTGGAATCCGCCTGCCTGCTCAGGGCCCTCAAGCTCTGCCTCAGCCGCCAGCTCGACGTTCACTGGGGTCGGGTGCACGGCGTCTGATCCGGCCCGGATTCGAAAAGGGAGTCTGTTCCCAATCCCCCAAGAAAAGGCGTTGAAGAAACAGAGGCAGGCTCCATCTTAAAATGATGAGAAAATCAACTTCAGGTTCGGCAAAAAGATCCGCACAGAAATCGCACCTTGAGGAAAAAGGGGATGTCTCGGAGCGCTGCCTGAAGCGAACCATCGCCCTCTGCGCCGTCGGTCTTGTGGGGGTTTTGCTGTTCTGGTTTTCCCCGAAGAAATCGGCGGTCGCCAAAGCCCCCGTGGCACCCCAAGCCGAGGGCAAATCCCCGGTCACCTCTTTCGACCGCCAATCCATCTCCTCAAAAAACCGCTAAGCCTTTTGCCTTCCAGCCCCGAGGGCAACCTTTCAAGCCCAAGGCTTTGCCCGCGATAGGGTTGTGTAATTTCGCCCTCGAAAAGAAAAAAGACCGCATCCTTTTCTAAAATCCGTGGTCTAATCCCTTATGGCCATGGCCGCCCTGCCCCCCTCGGCTTGGGACAAACAAAAAGCGGGTGTGCTTTTACAGAGGGCCGGCTTTGGCGGGACGCCTGCTGAGGTGGAGAATTTGGCGGCCATGCAGCCGTGGCAGGCCGCCGACTCTCTTTTGGGATCGCCCGAATTGGCCCTGGCCGAACCTCCGCCCTCCATCCTGAAGCCCAGCCTGAATGACAAGCTGAGGACGCAGAGAAACCGGCTCAACCTTCTCGACGCCAAAACCCGGGAAGAAAAACAGCGGGAAATCCTCCGCGCAGTTCGGGCGGAGCAGGAAAAGCGCCTGACCGACTTGCGGGGGTGGTGGCTCAACCGGATGGCGGATCCGGCCATGGCCGCACGGGAGAAAATGGTTCTTTTCCTCCACGGCCATTTTGCCACCAGCGAGGAAAAGGTCAAAAACCCCGGGCTTCTTTACCAGCAGAACCGGCTTTTTCGTGAAAAGGCGCTGGGGTCCTGGGCTGATCTTGTTCTCGGGGTGGCGAAGGATCCGGCGATGCTCATCTATTTGGACGGCGCGCGCAGCCGACCGGAACAGCCCAACGAAAATTTCGCCCGCGAGCTGTTTGAGCTCTTCACGCTGGGCGAGGGCAACTACACGGAGAAAGACATCCAAGAAGCGGCCCGGGCTTTTACCGGCTGGTCGGTCAAACTTCGCAGCAAGCCCGGGGAAGCGATGGATGAGGAAACTCATGTGCCTTCTTTCCTCAATCGCCCCATGTGGCACGACGGGAAATCCAAGAAAATTTTCGGGAAAACCGGCAATTTCGACGGCGCCGATGTCGTGCGCCTCACCCTCCAGCAACCGGCGGCCCCGCGATGGATCACCGGCAAGCTTTGGCGCTTCTACACCGGAGCCAACCCCTCCGAGGATCTCCACCGGGAACTCGTTCGAGCTTGGGACGAGAACCAGGGATTGCTCCGCCCTTTTCTCCAAGCCATCTGGACCCACCCGGCTTTTTATGACCCGGCGCTCATGCACCAGCGGGTCAAGTCCCCCGTGGAATGGTTGGTGGGTCTTTGCCGCCAGCTCGAACGCCCACTGCCCGCCCCGGCCCTTGCTTCGGAAATCACCAGCCAGCTCGGCCAAAAGCTTTTCTCCCCTCCCAACGTCAAAGGCTGGGATGGCGGGATCACGTGGATCAACACCGCCAGCCTCCAGCGTCGCTACGAATACGCCGGCTGGATCGTTCGTGGCACCCAAGGGGTTCGGGATCTCGCGGGGATGGATTTGGGGCGCCTGGCCGTACAAAGCGGGTTGGTCGAGCTGCCCACCCCCATGATCGAAGGGGACATGGCGGACGCGGTCGGCCAGAAAAAGGAGTTTGCCCGACAACGGCGGGCCGCGGCCCAGCAGGCACGGGAACTTTTCACCCTTCCACCCATCGGGGTCGAAAATCTGGCGGGACCCGGGGACCGCCAAAACCCAAGCCTCCTCATCACCTCTTTGACCGGTCGGCTTCTTCCCGGAGAAGCCAGCTCGGCACAGTTGCAGTCCCGTTTCCGCCAAGCGGCCGGCGAAACCACCCCGCTCTCGGACGCCGCCGTCCGCCAGACCGTTCTCGCGATCGTGCAAAGCCCGGTTTACCAACTCGGATGAAAGGGGGCAGTCCATGAAAGAACCGGAACTGAAAACACGACGGGAATTTCTTCGCACCGGTCTCCTCGGCAGCTCCCTTTGCTGGACCGTTCCCAGCTTTTTGCAAAATACCATGCTCTCCCTGCATGCGGCTGCCGATGGGCAGCTTGTTCAGGGCGTGACCGGCCGCGACGGACAGATTCTCGTGGTTTTGCAGCTGGCCGGGGGCAACGACGGTCTCAACACCGTGGTCCCCTGGGGGGATGATGACTACCGGCGCGCCCGGCCCGGCCTGGCCTTGCGCGAAAACCAAGTCCTGAAACTGGGGACCAAGGAAAAGGTCGGTCTTCATCCCGCCCTTGGGGGGTTGGCCCGCTTCTATGAAGAAGGAAGCCTGGCGGTCGTGCAGGGCGTAGGCTACCCCAACCCCAACCGGTCCCATTTCCGCTCCACCGAAATCTGGGCCACCGGCACCGATGCGGAAAAGTCCTCTTCGACCGGCTGGATTGGTCGTTATTTCGACAACGCTTGCTCCGGGTGCGATGCCGCCGTGGGCATCACCTTGGGCTCGCAAACCCCGCAGGCCTTCTCGGCTAAAACTCCCAAGGGGGTTCTGTACGAAGCCGGCGGCGGCAAACGACGCCGTCTGGGAGCCGATGGAGAGCCTGAGTCGAATGGATCCATGAGGATGGCCCTGGGCGAAGATGCGGAAGAGGGCCCCGCCGGCGGCTCCATCGGGGACATCGCAGGCTCTTCCGGAAAAATCGATGCCCTCGATTTTCTTGAGCGGACTGAAATGGATGTCCAGGTCACCCAGAAGGAGATTGCCGCCGCCTCCGGCCGCGGAAAAAACGGGGTTCCATATCCGGGATCGTGGCTGGGCAACCAGTTTGCCCTCATTTCCCGCCTCATTGCCGGTGGGCTAAAGACCCGGATCTACTATGTCTCCCAAGGCGGGTACGACACTCACACCGGCCAAGCCGGGGCCCACGAGAGGCTTTTGCGAGAAATGGGGGATGCCGTGTCAGCTTTTCTCGCCGACCTCAAGGCCCAGGGGAATCTCGGGCGCGTCACCCTCATGACCTTCAGCGAATTTGGCCGCCGGGTGAAGGAAAACGGCAGCGGCGGGACCGATCACGGGGCGGCCGCCCCCCTCTTTCTCGCCGGCGGCGGCGTGACCGCCGGACTCCTCGGAGAAATGCCCTCCCTCGCCCCCCGGGATCTCGACGATGGCGACATCAAGTTCAACGTCGATTTCCGCTCCGTCTACGCCACGGTCCTGGAAAAACACCTGGGAGTAAAATCAGATCCGATCCTTGGACGGGCCTTCCCCCTGCTGAAGGCCTACGGAGGGTCCGCTTAAGGCTTGGCTTCCGCCTCGGTCGCCGGACCCTCGGCCGCCGGAGTTTCCTCGGCGGTCGTCTGCGGGGCCGCTTCCGCTTCTACCTTCACAAATTTCACCGGGCCTTTTCGTCCGAGGCTGTTCTTCCAAGTTCCCTCCAAAGTTTTGGAGTCGGGGGAGATCTGCAGATCCATCTCCACCTTGGGATCAAAGCTGGGCTTGGGAAGAGTGGTGTAGGTGATGGGGATCTTGGCCCGGGATCCTTCAATCTTCGCCCCTTTGCTGTGCCAGACCCCGGGACCGCCTCCCGCCCACACCCCGTAGCCCGCCACGTGGATCGTCGCCCCATCCTGCGAAATGATCACCGTCGACTGCGCAATCCCCGCCGCGGTGTTTTTCCAAAGTCCAGCCAGCTGGGCCGTCTGCGCCCAGCCGGTTGCTGCCAAGCCCAGCCACCCAATCAGAAGAAATGTTTTCATGCGCGATCGTGGCAAGGCTCCCGATGACGACAAGTGGGAAGTGGGGGGCTTGGAGGGTTTTAGCTATTTAGTTCTTAGTCATGAAGGGGGCGGTGAATCCTTGAAGCTTCCCTCCATAACTAACGACTAAACCGCTAACCCCCTAACAACTCCACTGCTCCCCGGACGGTGTTACCTGATTTTTTTAACGCCTCCGCTGCCTTCTCGGAACTCACGCCCGCGAGCAGCCGCACCAGCCGCACCGCCCGGGCCCGCAGCTTCTCATTCGAAGGGACCACATGAACCATCAGGTTGTCATGCACCCTGCCCAGACGGATCATCGCCACCGAACTGAGGATGTTGCAAACCACCTTGGTCACCGTTCCCGCCTTCAAGCGCGTCGATCCCGCAATTAACTCCGGCCCCACATCCAGGCGCACGACGGCGTTCGGACAGATTCCACCCTGGGCAGGCTTCCAACTGGGATGGGCCGTGACCAGAACGGTCTTGGCCCCAAGGCGGGCTCCCTGGGCCAGCGCCCCGTGGACAAAGGGCGTTCGACCACTTGCGGTCAGGCCCACCACGACATCTTTTCGCCCAACCCGCCGCTCCCGAACCGCCCGTGCACCGGCTCCCGCATCGTCCTCCGCGCCTTCCTGGGCACGGAAAATCGCCTCCGGCCCACCCGCCAAAATCGCCTGCACCTCCTCCGGATCGGCATGGAACGTCGGCGGCATTTCGCTGGCGTCCAAAACCCCGAGCCGCCCACTCGTTCCCGCTCCCACATAAAAGAGCCGCCCCCCCCGCCGCAGGGCCCCTGCGACCAACTCGGCTGCCCGACCAATCTCCCCCGCCGCTTTCCGGAGCGCCCGCACATTCTTTTTTTCCTCCACCACAAACAGTTTCACCAGCTGGTCCACGGGTTTTTGATGCAGCCCACGGGAGCGTGGATTCGCCCGCTCGGTGGGAAGGGATTCAACATCCACAAATTTCTCTTGGGCCGGGGCTGAGGAAACCCGGCCGGACCATCCGGCCATGGTGGCCGCCCCGACTTCGCCGGGAGTTTGCAGAAGGGAAATCCGGGCTCCGGACAAAAGCCTACCCACCGCCCCCGTAAAATGCCGGCGGTACAAATCATTTTCAAAGAGTCCTCCGGTCAGGGCCACCCGCGGGCTGCGCACTCGCAACCTACGGGCCAACTCAGCCAGCCGTTCCGCCAGCTCCTCGGCGGCCTGCTGAACGGCTGCCCGCGCCAAGGCATCGCCTCGCTTCGCCGCCCGCAGCACCACCGGAGCAAAACCGGCCAACCACTCTTTCCCATGGGGCCGATAAACTTCCCGGAGGAGCCGATCCAGATCCGCTGCCCCCGCATGTGCCAACAGTCCCGCGGCCAAGCGCGGGGCTTGGCCGGTCCGGTCCCGCTCCCGATACGCCGCGCGCAACGCCCGCAAGGCGAGGTCATAGCCGCTTCCGGCATCCCCCAGCAAATGACCATGGCCCGCGACGGAAACTTTCTTCCCGGCCACTCGACCGACGGCGTTGCTCCCGGTCCCGGCAATCACCAAAAAACCGTCCGCTTTGTCCCAGGCGGCGGCGAGGGCGGAATCCGTGTCCTGTCCCACGACGATCTTTTTTACCCTCGGCCAGACCGACAGCATTGCGGCCCGCACCGTGGCCACCTCGGCCGGGCCGCGGGCCCCGGCGAATCCCCCTCCGATGGCTTGGGGAGACTCAGGCAGCCGAGCGGCGATTCTACGGAAATTTTTTTCTAGGCCGGCCCGGCCAACCAGCAGGACGTTTCCGGAGCCCTCCACCCCATGGGCCAGCTTTCGTCCGCGCGGATCCAGCAGGATCCAGCGGGTTTTGGTGCCGCCTCCCTCGATGCCCAGGACGGGGCCGGTTTCTTTCACGTTGCCCTGCTTCACGCCACGCCCAAAATGCCTTCTCAATGGCCAAGCTGCGATGGAAAAACCTCCTGATCCCCGCCGGCTACTATGCGGCGATCCTCAGCGTTTCCCTCATTCCGCGATCGGGCATGGCTCGGGTGGACTCCTTTCTGCCCCTGCCGAACGACAAGGTTCTTCATCTCACCGTCTATGCAGGGTTTGGATTTGTCCTGGGGACACTGCCTTTTCCCGCCGCTCCTTTAGGTGCAGCTGGCTCTTTGCTTGGGGCCCTTGACGAGCAGGTGCAGCGCTTGGCCCCGGGCCGGGAAGTCTCCATGGCGGACTGGTTGGCTGACATTCTCGGCATTTCGCTCGGCCTCGCCTTGCGCCGCTGCCCACGCCGATGAGCCCGAGTCCCGCCCAACGCTACGCCAAACTGGTGGAGGAGGTTCGGCGCCATGACCGTCTTTATTACGTCGAAGCACGTCCGGAGATTTCCGATGCGGCCTACGACCGGCTCTACCGGGAGTTGCAGGACCTCGAAAAGGCCTACCCCGACCTCGCCGATGAGAATTCTCCCACGAAAAAGGTCGGCGGCACCCCGCTGGAATCCTTCCGCCACGTGGCCCATGCCGTGCCGATGCAGAGCCTGAACAACACCTACAGCGAGGAGGAGCTCGGTGAGTTTCTCGACCGGGTCGCCAAGAATCTGCACGGCCAAGCGGCCGAATTTGCCATCGAACCCAAGGTGGACGGGGTCGCCGTCAGTGTGCGCTACGAGCAGGGCCGCCTCGTACAGGGCCTGACCCGCGGCGATGGCGAAAAAGGGGATGACATTACCGAGAATCTCAAAACCATCCGTAACCTGCCCTTGGCCGTGAAAGGGCTGCCCAAGGTCATCGAGTTCCGCGGGGAGGTTTATCTTCCCGAGCCCGCCTTCGCCGCCCTCAACCGCACACGCGAGAAAGCGGGGGAACCGCTTTTCGCGAATCCCCGGAACGCCGCCGCCGGCACCCTCAAGCTACTGGACTCCCGCGAGGTGGCCAAACGCCCACTGGCCGTGGTCTTTTACGGGCTCGGAGAGGTGGTCGGCTCCCAGACTGATTCCCAGGTGGGGCTTCATCAACAAATCGAAACATGGGGTCTGCCTGGCCACTCCTGGTACCGCCATGGAAAGGGCGCGGACGCCGTGCTCGCCGCCGTGCGGGAGCTGGATCGGGATCGCGCCAAGTTTCCCTTCGCCACTGACGGCGCCGTCATCAAGGTCAGCCGGTTCGACCAGCAGAAAGTTTTGGGCTCGACCGACAAGGCGCCTCGCTGGGCCATCGCCTACAAATACGCGCCGGAACAGGCGGAAACCCGCCTGCACGCCGTGACTTTTCAGGTCGGCCGCACCGGCGTGATCACCCCCGTGGCCGAACTTGAGCCCGTGCAGCTCAGCGGAACCACCGTGGCCCGGGCCACGCTCCACAACTTTGAGGAAATTGCCCGCAAGGACATCCGCGTGGGTGACCTCGTCACCGTGGAAAAAGCCGGGGAGATCATCCCAGCGGTGATCTCGGTGAACCTGAAAAAGCGCCCCAAGGACTCCCGTCCGATTCATCCCCCCAAGCAGTGCCCCGTTTGCGCGGGTGCACTGCGAAAAGAGGAGGTTTTTTTGCGCTGCACCTCGCGCGATTGCGTGGGTCAGCTCAAGCGGCGCCTGCAGCATTTTGCCCACCGCGGAGCCATGGATATCGAGGGCCTGGGCGAGGTCATGGCTGGCCAGTTGATGGACGCCGGCCTGATCCAGCATCTGGAACAGATTTACGAGCTGACCCCAGAGCAGTTGGCCGGGCTGGAGCGCATGGGAGAAAAATCAGCCACCAACCTGCTGGAGGGGATCGAAGTCAGCAAGCGGCGCCCCCTTTGGCGGCTGATCTTCGGCCTAGGCATTCCGCAGGTCGGAACGGTGTTGGCAGAGGCTCTCTCCCGTCATTTCACTTCCATGGAAAAAGTCGAAAAGGCGGACGTGGAAGACTTGATCCAGGTCAAGGACGTGGGCCAGAAAGTGGCGGAGGAGATCTTCTCTTTCTTTCGGGAGCCTTCCACCCACCGGCTGCTCCAGGGCCTGAAAAAGGCCGGGTGCAACTTCACCGCACTTCCGGAGGAGTTGGCGGTCAGGGGTGGCGTCTTTTCCGGAAAAAAATTCGTCATCACCGGCACCCTCACTGCCCCGCGCGAGGAGTTCACCCGCCGGATTCAATCCTTGGGCGGGGCGGTTTCCGGCTCCATCAGCCCCAAGACGGATTATCTGCTCGCCGGCGAGGAGGCAGGGTCGAAGCTCGCCAAGGCTAAAGCTCTCGGGGTTCGGGTTCTTTCGGAGAAAGAGTTCGAAAAGCTTGCTGGGGCGTGAGGCGGCGAGTGATAATCAGAGCCATGCGCGCGCGCCGATTCCGCAGCGGATTCATCCTGTTAAGCACTTGGCTGATCTCCTGGCAGCCCCTTGCCGCCCAGTTGAGTCCGGGCGCGTCGGAAGACGCCGAAGCCGAACGCCGGAAAATTCTCAAGGCCGCCGACCAGGTCGACCAGATGGATGCCGCCGTGGAGGACATGAAATCCCGGATCGCTTCCCTCGAAAAAATGCTCGAGGAGATCAAACAGCAGTCCAACTCTCTCAAGGAGAGCCTCGCCAGTACGGCGGCGAAGGCGGAGAAGGAGAAGGAGTCCCTTCTCGAGGAAGTTTCCAAGATGCTCGCGGAGATGAAGGCGAAGGAAAAACCGGCGCCGGCGCCCGCCAAGCCCGTCGATCGTGAGGGCTACGAACACACCGTCGCCAAGGGCGACACCCTCAGCTCCATCGTTCAGGCCTACAACAAGGAACACGGCCTGAAGCTCACGGTCGACTCCCTCCGCAAGGCCAACCAACTCTCCAAGGACGCACCCCTCAAGGTAGGGCAGAAACTTTTTATCCCCTCGAGCTAGCCTGACGATGCCCTCCCCCGCCTCCGTCTTCCGGCTCCAAAAAGTCCAGACGGGTCGGGTGCTGGGCCCGATGGATCTGGATCACCTCAAAGCTCTGGCCAATCAGTCCCTCATCGCCCCGGATGACTTGATTCAGGCGGATGAAGGGGTCTGGCAAAAGGCCCCGGAAGTCGCCGAACTCGAGATGCTTTGGATGGTGGAACCTCTCGACGGCCCCCGCTATGGCCCCACCACGGCCGGCACGATCGCTGAGTTCCTCCAAAGCGGACAGCTGGGCGGATCGGAGCTGGTCACGCATATCCGCACCAAGGAAAGCTTTACCGTCACCGAGTTCCTGGACGAAATCCGGCGCCGCCGGGATGCCAAACTGAAAAGCCGCACGATCAAACTGGAGGAAGCCGCTGAGCCAATCCCCACCGCCCCCGCGGCCAGTCCCGCTTTTGATGCCGCCCTGAGACTTCGCATCCGCCAGCTGGAAACCGACCTGGCCCAGGCCAAAAAACAGCTTGAGCAACAGTCCACGGAGCTGGCCCGCCTCCGCAATTCCGGTTCGGGGCTTTCGATTTGACCCTGCAGCGGTTTCGCCGCTACTCTTTCCAGTTCAACATCTTCCCTTATGCGTCACACCATTTCTGTCGTGGTTCAGAACCGGTTCGGGGTGCTCACCCGGATCGCCGGCCTGTTTAGCGGGCGCGGCTTCAACATCGACACCCTCAACGTCGGCCCCACCCAGAACGACAAGATTTCCCGGATGACCATCGTGGTCGTCGGCAACGATCAGGTTTTGGAGCAGGTGGTCAAACAGCTGAAGAAGCTGGTCGACGTGCTTGAGGTGTACGACTTCAAGGACGGGGACGTCATCGACCGGGAACTCATTCTACTCAAGGTGAAGGCCAGCTCCTCCACCCGGCCCGAGGTCATGCAGATCTGCGATATCTTCCGCGCCAAAATCGTGGATGTGCAGTCCGCCAGCCTCGCCATTGAGGTGACGGGGGATGAGAGCAAGATCGACAAGTTTCTCGCCCTGATGAAACCCTTCGGCGTCCTGGAACTAAGCCGGACTGGCCGGATCGCTCTGCCCCGCCGCTAAACCATTTCCACCCCAACCCAAAGGAGACACCCCCCATGCCCGCCCGCATCTATCACGACTCAGACGCCAGCCTCGCACCCCTGAAAACCAGGAAGGTGGCCGTGATCGGCTTCGGCTCGCAAGGCCACGCCCACGCCCTCAACCTCAAGAACAGCGGCGTCCGCGTCACCATCGGCCTCTACCGGGGCAGCAAATCCATTCCTGTCGCCAAAAAGCATGGCTTCAAGGTTCTCCCCACCGCCGAGGCGGTGCGTGGCGCCGATGTCATTTTCGTCGCTGTCCCCGATCTCAAAATTCCCTCGGTTTATGAGAAGGACATTGCCCCGAACCTCCGCAAGGGCCAGTGCCTGCTCTTCAGCCACGGTTTTGCCATTCATTACAAGACCGTCCGCCCGCCCAAAAACGTCGACGTGATCCTCGTCGCCCCCAAAGGCCCCGGCCACATCGTGCGCCGGCAGTATCAGGAGGGCCGCGGCGTGCCGGCCCTTTTCGCGGTGCAGCAAAACCCTTCCGGGAAAGCCCGGGCCATTGCCCTGGCCTGGGCCCGGGGTATCGGCGCCACCCGTGCGGGCGTCCTTCAGACCACCTTCAAGGAGGAGACCGAAACCGATCTGTTCGGCGAGCAGGCCGTCCTTTGTGGCGGAACCTCCGCCCTCATTCAGGCCGGCTTCGAGGTGCTGGTGAAGGCCGGCTACCAGCCCGAAGTCGCCTACTTCGAGGTGCTTCATGAGTTGAAACTGATCGTCGATCTCATCAATGAGGCCGGGATCGCCGGCATGCGCTTCTCTATTTCTGAAACCGCCAAGTACGGCGACGTCACCCGCGGTCCCCGCGTGGTCGACGCCCGCACCAAGAAGGCCATGCAGGGCGTTCTGCAGGAAATTCGCAACGGCAAATTTGCCCGCGAATGGGTCAAGGAGAGCCGGACGGGCATGAAACGGTACCACCGTCTGCTCAAGCAGGGAGAGAAGCATCCGATCGAAAAGACCGGCCAGCGTCTCCGGGCCCTCATGCCCTGGATCCGCCGCCGGAATCTCAAGGGCGCCCAAGCGGCGTACTGAGGTCTCGGGTTTCGGCAGGCCACTTGCGATGCAAGTGGCCTGCCAGAATTCTAGTCTGGCGTTCCGCTCATCCCCTAGGCGTTCAAGTAGCCGTCCACGAACAGCCCTATCTCCTATTTGCTAACTCCTATCTCCTCATTTCTCGGAGATGCAAATCGGTTCGGTTCGGGCTAGGGTGATCGGATGAGCGACCGGATCCTCATTTTTGACACGACGCTGCGCGACGGCGAGCAGTGCCCCGGTGCGGCCATGACCCAGCGGCAGAAACTGGAGGTCGCCCGCCAGTTGGCCCGCCTCGGCGTCGACATTATCGAGGCCGGCTTTCCCATCGCCAGCCAGGGAGACTTTGAATCTGTCCGGGAAATCGCCCGCACGGTGCGTGGCCCCGTCATTTGCGGGTTGGCTCGTTGTGTCCCGGCCGATATCGACGCCGCGGGCGCCGCCATCAAGCCCGCCGGCAAACAGGGCCGGATCCACGTGTTTCTCGGCACGAGCAAAATTCACCGCGAGTTCAAACTAGGCAAGGCCCGTGGGGAGATTCTGCGCCTCGCTGTGGAGGGCGTGCGACGTGCGCGAAAGTTTACGGCCAATGTGGAGTTCTCCCCCGAGGACGCCTCCCGGACGGAGATCGATTTCCTCGTCGAGGTTGTCGAGGCCGCCCTGGAAGCCGGCGCCACCACCATCAACCTCCCGGATACCACCGGCTACGCCACCCCGGACGAGTACGGGCGGATGTTCCACGAGGTCATCGCCCGTGCCCGGGGTTCTGAAAACGCTGTCTTCAGCACTCATTGCCACAACGATCTCGGCCTCGCCGTGGCCAACTCGCTGGCCGGAGCCCTCGCCGGCGCGCGTCAGATTGAGTGTACCCTCAATGGCATCGGCGAACGGGCCGGCAACGCCGCGCTCGAGGAGATTGTCATGGCCCTACGCACCCGGCACGACTCCCTCGGCGATCTGACCACCGGGATCCAGACGCGCGAGATTGTTCGAACCTCCCGGCTCGTCTCCGCCGCCTGCAGCTTCCCCATTCCCCGCAACAAGGCAATTGTCGGCCTGAACGCTTTCGCCCACAGCTCAGGCATCCATCAGGACGGCATCCTTAAAAAACGGGAAACTTACGAGATCATGGACCCGGAAGAAGTGGGCTGGGGCAAAACGGAACTGCCCCTTACCAAGCACAGCGGTCGTGCCGCCGTGGCTTCCCGCCTCAAACATCTGGGCTACGCCCTCAAGCCGGCCGAGTTGCAGGCGGTGTTCACCCGCTTCAAGGAAATCGGGGACCGGAAGAAGTTTGTTTATGACGACGATCTCGTCTCCCTCGTGGGTGCCCAGATCCAGGTCGCCCGGGAAACCTATTCGCTGGAAAAATTATCGGTGAGTTGCGGCATTGGGGAAAAGCCCGCGGCCAAAATTACCCTGCGTCACGGGCGGAAAAGCCTTTCCATCGCCGGCACGGGAGATGGCGCCGTCGATGCCGTGCTGAAGACGATCGACCGGATCACCGGTCTAAAAGGCCACCTGGTGGATTATCAGGTCCGCGCCGTCACCGAGGGCAAGGATGCCGTCGGGGAAGTGAGTCTGAATGTCCGCTTCGACACCAAGTCCGAGCCTTCAAGCGGTCGGGCCGCTGCCACCGATGTGATTGAATCCAGCGCCCGCGCCTATCTGGCTGCGGTGAACCGCTGGCTGGCCGAGGGCGGCCGGGCTTCCCGTGGGAAGTCCCGGCGCACCCTGGCACATCCTTAAACGTTTAGTCGAAGCTGGGATTGCGGGGGCCGCGGTTGTAGTCGAAGTCTCCTTCGCTACGTCCCGCCCGCTCGCCTTCTTCAATCTCCGCCCGGGGACCACCGCGGTCATCCCGGCGCGGCCCGCGCTCCGGCCGCTCGCCCATCGACTTGGCACCGTTGACGATCATCAGCCGGCCCATGAACTCCGAGTCGTGCAACTTTTTCGCTGCATCCTGCGCGCCTTCCAGGGTCTGCATTTCGACAAAGCCGAAGCCCTTCGAATTGGAACCCTTATCGCGGACGATCTCCACGTTGCGCACTCCGGCGACCTTCCCGAAATGATCGAAAAGGTCGCTCTCGGAGGCGTCATAAGAGAGGTTGCCCACGTAAAGACGCGGGGTCAGAACCTCCTGCGGCGGCGCCGTCCGGGGGCCCCGCGGGGTCCGCGGTTGTCCTTCCGTGCGGGCCGGGCGTTGCTCTCCCCGGTTGTAGTCTTGGCGGGTGGAACCGCCATTCAGGCCGAACAATTTCTTCAGCCATCCCCAGAAGCCGCCCTTGGATTGGCTTCTGCCCCCGCCTCCGCGGGATTCTTGGCGGAAACCGCCCCGGCTGCTGCCGTGACGATGATGGCGCCTACGCCGGCGCTCGTGAGGCCCGCCGCCCGAGCGGCGCCCTTGGTTTGAATCATAGCTCATGTTGTTTTGTGTCGGCGGGAAGGAATGGCCCATGCGGACCGCCCGGACGAACGGCGTCCGGTTGGGGGAGGCGCGGCAGCTTGGTTCAGCCGCCTGGTTCGTCCTGCCCCAGTGAGGTGCTTTTGGCTCTCGGTTAGGTCTGCGGGATGAATCGGCGCGGCTTTAAGGATCCGAAATTGATCTGAATCGATCAGGGAAACCGGATCTGCGCGCCTCTCAGGAAAACCTCCCGCCGTACTCCTTTCAAGGAGCCATCATGGCAGACGAGAGGCCTTAGAACAAGAATTCTTAAACTTATGCCTGTCAGAGGTTTAGGCGTGAGAGGCCTTGGCCTCGATCATGGCCGTAGCTCCAACATTGCCCCCGCTCAGATAGAAACCAGCCGCGGCCTGTTGGGGCAGCATCATCATGGCTAAAGCCTCCTTCCACGTTCCGTCCACCCAGTAGGGATTTCCCAAAAAGTCGCCGGTTTGCCCGAATTCGCCGTAAAACCAGGTGTAGTTTTCGAGCCCCTCGGCGAAACCCCCGGTCTGGGCCACCACCAAGGTCTGACGCCCATCGCCCGCTACCTCCGTCTGGCAGATTAACTCGCCCCCGTCCTGCAAAGTCCAGCGCACGTCCCAAAAGGTGCTATCTCCTTCCTTCCAGGTCGAACCATAGGCTCGAACCATCTGGGTGAGAGCTCGCGCAAATCGGTTCCAGTCATCCACCGCCCACTCGCTGGGCTGAAGGATCTGCTGCACCCGTTGCAAGCGGGTGCGCCACTCATGCGCAATTCTTCGGAGTTCGACCCGGCTAATCATGCCTGCTTTTAGCGCCGCCGGTCGCCGGAGTCACCTTCGACCATGGAAAGCCGCTGTTTCAGGGTGGAGACGTCCTTGTCATGGCGGCTCACCTGGGACTTGATCTGCTCAAGGGAGGACAACTGTTTCGCCAGTTGCGCTCCAGCCGAATCCAAACCGCTCGCCAACTCGGCATCCCGCGCCTGCAACTCCGCCAAATCCTTGTTAATTTTCTGCTCCATCTGGGAAACCGTCACGCTTTGCTGCTGGATCTGCTTCCAGAGCACGTAGCCACCGAAAGCAGAGAGGGTGGCGCAGCCTCCGATGATCAGCAGCAGACCCAAGCCGACCCCGCTGAGGATCGAGGTGACGGCGCGTTGCTCCTTGCGTTGGCGATCGATGCTGCGTTTGACGTTCAGGGCGGCGGGGGTGGATCCATTCATTTCGTTTTTTTCCTCCTGCACAGACTCCAAAGGGGAAGTGTAGCCCGCAGGCCTGGGCGGCCCTTTGATCACGACAACTTCCGGATCCCCTGACGAGCTTCCGGTCGTGGAAGCCTTGTTGCCAAAGGGCAACTCCGGATCCGTTGGCGTCGAAGACGAACTTATAGTGTCCCTCATGGGTCTGGTGCACTACCAGTTGACCATCCTGCAGTCCGTTGACCAGCGATTCCTAAATCGCTTTTTACTTATTTTTGCAAAAGAACGACGCCTTCCCTTGCCTCAGAGGTCCAAACCCTTTTCCGGTTTCCACTTTCCAACTCCCCTTATGCCTTGAAACCCTGAACCCCTTTCATCGTTATCTCTGCAGCAGTCGGTTTGTGTTTCAATCCTTGCCCTCTCCGAATCAAGCTTTGCGCATTCAGCTGCACTGCCTCCTCCGGCCTCCGCCACATAACCTCCAAAAAATGGCAGACGGACTCGGCCTTCTCGCCCGCCTGGTCCTGCGCCACCCGCAGAAAATCGGCCATCTCGCGGAACGGATAAAGCCCCGGACAGCTTGCTGCCCGAGCCGCCAGCTTGGCCAACAGCTCGTCCCGACGCCGTACCCAGACCACGTCGCTTTCCATCCCCCCATGTTCCGCGCCAAGCCTTGGGCCTGTCGAGTTTCCTTGGAATTTTTTTCCGTTTTCGACGGCAAACGTCAAAAAACCCGCAAGCTTTTTTCTCTCGGCCGTTTTCGTGAACCGGGCAAAATCATCCCATGCCAGTGGATGTTCGCGCCGCCATCGCCGGAGCCGGGTTTGGCCTCCTGACGGCCATCGGTCCTTGGTTCCAAGGTTTACCCGCCGCCGCAGCCGCCGGTTTCGCCGGCGGGCTCTTCCTGACCTACGCTTCCATCGGTCTTCTGGTCGGCCTTCTGCCGGATTTCGGCCGTCGCGTGGTCACGGGCGCCCTCATCGGCTTTCTCTACAGCATCCCCGGGGCCGTTTTTACCGCCGTCCCTTACCCTCTCACCGAGGATGCCCCAGCCTATTACCGGGAATTCGTCGGCGGCGGTCCCCGCGCCTTGATCCTCACCCTCGTTTTCGGCTCCTTGGCTGGCGCCATCGCCGGCTGGTTCCGTAAAAAATCCTCCTGATATGGCCTCGGTCCCTTTTTTCAGCCGTCTCAACGGACTGCTCTACCGCCGGGAGTTTGCCCGGCTCACCCCCCAGGACCGCACCCTGGCACGTTCCTGGATGCTCCAGTTTCTCAAAGCCAATCATCCCGACTGGAACCAACAGCGGATTCAGACCGAATACGATCGGCTACTCCAATGCCGGCCTGTGGCCTTGGACGAATGGACCCGCCGGATGCAGGGATGAGAACCGCCCTTCTTTCCCTTCTGCTGATCTTCGGAGCACTGGAGATCCTGGGCCAAACTCCCCCACCCCAGCCGGTGGCTTTTCGCATTGGCTCGGTTCGTTTTGACCGGCCAGAGGGGTGGATCTACTCGCGGCCAGCTGATGGTGTCCGCGTGGCCCAGCTCGAAAAAAAATCTTCCGGCACGCCTCTTCTCATCACCTTCACCCGTTTTCCCCCAGGCGCGGGCGGCACCGTTCAGGCGAATGTGGATCGCTGGCAGGCCCAGTTTATTTCGCAGGACTCTCCCGCCGAGATACAAACCCCCACAGACACGGCCATCCCTCTCACCCTTGTGAAATTAAGCGGCACCATGAAGGGCGGGGTTCCCGGGGGGCCCACCAGGGAAACGCCGAACAGCCTGGTCCTCGGGGCAATTCTGGAGTCTCCCGATGGATTGGTCATCGCGAAGCTGACGGGGTCCAAAGCCAACGTAGCCGGCGAAGAAAAAGTATTCCTGGAACTGGTTCGAAGTGCTGCTGGCCGCTCGCCCTAATCAATCCGCTTCAATTCTGCCGGACCCGTCAGACTGAGCTTTCGGTAAAAGCAGCTGCGCTCTCCCGTGTGGCAGGCCGCCCCGCCCACGGGTAACCGCACCCGGATCACTAGGCAGTCCTGATCGCAGTCGACCCGGATCTCCTCCACCTCGAGAAAATTCCCCGAACTCTCGCCTTTCACCCAGAGCTTCTGCCGGGAGCGGCTATAAAATGTCGCTTTTTTTGTGCGCCGGGTCACTTCCAAGGCTTCCCGGTTCATATAGGCGGTCATGAGGACCTCTTGGGTAACCGCATCCACTGCGACCGCAGGGATCAATCCTTGCCCGTCGAACTTGGGCTCGAAAGGCACCGGTTTCCCGGAGGGGGCGGGTGCTGGAGAACTCATCCGGGCAAGCCCGGCTGCCTTATTTCTTGGCGGGCTCGGTCGGCGGAAGCGGCGGGGCCTGCACCGGCGGAGTGGTCGCCGTGACCGGCGCGGGAGCCGGGGGGGGCGGCAGGAGAATTTTGACGTTCGCATCCTTCCGCAGGTCCTCAAGCAGGAGCCGCGTGGCCTCGCCTTGCTTGAGCCGGCGCAAATGGGCGGAGATCTCATTCTTCACCTCATCCAATTTGAGCGTCTTGGCCGCTTCCTTGGCCTTCACCTTGATGAAGTGGTATCCGAAAGGGGTCTCAATGACTTTGCTGACCTTCCCCGGAGGCGTGCTGAAGGCAGTCTCCTCAAACTTGGGCGTCATCTGGCCCTTGCTGAAAGGAGGCAGTTCCCCGCCCCGGGCCTTGCTGCCGGGATCATCAGAAACTTCCTGGGCCACTTTTTCGAACGGCTCGCCCTTGTTCACCCGGGCCAAGGCGTCCTCGGCCGCCTTCTTCTTGGCGGCCTTGGTGGCCGCATCCGCGTTCGCGTCCACCTTCACCAGAACATGCTGGGCGCGCACGGTTTCATTGCGCTGCCAGAGCTTGGGGTTTTCGTTGTAAAACTTCTGCACTTCCTCGTCGGACGGGGCCGCCAGGTTCGGCTCCACTCGCGCCCGCATCAGGTTATCGACTTCCATCTTCTGCTCGATCTCCTTGAGCATCTCCGCCTCGGTCGTCTTGGCCTTGGTCAGCTGCTCTTGGAACGCCTCGGGAGTCGGGAAATTCTTCTTCATCCGCTCCAGCTGCTCCTTGGCTTGAGTGGCTGCATTAGTCATGGGGGACTTCCGGGCCTCCGCCAGGGCCACCTGCCGGTTGATCATCTGATTGAGAATATTCACCTCGAGGGAAGCCAGCTGGGGGGCCGGGACCTTGTCCCGGGACAGGTTGAAATTCAACAGGGCCCGGTTCACCTCCCCGTCCAGTTGGGCCCGGGTGATCTTGATACCGCGGCCTTCGGCCACGACAAAACGGGGGTTGGCGGGATCCTTGACCGCGCAGCCCGCCAGGACCACCGCTATCAAGAGGGATAAAATGGAAAGATTACGTTTTAACATAGAAATGTGAGGTAAGGGCAACCGTTCCCCTTTGGCAAGCCTGCGAAAGCGTCCCGGATCCGGCTTGCCAAGCCTCAGACGGGGAGAAAAAGTCGTCGGCCATGACCACCCAAACCTTGATCTTTGCCGCCATTGGCCTTTTGGCGGGTTTCGCTTCGGGCTGTTTTGGCATCGGGGGCGGTACCATCATTGTCCCCGCCCTCATTCTCCTTTGCGGGGTCCCCTTCCACGTGGCGGTGGGTACCTCCCTAGCCCTGATCATCCCCATCAGCCTGGCCGGCACCGCCACCAGCTGGAAACTTAACACGGTGGACTGGCGGATTGCCGCCGCCTGCGCCGTGACCGGCATGGTTGGGGCAATCCTCGGCTCCTTCTTTATCCAGAAAATCCCCGAACTGTTTGCCCGCCGGGCCTTTGCCGTTTTCCTCGTGTACGCCGCCTGGCGCCTCTGGACGAAGTGACGCCCACCAACTCCCCCACCCTCTTTCAGGGGACTCCTCCCCCGGATCAGGCCGCCCTCAGCCTGGTCCAGGCGGCCCGCCATCTCACCCTCGAACAAATCGCGGTCTGCTCCGCCATCGTCGCCCTGGGAGTCGCAGCTTTCTTCGCTTCCCGCTGGGGCATGGGCTGGCTGCGCGGGAGGTACCCCGGAGGCCTCACCGATTGGCTCTACGCCCTCCGCTGGCCGATTGGCTCCGCAATTTTTTACACCGCACTGGATCGCGGCCTCGATGTCCTCACCCACCTGCCCGCCTGGTTCTGGCCCCTCAAAAGCAGCCTCTACCGGCTGGTCATGATCATCGTCGCGGTGGGCGCCTCCATCCGAACGGCGGATCTGCTCGTGGGGATCGCCCGCAAAAGCTTTTTCTCCGAGGAGCTCGCCACCGATACCGAGATCCACAAGGTCATGACCCGGATTTTCCGCGGCATCATTCTCTTCATCGCCGCGGTCATCATCCTCGACAACCTTGGCGTCAAGATTCTGGGGCTTCTCACCGCCGCCGGCTTTCTGGGAGGCGCCCTGGCCCTCGCCTCCAAGGAAACCCTCTCCAATGTGCTGGGGTATTTCGCCATCCTGGCGGACCGCATTTTCCGCACCGGCGACCGGATTGCCTTCGAGAAATACGACGGTTTTGTCCGGGAACGTGGGCTGCGCAGCATCCGCCTGGAGGCGCTGTCCGGGGAACTCCTGACCATTCCCAACACCCAGCTGGTGAACTACCCGGTCCGCCGCCTCACTTCCAACGAGGGCCTCTCCCTCTTGTCGGTGGAGGTTGGACTTCTCTACGATTACGACCGTTCCAAGCTTGAGGAAATCATTCGGCTCGTCTGCGCGGCCCTCGAAAAGAGATTTCCCGGCGCCGACCCGGTCGGGCGTTTTTTTGAATTCGGCGACAGTGCGCAAAAGATCCGCTTCTCTCTCCGGACCGCTTACCGCGACGGCAACGAATTTATGCGCGACACCACCACCGCCCATCTGGTGGCCCGCGAGGCCTGTGACCGGGCCGGCTTCAAATTCGCCTTCCCCACCCGCACCGTCGAACTCCACCAGTCCAAACCCTCGTCAACGTAACCGCACACGTAAACCACCTATTCTTGATCCAAAGCCCCCCGCCGGTATGCTTTGGAGGATTGCCGCGTGGTGCAATTGGTAGCACACCACACTCTGGATGTGGGTGTTCTTGGTTCGAGTCCAAGCGCGGCAGCGACCCGCGCGCCGCGCGAGTAGATACGGATGAAGATGAGGATTAAGTCCCGTAGCCATAGGAGCGCTACCTCAACATTCAAACTTACTTAATCTTAATCTTAATCTTAATCTAAATTCCGTGAATCCCGGCCGCCTGATCGTCATCGGAACTCCCATCGGCAATCTGGGCGACCTGTCTTCCCGCGCCCGCGAAGCCCTCGCCGCCGCCGATCTTGTGGCTGCCGAAGACACCCGCCGGACGGGTCTCCTCCTTCAGCATCTCAATCTGAAAAAGCCCTTTCTCAGCTACCAGAAGTTTAACGAGGCATCCCGCGAGGCTGGCCTGCTGGACCGGCTCCGCGCCGGCCAAACCATCGCGCTGGTCACCGATGGCGGCATGCCGGGCATCTCCGATCCCGGCGAACGGATCATCCGCGCTGTCCGCCGCGAAAACCTCAGCGTGGAGGTCATCCCCGGCCCCTCCGCGGTCCTTCATGCCCTCGTGGCCAGCGGCCTTCCCGCGCTCCCTTTTTATTTTGGCGGCTTCCTTCCGCCGAAACCTGGCCCACGAAAAAAGGAGCTGGCCGCCGCCGCTGCCCGCGACCACACCTCCGTCTACTTTGAGTCCCCCCACCGCATTACCCGCGCTTTAGCCGAAGCCGCGGAGGTTCTCCCTGCCGATTCCCGGATCGCCGTTTGCCGGGAGTTGACCAAAAAATTCGAGGAAGTGTTCGTGGGCGCCCCCGCCGAGGCGGCCGCGAAGTTCGGTGAAAACACCAAGGGCGAGATCACTCTCGTGATCTCGCCCTTGGGCTAAAACAGGCTTTGGCTTACTGGCCCGCCGTGCCCTTCACCTCTTTTTTGTTTTTGTAAATGGCGTCGCGCAGGCCATCAACGGACTTTTGCATGTCCCGGCCGGAGCTGCGGGCCTTGTCGATCATCGGAGCGGCGGTCTTGACCGAATCCGCCGAGTAGGAGGAGTCGAAATACTTTTTTAGATCCTCCAACAACGCGGTCAGGTCGTTGGCATCACCGCCCACCTCCCGCATCTGTTTGTCCAGCGCGTCGAAATCCGCCTTGGCCTTGTCGATCTGATCGTTGGTCAGCTTCCGCATGTCCTTGTCGGTCATCCCCGAGACCTCCTTGGTCCAGGCCGCGATGCGTGTTCCCTGAAGATCCCGTACCTTCTCGACGCGGTCCTTGATATCACTGCGGATGTCCTTGAGGTCCTCGAGGTTTTCTTTGAAATCCTCATAGGCTTTTTT
>JBBAWG010000013.1:14181-16692 GCA_040397305.1 Methylacidiphilales bacterium | reverse complement strand
TCCTTCTTGCCGGCCGGCACCTCCACCTTCCCGCTGATGATGTCCTCGGCCGAAATGGCGGGCTTATCATAGTAGTCCGCGTTGGCCTCATCGTTGATGTTTACGTCAAAGCCTCCGAAGCTCACGCCCAGCTCGGCTCCCTTGTTCCAGACGTACACGTTGAAATCCCGGTCCTTCATGCTGGCATCCACCGCCTCACCGCCCTTGGGTCCCATCACCGCAGAGGCCGATGCACTGGCAAAGTGATCCCCCTTGGCCCAACGGTTGACCACGCCGGCCTTCATGAGGAGCACCACCACATCGTTGTCCGAGCCGCCCACTTTGATTCCGATAGATCCGCCGTCGGTGGTGATCGCGCAAGGACCGGTCCAGCTGCCGTCATCCTTGCGGGCGAAAAGGATACCGTCCCCTCCTGTGCCCCCGATGCCGATAGCAAACCCCGTGTAGTTCAAAATGACGATGCCTTTGGCATCCTTGACCAAACCCATGTTGATCAGGTCCTCCCGCTTGAAACGGCCGAAAATTTCGGCGGCATCGGGCACGAGCTTGTCGAGGTCTTCTGCCGAAGCGGGCAGGGCGAAGCCGGCCATCAGGGCGGCGAGGAGGATTTTGCGGAGGTGTTTCATGGTTCAGGGTCCTTTCTTGGTTGGGAAAACATTAAGGTTCCCGCCCGCCGCCCGCGCCCGCAAGACGGAAATCAGTCGGCGGAGGATAAGGTTTCCTTGCGCATAAAGGTCGGGGCGATCTCCGCGGTGAACTCCTTCAGCATCTGCACCGTCTGGGCCTCATTTTTGCCCAGCGGCAAAAAACCCTCCGTGACGATCGACATCACGATCACGTAGGCCCAGCGATGATTGAGATTTTTGGTAATGCGGTCATAGCTGGTCAGGAAAACCCGGCTCCAGTGGTGAGGGGTGGTCACATCCTTCCCGACAAACCAGTAAAAGTAGTTCGCGTACAACTTGCGCCGGTCCCCCGGCCCTACTTCCACGTCCCTCACCAGACTCAGGTTCATCACCTGGAGGTCTCCCCCGTCCGCCAGATCCACCTCCTCCACCTTTCCGCCCCGCATGCTCCAGCCCTGCGCCGGCAGACACACCTCAGGCCGGTGGATGCTCCGCTTTTCCCCGCCACTGAGCACAATCGAGGCCATGATTCGGTCCCCGGCCGAATCCAGATACTCCCGCCGCACGATCTGGGTGTCCGCCGGCAGGGTGGCAATCTCCCCCGGCGTTGCCGCAATCACTTTGCCGCTAAAACCCCCAAGGGTCTCCGGTAGGTCCATGATCACTCCCGCTACCGGCGAAGTGTTGGGGGAGGGCGTCAGCAAACAAAAAGCCGCGGTCGCCCCGCCCAAGATCACCAACGCCGCGATCCGTCCGATCGTTCCCGGCCTCGGTGGCGGCTGGGTAGCCGGACTCTCCACGTTTGGCTTCGCCGGGGTGACGCTCACGACTTGGGCGCCCCTGGAATTTCCACCGGCGTATTCCACTTTTTCCAAGCTTTGGCCAATCCCCCTTGCAGCACCCACCCCACCGCCACCATCCCGCCCAACGCCACCACGAAGACAAAAAACCCTGCCGCCATGTGATAGGTCGTGGGATTTTCTTCCGTCCCGATCGCCACCCCGCTCCCCAACAGAATGGTGCCGAAGGTGAGCATGAGCATTCGGGCAAAGTTGCCCGCCACCGCGAGCGCTGGAGATAACGCAAAGAGGGCAAGCTTCTGCCAGGTTTTTCCCAGGGTCAGGTGCGCGTAAAGCGCACTCACCATCATCAGGGCGAAAAGCGAGCGAATGCCGCTGCAGGGATTGGCCACGTCCAAGGCAAATCGCTCTCCCTGTTTGAGCCCGGACGCGTAGTCCGGTGCCGAAACCAGTGCCGTTCCCACCCGCATCGTGTCCACCCCGATCAGATTCAGAAATCCCTGCGACAACTGGCACATCACCCCGCGCAACGGAAACGAGATGATGTTGTCGAGAAAGTAGAACGGATAGGCGAACATCAGGAACATGTACGGAAAGGCGAGCGCCTTCATCATATCCCATCCCAACAGCCACAGAATCAGCCCGCCGATCATCAGCTGGAGGGACATGAAGCCCACAATTGTGATATCAACCTTGTAGCCGATCCAGTACAGGCCCAACCCGGCCAATACGACTCCTGCCCCCCAAACACATGGCCGGATCGAAACTTTCTGTAAGTCTTTCCACTGATAAATCACCAGGCCGAAAGAGATGAACGGCACCATCATCCCGTGGTGCCAGTCGGCCATTTCTGGAGCCGTCCAAAACCGCTTCAACATGGTGAAGACGGGCACCGGCTGGCTCTCAAAGCCGAAATTATAGGGAATGAGCCCGAAAAGCCCGACCATCAAGGCAACCGCTGCTACCCCCTCCGCCCATAAACCGCGGGACAACCACTGCGGATTCGTCTGCATCTTTTCTGTCTCAGCGGACATGGCTTTAAACTATCGTCCCGCCTCTATGGCCGCAAATCCAAGCTTGGTAGG
>JBBAWG010000013.1:0-14081 GCA_040397305.1 Methylacidiphilales bacterium | reverse complement strand
TCCAAGGCCCTTCGGTAGATCGTCGAAGTCTCCTCCGCCATCCTCTCCCACGAATACTCCCCCGCCTTCGCGATTCCCGCCCGGCTCAACTCCTCCCGCCTCTCCTCACTCCCCAATAAAAACGAAATCTTGGCCGAAATTTCCTCTTCCGAGGTTGGGTCAAAATACTCCGCCGCCTCCCCACACACCTCCGGTAACGAAGCTGTCTTTGAACAGACCACCGGGCATCCGCACGCCATCGCCTCCAGCGGCGGCAGCCCAAACCCTTCATAAAGCGACGGGTACACCAGCATCGTCGCCGTTTGATACGCCTCCTTCAGCTCCTCGTCAGTCTGGGATCCCAGCCACTCCGCGCCTCCCTTCGCCACGGCCGACTTGAGTGCCCGCAGATCCGAACCCGCCGACCAGCCGGCCGGTCCCACCACTTTGAGCCGAAGATCCGGAAAGCGGTTCGACCTGAGTCGCTCCCACACGCGGATCAGGCGGCCCAGATTTTTTCGCGGATGAATCGCACTCACGAACAGGATCGTCGGAGGCCCGCTCCTTTTCTTTTTGCCCGGCTTGAACAGGCTTCGGGCCGCCTCGTAAGTGGTCTCGATTCGGTCGGCTGGGATATCCCACCTCTCCGCGATTTCCGCCCGGCAGAACTCCGAAACCGTGATCACCTTTCGCGCTTTTCTCGCCGCCTGCCGAATCAGCTGATTGTAAAACCATGCCTGTCCCGAGGGATACCAATCTGGGTTTTCTAGGAACGAGAGATCATGAACCGTGACGACAAACGGCTCCTTTTCCCAAGGCTGCACCCAATACACCCCGTGATACAGATCCGCTTTTAGCTCCCTCCGCGCCTTTGGTAGCTCCACCAGATGTCGTTTGAAAAACCCAGCCTTCTGGGCCTGTAGCGACGCAGGCCTCTGCGTCCAAATCGTCGACGGCCCACTCAATACCGGACACATCTCCACTCCCTCCGGCTTGGCCTCCTTCCATCCCTCAAGCAATCCCGCCAGATACGTCTCATTCCCCGTCTTCCCACGCCCAATCGCCGTCGCATCCAGCGCCACTCGGATCACTCTTTCGCTCACAGGTTTAAAATTGCCTGTTGTCCTTCAGTTCTCAATTCCCAATCGGTCTTCATCTTAATCTTCATCTTCATCTCAAATCGTCCATTCTTAAGCCGTGCCTGACCATCCTCGCGTCATCGCCCTCGTCGCCACCCGCTTCCGCGCCGATCTCCTCACCCGCCTGCTCGAATCTCTCCACCGCCAGTCAATTCGCCCCCTCGCCGCTGTGGTCTGCGACAACGGCCCCGATCCTGCCACCATCGAGGCGTCCAAAAAGTGCCCTCTCCATTGCGAACTCGTTTCCCCGGGAAAAAATCTCGGATTTGGCGGCGGGCTCGCCGCCGCCGGCCAAGTCGCTTTCGAAAAATTTCCTGACCTAACCCATCTGCTGGTTGCCGATGATGACGCCATCCTCTCAACCAAAGATCTGGAGTCCCTGCTGGCCTCTGGCGCCAAACACTCCGCCGGCACGGTCGCCCCATTCTTGGTCGACCAAACCGGCAAACTTCAGGAAGTTCCCGAGCCCATCTCCTGGCCGCTGGCTCAGGCTTTTCGTGGTGTGGGTCAAAACCTGGAAATGGCCCGGACCTTGGCGCCCCGCGGCTACCCGATGGCCTGGTGCATCGGCCCCTGTCTTTTGATCAAAAGAGAGACATGGCTCCGGGCCGGCCCACCCCGCTCCGACATGGTGGCCTTTGGCGACGACGTTGAATTCTCCCTCCGCCTTTCCGCTACTTCCCACGCCTGGGCTGAGCCCTCTGTCACCGTCACCCACGCTCCACCGGATTCCACCTCCCGCCTTCCACCTCCCGCCGACGTCGTCCATTTCAAGAAATTCGGTACATTGCTCCAAAATCTGGCCTTCACCTGCATCGCGTCTCCCCGCCCCCGCCACCTTCCCCTTTACCTCCCAGGCAATGCCAAGCGCTTCCTTTGCACCTTCGGCTTCAACCCCTCCAATCTTTCGGAAGTCGCCAAACGGCTTTGCCTAGGGCTTCTCGGCCGCCCCGGAGGTCAAGACTTGTGAGCCAACGTATTCTTCTTCTTGGGAAAACCGGTTACTTGGCCGGTTTTTTTCTACGTCATCTCCAAAAAAAGAGTGTTCCGCATCTGGCGATCGGGCGGAAGGATTTAGACTTCTCCCAACCCGACCTCCTCCGTGACTTTTGCCTCCGACAAAAACCCTCTTTGGTCATTCACTGCGCCGGCTTCACCGGAAAACCAAATGTGGACACCTGTGAGACTCAGCATGAAGCCTGCCGTTTCGGAAACATCACCCTCCCTGTGCGCGTGGCCGAAGTTTGCCGCGACCTTTCCCTGCCGCTTGCCCAGATCTCGTCCGGTTGCATTTACCACGGCTCCCGCGACCCGGCAGATCCCCTGTCCGGCTTCCGGGAGGACGACCCCCCCAACTTCTCCTTCCGGCATCCGCCCTGCAGTTTTTACAGCGGCACTAAGGCGGAGATGGAGGAGCGGTTAAGGGGTTTTTCCAACCTTTACATTTGGCGCCTGCGGATGCCGTTCTGGCACATCGACGAACCACGAAACCTACTCAGTAAGCTAATTCGTTATCCCCGGATTCTCGAGGCCCGCAACTCCCTTTCCCAAGTAGAGGAGTTTGTCGCCGCCACCCTCGACCTCTGGCATCGGCGCGCCCCTTACGGCACTTACAACATCTGCAATCCCGGGTCGGTCCTCACTTCCGAAATTGTCACCAGGCTTGCGAAAGCCGGCCTCCGGGAGAGTTCCTGGAAAATGTATGCGGATCCGGCCGCCTTCCAGGCCGAAGGCCATGCGCCCAGATCGGCTTGCGTCCTCGACACCGCCAAGCTCCAGTCCTGCGCCATCTCTCTTCCCCACGTCACCGAGGCTCTCGACCAAGCCATCGCCTCCTGGCGGGCGGCTTAAGCCGGTTTGCCGGACGGCAGGACCTCTCGAAAAAGGGACTCGTACTGGTCCGTGACCCTTTCCCAACTGTAGAAGTTTTGCGCCCGGGCGAGCGCCCCCGCTCGCAACTGTTCCAGGCGCTCCTCATTGGAGTCCAGTTTTTCGATCACCGCCGCCAGTGAGTCCTCAGGTTTTTCCGGGGAAAAAGGCTCGCCGGCCTCGCCCAACACCTCCCGGCTGGCCGGGCACTCCTGAAACACGATCGCCGCGCCAAAGCCCAGTTCGTCCACTAGCACGACGCGGGTGGCCTCGATCGCCGCCGGCAAAACGAACATTCGACAGTGCAAAGAAAGCTCACGATACCCATCTCCGTAAATGGGCCCGGCAAAGATCACGTTGGGAGCGGCCGCCTGCTGACACTCCTCGTAGTACCGGGTCTCATAACCGAAGGAGCCCACCACGACCAGAGGTGTCCTCACGCCTGATTTTTTGTGGGCACGCACCAGCAGGTCCACCCGATTCTCCGGGGAGATCCGCCCCACGCAAAGAAGGTAGCTACGGTCCTTGAGTCCAAGCCGGTTTAAAGTCTCCGTGGATTTCGGCCTCTCCGCCAAAGGGGAACCGTAGCCGATCAGGTCCGGGGTGAAGCCGTAGCTCCTCTGGTACCGCTTTTGGATGGCCGTGTTGTCGGCAATCACGCGATCCGCCAGCCGTGTGGCCCAACGCTCGCTTTGGCGCAGCCACCACCGGGCAAACCAGTGCCATTTGGGCCGGCGGAAGTCGTCGCCATCGACGTTGATGACCACCCGGCTTCCCCCGAGCCGCAAAATGGCGGAAGTGAGCGCATTGCCCACGCCACACAGGTAAACTAGGTCAAAACGGTGCAGGACCGAGTGAAAGCAGGACAAGAGAGTGTGGGTGATTGTCTCGAGACTCTTGGTCTGGATCGCCGGAAGATACACCAGCTTCATGCCCTGAAATTCCCGGGGCCGCTCTGGATACAAGTGGGAGCGACAGTAGACCGTCACGTCCCAGCCCCGCTCCACCAAGCGAGGCCCCAGCTCCTCCACAAAAGTTTCGAAGCCTGAGTAGCGTCCAGGAATCCCGCGAATTCCCAAAAACGCGATCCGCTTTTTCCCGTCCGCGGGCGGTCCCAGCCAGCGGTCACGAAGGCTGTAGAAAAGAAATAGACTGTTGAATTTAAGGTACCGGGGGAGGAGCCGCCTCGGCTCCTGAAGCAGCCGGTAAAGCCAGGTCAGGCCAGCCTTTTGCATCCAGGCCGGGGCAAAGGCCCTTCGGCCCGCCAGCAACTCAAAAGCATCCCCCACTGCAAGAAACACCCCTTTGGCGTGACGGGGCAGATTCTTGGCAATCCACCGCTCCTGCCGATCTCCCCCCAACGCCACCCAGACAAAATCGGCCCCTGACTTCCGGATGACTTCCGCAAATTCCTCCTCGTCTTTTTCGGTCCAGGCCCGAAACGGCGGGGACAGGGTGCCCACAATGTCGACGTCAGGCTGGATCTGCCGGCAGGCCTCGGTGAGTTGCCTCAGGCAGGTCTCAGTGCCGCCGAAAAAAAAATGTTTCCACGGCCGGGGCAAGCTGCGGATCGCCTCCTGCATGAAATAAGGCCCGTAGACTCGGTCTTTTAGGTCCACCCCTTTCTTGCGCATTGCCCAGACCAGCGGCATCCCGTCCGGGAGCAGTACATCAAACTTTTTCAATACAGCCCGGAAATCCGCCCTCTGCCTCGCCAGCGCAATGATATGAGTGTTGCAAGCTGCCACGGCCACAGGCCGGCCCGCTTTCGCCAATCTCTCCAAAGTTTGTACGGCCTGGGGATAGTCTGTCGCCGTTAGCGACATCCCGAGGACATTGGCATGGAAGGAGGAGCGGCTCATTCCTGGCCCTTGCGAATCAAGATGCTGCCGGCCTGGGATGAGCTCAAAGCAAAAGAAACCATCTGTCCTTTTTTGACTGCCATCAAGTTTGCTGCCTTGGGTTGGGCGCCCTAGGCCCGGAAGTAAAGAGTCGGACGATGGACAGCGGTGACGCAGTTGCGGGTGTCCACCAGGGGCACGGTGAGCAGGGAAAAATCATGGCCGCGAAAGCTCTGGTGAGCGGTTGTCAAAAGAACCAGATCCGCCGGTGCATCGATTGGCACGGAGCGCCGGCCGGCTAGGGGAGCGTGCTCCCGGGTGGGGCGAATCACTGGGATGTGGGGATCATGATAAATGACCTTCGCGCCATGGGACTCGAGTTTTTCCATGAGCACATAGCTGGGGCTTTCCCTGTCGTCATCAACGTCCGCTTTGTACGCCAACCCGAGCAAGAGAATGGTGGCGCCACGCACCGCCTTGCCCGCTTGATTCAAGGCCTCCGTGACTTTGGTGACGACATAATCCGGCATGGAGGAATTAATCTCCCCGGCCAACTCGATAAAACGGGTCGGCTTTCCGTATTCTCGCGCCTTCCAGCTTAAATAAAAGGGGTCAATGGGAATACAGTGCCCTCCCAGGCCCGGTCCGGGATAAAACGGCATGAATCCAAAAGGCTTGGTCTTAGCCGCTTCGATGACTTCCCATACGTCGATGCCCATGGCCTCATAAATGAGCTTCATCTCGTTGACGAGGGCGATGTTCACGGATCGGAAAATATTCTCCATCAACTTGGTCGCCTCGGCCACGCGGGTGGAAGACACTGGCACCAGGGTTTTCACCGCCCGGCCGTACAGCTCGGTCGCCCGCGCTAGGCAGCCGGGAGTCAATCCTCCAACCACCTTGGGCACATCCGCCACCCGGCTTTGCGGATTTCCCGGATCCTCCCGCTCCGGCGAAAAGGCCAGGTGAAAATCCTTTCCGGCCTTCAGCCCGCTGCCTTTTTCCAGCACTTCCCGCAGGTCCGTGTCCGTCGTGCCAGGATAAGTGGTGGATTCAAGTACGATGAGTTTTTTCCGGTCTCCGGCCAAGCCCTTCAAATAAGATGCAATGGCCTCTCCCGTCCTTAAAATGTACGAAAGGTCCGGTTCCCGATTCTTATTGAGGGGCGTCGGGACGCAGATCACCACGGCCTCGGCTTGCGCGATGAGCGAAAAATCCGTGGAAACCGTCAGCTGGCCAGATTGGGTCAGTCGGCGGATCCGCGCCCCTTCAACATGCATAAGATAGCTTTCGCCTTTGCCGAGTTTCCCAACTTTTTCCGGATCGATATCCAGGCCAAGAACTTTGGCCCCGGCCTCTGCAAACTGCAGGGCCAAGGGCAGCCCTACATACCCCAGACCAGCAATCGTCACATCAAAAGCAGCCACATTTTACCTCCGTTCCGGAAATTAACTCTTCATCTCTTGTCATAGAATCTGCTTTTAATGTGCATTGGCAAGTCAGCGGGATGGGGGTTGGGAGATTTCTTGCCAAGTTGCCCGCCGCTTTCTGCCTATTGTCTGAATCCCTCAACATAAAGAGCGCTGCCTCGGCAGGCCAGATTTGGATCATCTCGTGAATCAATCGAGTTCCGTCCCTTTTTTTCGTATCCCCCAGAACAGCGGCATTCCGGCCGGCAAAAGGAAAACAAAATAACCCAAGCCCCTCTTGAAGTCGGGCCGCAAACGAGACAGCGCCACGAGGTGGGTGTTGCACGCCCCCACGGCGGTGGCCCCAAGATGGCGGGCTAGGGAGGCCAGGGTTTTGACGCCTTGCGGGTAGTCCGTGGCCGCGAGTCCCATACCCAACACCTCTACGGACTGGCCCCCTGGCTGCTTGGGGAACGGTTGCCCTGCCCGCCAAGGTTCGGTCAGTTTTCAGGCGTCCGGCACCTCTTGGGGGACCCGCCGGTGAGGTTTCGGCAACGAGCAGCAGCCTCAAGTCAGCCGCCGTTCGATCGCCAAAGGTCAGGAAATTTTTTTGATGGCGATGCCGACAAACATGTTGCCAGCCCAACCAAAAAGGTTTTTTAAAATCCAGTAGCTGACCTGAATCGCGCGTAGCCGGGGGATGTCGCCCGGTAACCACCGAAAAATCCTCAGCATTGCCGTGGAATGATCCCAAAAACGCAGAACCTGAATCTGAAACTCTTGACCCACCCAGAAACTGGAAACCCCTTGGGTAAAAAGCCAACGGTTCCATCGAAAAACAAAGTTGAGAGCGCCGGTCTCCTCGTCCTTCTCCACCTTGGTGCCGATCAGTCTCGCCACCACGCCTTCATGTGGCTCGATGACGATGATGGCTCGCCGGGTCACCCGCAGCATTTCCGCCAACCCCAGCGGGGGATTTTTTAGATGATGCAGCCCGTCCTGAACCAAAACCAAGTCGTACGAGGCATCGGCAAAAGGCAGCCGCGCGGAATCCGCCACCACCCCCCGCAAGCGGGGATCCCGGGTCTGCATGATTCGGAGCAGTCCCCCCATAAAATCGCATACTGTGGGAATGGGAAACCCCCGTTTGGCAAGAAACGTCCCCTCCCCACCAACGCCCCCGCAGATCACGAGAACGCTTTTCCAGTCCTTTGGGCAAGTTCGGGTCGTGTCCAACAGCCGCTCGACGGCCAGAATCTGCCGCCGATCCCGGACGTAACGGATCAGGGGATCCGGGGTATCATGGAATCCCCACCGGCCAGGGTTCAGGGACTTTTGTTGGGCACAACCAGCCGCAGCCTTCATGTCAGGAGATTATCCCACGCGGATCTTCCCCTCTCGAGGAAGAAAGATGCCGCGCCGAGAAGCGGGGGTGCATCCGCCATCCCGCCTGAAGGCGGGGCGCAGATTTGCCAAGGCCATGGAGGGGGGCCAAAATCAGGCCATGTCGAGTGAAGACCTTGTCCGGATTTTGATCCAAGGAGGTCTTTTTCTGGGGGCCGTAGTTTTGGGCGTGTTTATTGCTCCGGAAAATCCTGTTTTGGTTTTGGGCCTCTGTTTCGGTCTTTTTCTGTTTATTGGATTGGGGCGCCTGGGCCGAAACATGTGGATCCTGTTCCCAATTACCTCGGGATTCACCGGAACCATCCACTTTATCCCGGGGGGCCTCAGCCTCTTTCAAATTGTCTGTTTTTTGCTGGTGGCGACCTCCGTGTATTTGCTGAAGGCCGATCCCACTTTCAGGATCCGGCTGGGCCCCGCCTGGATCTTTTGGCCCTTCCTTTTGATCAACATAATTCTCGCGTACAACTGGATCAAAGGCCGCGATCTGGGCCTTAATTTGCTCGGCTCGAGCAAGGTCGGCGGAAAAGGGTACCTGGGCTGTATCCTGCCCTTCCTTGGGTATGTTGCCGCCATCTCTATGTACCGCCCGGGGAGCCTTCATGACAGGCGCCTGCCTCTTTATGTTTTGAGCGGATACATCTTCGATGCCGCCGTGTTTGTGGTCAGCACCCTCATTCCGGCTGTCGCCCCCTATGTTTTTCGTTTCTATGATGCCGTGAACGTTGAGGCTTTTCAGGCGGTTGGGGTGAGCCAAACCGCCGCTATCTCGGAGGGCTTTGTCCTTCGTTTTCACAAATGCGGCCAGCTAGCTTATGTGCTGGCCGCAGCCCTGCAGGTTTACCTGCCGTTTTCTCGCTGGTGGGGGCTGCCCAATATCTTGATTGGGCCTCCCTTGTTTATCCTGGCGACCCTTCTTTCGCTGATTTCAGGTTTCAGAAACTTTTTGGTTCGCTTCGCCTTGGTAACGGTCATTGGGGTTTGGCAGTCCTTTCGGATTTTCAGCCTGTTTCTTGTCCTTCCGGTTGTTTTAGGGGTCGCGGTACTTTGTGTCGGACAGGGCAATCTCTTTGACCTGCCCCTTGTCGTCCAGCGGACTCTGGTGTTCCTTCCCGGAAAATGGGACCGGGCCATGGCGAAGGCCGCCGAAGAGTCTTTTGATTTTCGCGAGGAGATTCGCCGGGTCTACTTTTCGGAATTTTTCCGCAAGGATAATTTCCTTGGGGAAGGATTTCTATTTGCGCGGGACGACCTGGAGTTCAGTCAGGAGCAATACTGGCGGAAGGTCGGCTATCAAAGAGTGGAGGATAAGGACGCCCCGATTCGGGGCTTTATTACCCGCCGTCAGCATCACGAGGGCGTGGTGAACATCCACCACCTGACCGGCCATGCAGGGTTTCTGGTCTGGGCCGTTTTCGGTTTTCTGGCGCTGATCCAATGCGGGCGCTACCTGCTGCGCACACCGCTGCGGCCGGAAACCGTCAGCGGGCATTTTGGCGCCACTCTCACGGTTGTGATGGTCCTGACCTACTGGTTTCTGTTCGGCAGCTTGAAGGAGGCCGCCGGCGAGACGCTGAGTTATCTATTCTGTCTGACGGCTGCCTTGACCTTGGCCCGGCAAAGGATCCCCCAGAACGTTCCTGCGGAAGTTCCCCCGCCCTTCGCCATGCCCGCCCCTGTCATGCCTTGGCAACATCCCCGCTCCCCTTAAATTCCACCGCCGCCTGGTAGGCGGCCAGGATTTGGCTGATTTTATTTTTCCAAGAAAGTTCCTGTGCCCGCTGGCCGGCTCCCGCGGACAAGGCGGGCAGAAGGCTGCGATCCGACCCAAGCCTCTCCAGGGCTCCAGCAAAGCCCTCGGCACTGGTCTGGGGATCCACCATCGGCACCTTGATTCCGCAGGCCGGAGTAACCGCCACTGCCATCCCGCAGGCATCATGGCAAATCACCGGCATTCCCATGGAAAGAGCCTCCAAAGTCACGCTGGCCGTGGCTTCTTTCAGGGAGGTGAGGACCAGAACATCCTTTTGCCTCATCACGGCCAAGGCTTCATCCCTAGGCAGCATCCCGAGCCAACGGATTGGGGCGCGAAGGCCAAGCTGCCTCCACTCTCTGTGCCAGCGCTCTTTTTCCGGCCCGTCCCCCAGCACATCTACGGAAAATTTCACGGCAGGATTTTTCCCTTCTGCCAGGCGTAAGGCGTGGAAAAGAATCGGCAGGGCCTTGCCGGCATCAAATCGCCCGCTCCAAACCAATTGCAGACTACCCGTAAACGGCCGGATTCGGGGAGGTCCGTCCAAATCGGCCCCAACCTCCAACATGAAATCCGCCTCCACCCCCCAACCTTGGATCATCTTCTGGTCCTTCCGGGAAACCGCCCAAACTTTTTTGGCGACCCGAGCCGCCGCCCGACATCGTCGACTGCCGCGGGATTGCCAAGGATTCAACACGTTCCGGCTCATCCATCTCCATTTTTGCAGGCCGCTCATTTCACGCAAGAAAGGCGCTGGAATAGTGGAAGAGCCCGAAATCGGCCCCCAGAAAAAGGGTATTCCCATCCGCCAGTAAAATCCGGGCTCCCGATACCCAATTAAGCTGAGCTGATGGACAAGGTCGAAGGGACGACTCCGGTGGAGACGGCGGGCAACCCTTTCGGCGGCTCTCTGCCACTGACGGTAGGCAGGATAATACAGGGGCCAGAGGCCGGGGACCGGATGCCAGAAATGCAGCCAGCGCGCCTGCCAAGGAGGCGGAACATACTCAATTTTCAAGCGGTGAAACCCTCCGGCGCGGATATACTCCCGCAGACGTGGGAGGCCCTGTTGGGTGGGGCCGTTGCGATGGAGATCACCGCAAAGAACGGTGACATCGTGATGGCGGGAAAGGCCACTGGCCACGCGCCAGCCGAGACCGGGTTCCGACCCAAGGAAGGGAGAGATACTAAAGGACCCAAGCAGAATTCGCACCAAGACTACAATCGGTCCAGAACAGGGTTCATTCAAGCCATGCCCATGGCAAGAGGGTAGAGCTTGTCCTGCCACCTCCGCTGGGAAAACATCTTTCGTGCACCCTCGTTGCCCCATCATTCCCCTCTCGTTCCTTCATGATTTTATCCCGCACGGATAAATTCCTTCGCGGCTTGGCCACGGGCTATCTCGCCCTGGGCGCCAATATTCTTTTCACCGCCGCGAGCGTTCCCCTCGCCTTGGCCTATTTGAGCCGGGAGGAGTTTGGGGCCTGGGCCTTGGCGCAGCAAATTGCCGGCTACCTTCTGCTGCTGGATTTCGGAATGTATTCCGCGGTGAGCCGCGTCGTGGCCGACAAAAAAGATGACATCCACGGGGGGCAGTACGGAGCCCTGCTCTTGACCGGAGGACTGCTTTTTTTGATCCAGGCCCTTCTGATCCTCGGACTTGGCTCACTTCTGGCTTGGTTCGGCCCAGATCTTTTCCGCCTGCCGGCCAGCTTGGCGGGCCCTTTCCGGCTCACCTTGCTGGTTCTCGCGGTCACTACCGCGCTGTCCCTTTGTTTGCGCAGCCTTGGAATCCCGCTGTGGGCCTTCCAGAGGATGGACGTCATCAATCTTTGCATGACCACAAATCTCCTGCTGGGACTCGTCTTTCTTTGGGCGGGCTTTCATGCCGGCTGGGGAATTTTGAGCCTCGCCCTCGCCGGACTGCCCGGAGTCGTTGTGACGGGCCTTGTGTATTGCCGGACCTGCCGGCGCTCCGGTCATTATCCCCGGCGCGGATGTTGGGGTCGCCCGTCTCTTCCGGTCCTTTCGCGATGCCTTGTCTTCGGACGGGATATTTTCCTCATCAGCCTTGGGACCCAGCTTGCCAACGCCAGCCAGATCATGGTGATTTCCCGGTGGGTGGGACTGGAGCCGGCCGCCGTCTTCTCGGTGGTAACCAAGACTTATTTTCTGGCCCAGCAAATCGGCAATAAAATCGCCCAGAATTCCGTTGCCGGCTTGACGGAAATCTTCGTGCGGGGGGATCGGCAGGTTTTTCTGAAACGAAGCTTGGATATATTTCTTTGGGTCATCGGACTCTGCACGTGGATGGGCATGGCGCTTGTTCTGGTCAATGGAGCGTTTGTCGATCTTTGGACCTCCTCGAAAATCCAGTCGTCGGCAACACTGGATGGCTGGCTGGGGGGATGGCTTTTGGCCTCAGTATTAATCTTTTCCTGCATTGAATTTTTTATGGCCCAAGGAAATCTTCGTCCCATTCGGTTTGTGCGCTTGGGCGAAGGAGTTCTGCTTTTGGCCGGGTGCTTTTGGGGGGCACAGTCTTTCGGACTTTCCGGCGTTTTGGCAGCCTCTTTGGTTGCCTCCTCTGTCAGCCTGACTTTTTGTCTTTTTCACCTCTCCCGGCAGTGGCCCGGATTTTTCGGCGGCCTTCTTCCGATCCTTGGAAAGAGCAGCGTCCTGCTGGCTCTCACGATCCTTCTTAAACTCGTCCTGCCCGCAGGGGGAACTCCTCCTGACTTGAGTTGGCTTCTGGTTGCCGGGTGGATAGTTTTGGGAGGGGCGGGGGCTTGGTTCTGGCTTTTGCCCCGCCCACTGCGGCAGGAGACTCAAGCCATGGTCCGCCGCCTCTGGCCAAGGTTCTTCGGGGCCGGCTCCCAGGACAGCGAGCATTCGACAAAATGACCACTCAAAAAATCCAGCACTTGCCCTACCACATCGATTCCTCGGTAAACCGGTTTTATTTTTACGAAAATTGGTGGAAGCGGGTCGCGCTTGAGCTTTTGCGGAAAGAGGCCGGTTCTTTGGAGGGCTGGACCCTTTTGGACTATGGATGCGGCCGCGGAGAAACCCTGGCGTATGCCAAGGAAATGGGCATGAAACCCTTCGGTCTGGATTCGGATCCGGAATGCGTGCGTTTGGCGCGAGGGCATGGGCCCGCCGAACTTCTCAACCTGACCCATCCGGAATCCCAGGTTCCTCCCAAATCCTACGACGTGATCGCCTGTTTTCACGTTTTGGAGCATGTGGAAAATCCCCGCGCCGTTTTAACCATGTTGGGCCAGGGAGCGAAACGATACTGCTTGGTGGCTGTTCCTAACCTCTCACGGTTTCCCAATCTGCGCCGGTCTTGGCAACCCCCCGAGCATGTCAACCGAGGGCACCTGCAATCCTGGGATCACGCCCATTTCAAAACCCTTGCCGAGGTCCATTGTGGCCTGCGCGTGGTGGCCTGGGGGTTTGACGCCACTGTTCTTTCCCCCTTGAGCGAAATGATTCAGAGAATCTTGGGAACACGTTTTTTGATCTGGCTCGAGACCGGGTTTTTTCGCTGGCTGTTCCCTTATTGGGGAATCTCCGTGATCGCCCTTTTGGAGCCGAAAAGTCCGGCGAATTAGCGGCGCCGGCCTTGGGGACGAAGAAGGGTTCGGTAGACGTCTTCCGTCGCCCTCGCCACCCGGGAAGGCTGAAACTTGGTCGCCTTAAGCCGGCCCGCCTGGGCGGCCGAGATGAGGCGGCGCCGATCCGCGATCACCGAATCCAGGGACTTTTGGGCTGCCCGGAAATCTTGGACGGGGAAAAGCCATCCCGCGCCCTGGTCCAGGAGGGGAACATTGCCGGGAATATCCGCGGCCACCACACACCGGCCGGCCGCCATCGCCTCGGCCACACTTGTGCTCTGATTTTCAAGCAGGGAAGGATGAAAAAGAATATCCGCCTCCCGGACGTGACGGGCCACATCTCTGGCGCCCATTTCCAGGCGGATCCGACGACCGCTTATGCCCGGCTCCAACATTCGAAGAATCCCGCGCACATAAGGGTGCCGGGGATCGCCCATTCCCAGCATCCGCGCCCGGAAGCGCCGCCCCTGTCGCCACAACTCCTGCACCACTTGGATGAACCAATCCGGCCGTTTCGCCGGGGTCAGGTGCCCGGAAAACAGAACGAGGGGCTCACGGGAAGACCGGCTCGACAGGGAGGGAATTTGAAAAAACTCCCTCCGAATCGCGTTGGGAATTTCAAAAACCCTCCTGTTCGTCTTTTGGATCAAATTCCGTGCGTGGGGCGACAGGGCGATGACGCCATCCGCCCTGCGCAAAGCCTGCCTCTCCACCCACGCCGCCAGCCGATATCGCAGAATCCAGCGATGGCACGGCTCCCGGGCAACCTCCTGCATCAGCCCATGCAGGGTGATGACGGAGGGAAAGCCACTCGTGACCGCAGCCCAGGCCGCCTCCTTTTCCGTGCCTTGGCCGTGTACCAAATCCGGACGAATGGACCGCAACGCAGCCCGCAAAAACCTCGTTCGCGTTAAAAATCCCTGGCCCGGCCAAAGCCCGCGGATGGCTGGCACCACCACGGGGTGGACAGCGAGATTGGTGGCTTGGGGTGAGGAGGGCCGGAATCGTGGGGTCGCCGGGAAAACTGCGGTGATCCGAACATTGCGGGAATTTCGGAATCCTTCCAAAAG
>JBBAWG010000012.1:40170-44703 GCA_040397305.1 Methylacidiphilales bacterium | reverse complement strand
CAAAAGAACTCCCCGGGCGAGAAGTGGGACGGCGTTTGGGTGATGAAGGAGAAATGAAGGGGTTAAGGCGGATGAGATTTTACCGAACTAGATTTTTACTACCTTAATCCCCCAAAGGCTTAACCCCTGAATCCCTCAGGCACTGGGTAGACGGCTAAACAGTTTCGGTTACAATGCTCAGCCCTGGGGTCGTTAGCTCAATGGTAGAGCTGCTGGCTTTTAACCAGTAGGTTGTAGGTTCGAATCCTACACGACCCAAAGACCTCATGAATTTTCAAATCGAAGCCCCCTATGGTCCGGCGGGGGACCAGCCGGCGGCGATTGCCGGATTGCTGGAGCGGATCCGTCGTGGGGAGAAGCATAATGTCCTGCTCGGCGTGACCGGCTCGGGCAAGACCTTCACGGTGGCCAACGTCATCCAGAAACTCGGGATTCCCACTCTGGTGATGAGTCACAACAAGACGTTGGCGGCCCAATTGTACAGCGAGCTGAAGTCCTTTTTTCCGAATAACGCCGTGGAGTACTTCGTGAGTTACTTCGACTACTACCAACCCGAGGCCTACATCCCCCGGACTGACACCTACATCGAAAAAGATTCCTCCATTAACCAGGAGATCGAACGCCTCCGACTGTCTGCCACGACTAGTCTGCTGACCCGTAAGGATGTGATCGTGGTCTCCAGCGTCTCCTGCATTTACGGCTTGGGCTCGCCTGAGGATTACGAGCGAATGATTTTGGCTTTGGAACCGGGGCAAACCATCTCCCGGGAGGAGCTCTTGGCCCGTTTGGTGGAAATCCAATATGAGCGGAACGATGCGGCGCCCGAGCGGGGCCAGTTTCGGGTCCGGGGGGATGCGATCGAAATTCTGATGGCGCACGAGGACGCAGGCGTCCGGGTGGAACTTCTGGGCGACTCCATCGACCGGTTGACCCGGTTCGAGCCGATCTCGGGGCAAGAGTTGGGCAAACCGTTGCGGGAGATTCTCACTCCGGCCAAGCACTACGTGACCTCTGGCGACAAAATGAAGCGCGCCCTCACGTCAATCCGGGCGGAGCTGTCCGAACGGGTGGCGCAGTTTGAGCTCACCGGGAAACTGCTGGAAGCCCAGCGGCTCAAGATGCGGACAGAGTACGATTTGGACCTGATGGAGGAGATGGGGACCTGCAGCGGAATTGAGAACTACAGTCGCCATTTAACGGGGCGGGCTCCCGGGGAGAGGCCGAACACGCTGTTGGATTTCTTCCCCAAGGAGTTTCTGACCGTTTTGGATGAGAGTCATGCCACTGTCCCGCAGATCGGGGGAATGTATGCCGGGGATCGGAGCCGGAAGACGGTCCTGGTGGAACATGGGTTCCGCTTGCCCTCGGCTCTGGATAACCGGCCGCTGAAATTTGATGAGTTTCAGGAGAAAGTCGGCCAAGTGATTTACGTCTCCGCCACTCCGGCCACATATGAGCTCAACAAGGCCCATGGACAGGTGGTGGAGCAGGTGGTCAGGCCGACGGGATTGCTGGATCCCCCCGTTAAGATCCGGCCCCTCAAAGGGCAGGTGGATGAGACGATTGCCATGTGCCGGGAGCGAATTGCCCGGCAGGAGAGGGTTCTGATCACCACTCTAACGCGCCGGACAGCGGAAGATCTGTCGGAATATTTAAAGGAGGCGGGATTGAAGGCCCGCTATCTGCATGCCGAGGTGGACGCGATCGAGCGGGTGGAGATTTTGAGGGAGCTACGTTCCGGGGAGATCGACGTGCTGGTGGGGATCAACCTCTTGCGGGAGGGGCTGGATCTGCCCGAGGTGTCGCTGGTGTGCATTCTCGACGCCGACAAGGAGGGGTACTTGCGATCGGAAACCTCCCTGATCCAAACGGCCGGTCGGGCGGCCCGGCATCTCAACGGGGAAGTGGTGCTCTTTGCGGATCGGGAAACCAAGTCGATCCGGGCGCTGATCCGGGAAACGGAGCGCCGGCGAGAGAGACAGCAGGCTTACAACCGCGAGCATAACCTGGTGCCACGTTCGGTGGTGCGTGGGGTGCAGGAGAGCCTGCAGACCATTGTCCGGGCGGCCCGGGGGGTGGAGTCGAAGGTGATGGGATCGGAATCCCAAGCCGATGCCCAGGAGGTGTTGCGGGAACTGGAGCAGGAGATGTGGGAGGCGTCCGAAAAGCTGGAGTATGAGCGGGCAGCCCTGTTGCGGGATCAGATTGAGGAGTGGAGAAAGACGCATGGGTTGGAGGGCGGGGTGTCGGCGGGGAAAGCGCAGACTCCGGCTCGAAAACAGACGAGCTTTCAGAAAAGGAAGGTCAGGTTTCGGTAGGGCGGGGATCCGGCTCAAGATGATTCACAGACTCCCTTGCGGTCGCCTTGGCAAGGCGACCCTACCGGAGCTGGAATCTCCTAAGCCTTGGGTTAGGGTGAGAAGATGTCCACGGAGCCTTGGAGGATTGGGGATCGGACCTTTCAGTCCCGCCTTTTAGTGGGGACGGGGAAGTTTCCGTCTGTTCCGGCGATGCAGGCCGCCCTGGAGGCCAGCGGGACGGAGATCGTCACGGTGGCCCTGCGGCGGGTGGACCTGACCGGCCAAAAGGATCCGCAGGCGGACATGCTGGAGGAGATCGATCCTGAGAAATATCTGGTCCTTGCCAACACCAGTGGGGCGATGAATGCGGAGGAGGCGGTGAGGCTGGCGCGGTTGGCCGTGGCAGCCGGCCTGCCGAAGTGGGTGAAGCTCGAGATCCATCCCGATCCGCGTTATCTCCTCCCGGATCCGATTGAGACACTGAAAGCCACGGAGATTCTGGCCAAGGAGGGATTCACCATTTTGCCCTACATCAATGCCGACCCGGTCTTGGCGAAGCGGTTGGAGGAGGCGGGGGCGGCCACGGTCATGCCGTTGGGGGCGCCGATTGGCTCCAACCGGGGACTGGAGACCAGGGCCCAGATTGAGATCATCATTGAACAGGCTCGCGTGCCGGTAATTGTGGATGCGGGCTTGGGGGCGCCTTCCCATGCGGCGGCGGCTTTGGAGATGGGGGCCGATGCGGTCCTCATCAACACGGCGATCGCGGTGGCGGAGGACCCGGCCGAGATGGCGGCGGCGTTCCGGTTGGGGGTGGAGGCGGGGCGGAGGGCCTACGAGGCCGGTCTGGGTCCGACACGGCGGGAAGCTTCTGCGACGAGTCCGTTGACCGGTTTCCTCGACGAATGAGCGGGTGGCCGGGAAGCGCCCTCGAGGGCTTGCCGTTCGGGCGGACCACGCAGGTGGCGAGGTTTGAGGAACTGATGTTTGGTTCGGTGCGGTTGGAGGAGCTGGCGGAGCAGGCTCGGGGGGAGACGCGAAAAAACTTCGGTAAGACGATGCGGCTTTTTGCACCCCTCTATCTCTCCAACGAATGTGTGAACACCTGCCAGTACTGCGGTTTTTCGAAGGACAATCCGATCCGGCGGGTGACGTTACAGCCGGCGGAGGTGGAGTCGGAGGCCCGGCATTTGGCAGGGTTGGGGTTCCGCAGCGTGCTGCTGGTGAGCGGGGAGCATCCGCGGGAAGTGCCGGTTTCCTATATGGCGGAATGTGTCCGGCGGACGGTCCCGCTGTTTCCGTCCGTGGCGATCGAGGTGGCGCCGCTGGAGGTGGAGGAGTACCGGCAGGTGGTGGCAGCGGGGGCGGAGGGGTTGGTGTTGTATCAGGAGAGTTATGACCGGGCGGCCTATGCGGAGATGCATGTGTCAGGTCCCAAACGGAATTTTGATGAGCGGTTGCAGGGACCGGAGCGGGGATATGAGGCGGGGTTCCGCCGGATCGGGGTCGGGGTGCTGATGGGTTTGGCGGACTGGCGGAAAGAGTTGGTGGCCTTGGCCGGGCACGTTTCCCATTTGATGAAGGTGTGCTGGCGGGCCCAAATCACGCTGGCGTTGCCGCGGCTTCGGCCGGCGGCGGGTGGATTCCAGCCGCGGGTGGCGATGTCCGACCGGGATTTTGTCAGGGCGGTTTGCGCCTTCCGCGTGGCGTTTCCGCAGGTGGGGATCGTCTTGTCCACGCGGGAGCCGGCCAAGCTCAGGAATGGGTTGATGGAGCTGGGGGTGACGATGATGAGTGCGGGTTCCGAGACCGAACCCGGGGGCTATACGGGCGTGGGAAAAGAGCGGCTGCACCGGACGGTGCGGGGTCGGGAGGTGGCGCTGGAGGCAAGCGAGTGGGAGCGGGCGGCGGCCACGGAGCAGTTTGAGATTTCCGACGAGCGCAGTGCGGAGCAGTTGAGCGCGGTTCTGCGCGCGCGGGGTTTGGATCCGGTCTGGAAAGATTGGGACCGGGCCCTGACCGCCTGAGTTATGGCCGCCAAAGTCACGGTGTTTGCCAACGGGAAGGCCCGGCAGGTGGATCCGGAGAAAACCGTGGCTGAGATGGTTCGGGATCTGAAGCTGACGCCTGCGGCGGTGCTGGTGGAGCGGAACGGGCGGGCACTACTCCGGCAGGAGTGGGCGACCGAAAAAGTGGAACATGGGGACCGGCTGGAGTTCGTGAAAGTCGTGGC
>JBBAWG010000012.1:0-40070 GCA_040397305.1 Methylacidiphilales bacterium | reverse complement strand
CCCGGAGGGCTTTGTCGACCGCATCGAAACGGTCGGGAGGACAGACGACCTCGGTGGAGTTGTCTCCGGCAGGTCGAACATCATCGGCCCCGGCTTCCAGGGTGGCCTCAAGAGCGGCATCGGGATTGGCATTTTCCAGAAGGAAGATGCCTTTGCGACGGAACATCCAGGCGACGGAGTTGGAACCGCCGAGATTGCCGCCGTGCTTGGTGAAAAGATGGCGGATTTCGGCGGCGGTGCGGTTTTTATTGTCCGTCTGAGTCTCGACCACCAGGGCGGTGCCGCCGGGGGCATACCCCTCGTAGGTGATTTCCTCGATGGATCCGCCGCCCTCCAGCTCCCCGGTGCCTTTTTTAATGGCTCGATCGATGTTGTCGACCGGCATCGATTCGGCCCGGGCGGCCGCGATGGCGGTACGGAGGCGGGGGTTGAAGTTGGGATCGCCGCCGGACAGCCGGGTGGCAACGGTGATCTCCTTGGCGAGTTTGGAGAAAAGGGCCCCGCGTTTGACGTCGGAGGCGCCCTTGGCGCGTTTAACTTTGGACCAATGACTGTGACCGGCCATGATGAAAGATTGAATGGAAGAGGGGGAAGGTGTCGAGAGGGAGCGTGATAGGGGGATCTTGGGTGGGCAAAGCCCGGCGTTGCGCGGTTTGGTAAATCAGGAATGATTTGGGTTTATGGCGGGGGAGGAGAGTGACGAGGTATTGATGACCCGGATTCAGGGCGGGGATGAGAAGGCTTTTCGGACGCTGATTGAGCGGCACCAGGACCGGGTTTATGGGACGGTGGCGAGAATGATGGGGGGTGCAGGGCCGGAGGCGGAGGAGGCGGCGCAGGATATTTTCCTCCGGGTTTGGAAGTCGGCAGGGACGTATCGGGCGGAGGGAAAGTTCACGACCTGGCTGATGACGGTCGTGCGGAATCAGGTTTTTACCCGGGCCGGACAAAAGAACCGGAGGAAGAATATTGATGGAGAGGACCCCGTGGACGAGGAGACGGGGGAGAGTTGGATGGAGAAACAGGCCGACGCGGCGGTCCAGTCCCCGGCCGAGGCCCTGTCCTTCCGGGATTTGGAAAAGGCGGTGGAGGAGGCCTGCCGGGAGTTGCCGGAGAACCAGAGGCTGGTGGTCCACCTGCGGCAGTATGAGGGGATGGAGTTTGAGGAGATCGGAAAAATAACCGGGATGAGCCTGACCGCAGTTAAAGCGTTGATGTTCAGAGCCCGGGAAAATCTGAAAAAGAAACTTTCTGGATATTTGACCGCATCCAATTAAGAAAATCGTGGTCTAATCCTATATGGGGAAAAACAGGTCATCTGAAGGGGGTCAGGAGGGGCTGGGGTCGGAGCTGGAGGCGCTTCTGGCCAAAGCTCCGCCTCCCAAGGCCCCGGCATGGTTTGCCGCCAAGACCCTGGCTCGGTTGCGGGAAGAAGGAGCCCGGCCAGAGCGTGGATGGCTATGGCGTTGGGTTTGGGCCGCCGGGGCGGCGGCTATTTTGGCCGGCGCATGGCTCCGTTGGGAAAAGCCGGGTCAGGGTGGGGAGATCAGTGATGCGGTGGTCTTTGCCGCTCTGGACGCCTTGGTGGAGCAGGATGAAGAGAATCGCTGGTGGGCAGGGCTATGAAAAAATTTCTGATCGTACTGTGCTCCTTGAGCGTGATGGTTGGGTCGCTGGTGGCCCAGGAAGAGAGTGAACCGGAGACTAAGTCCGGAGAGGCAAAGAGGGAGAAGGCCCGGCCTCCGCGGATTCCGGATGGTCCTTTTGTGCCCAAGCGCGGCATGGTGACCCGGCAGAAGGGGCAGTTCTGGGCGGGTCCGCCGGATGAGGGTCGGTTTGGTCAGATCCTCACGCTCACCCTCGTGCCCAAGGAAAAGTTGCAGGAAAAATTGGCGGAGTGGCCCAATTATCAGGAGCTCAACCAGGCCCAACGGGATCGGTTGATGGAGCGGATCGACCAGGTGCGGGAGACGGCCCGGAAACAGGCTTTGGACGTCGCCAGAGAGTTTGATCTGCAGGTCGGTCCTGGCCAGGAGGAGGAGTTTGTCCGGATGTATTGGCTCGAGAGGGTGGAGATCGATCGGGCTTTAAAAGAGGAGTTATCCACCAAACGCAAAAAGCTCGAAAAGGAATCAGAAGAGCGGATCCTGAAAAAGTTTCGCAAGAGCCCAAAAAACTGAAGGAAAAGCCTTTGGAACGGGCTGGGATTCCCGGGGGGACTGTCTTGATATTGTAACATTGGCGAACTTGTCCTTGGTTTTTCAGAACTTATTCACATCCCTAGATGAGGGATGTCCTAATCCTGACCAGTGGGCAAGAGGAGCACCACTATGTCGCCAGGAATTTGCGTGACCATTTGGAGGAGCTGGCGGGTACGGACCTGCGTGTGGAGGTGCGGGAGTTGGGGCAGGACGGACTCCAGGGTTGGATGACTTGGGTTCGGGGTCGTTTAGGAAGGAAATTCAAGGGTGGGGATCAGGTCCTCCGGTGGGTGCGGCGAGCGACGGAGGGTCCCTTGGGGCGATCCCGCTGGCCGGAACTGCGGCGGGGGGTGGCCCGGGCTCTGGAGGAGAGTCGCCCGGAGTTGGTGGTCTTTTTTGATCCGGCGGTGGGGATGGCTTTGCAGGAGCGGGTGCAGAACCGATCCGAAGCGGGTTTTCAGCGGGTGGGGGTGGCCTTGGAGGCGGAGGATGTGCGGCCGTGGTTGAACGTCCCGGCTGACCTCATCTGGGTGGCGGACGAGGCCACCGCCGAGGAGGTGAAGGAGAAAAATCCTGCGGTGAAAGAGGTGGTGGCAGGAGGCTGGCCGGTACGGGCGGAGTTTGTCTGTCCCATGAAAGTGGAAACCAAACGTTCCGCGGGACCTTTCCGAATTCTCTACCTGGTCAACTCCCGCAGAAAAAAGGCTCTGCGGACGGTGCAGCGCCTTTTAGATCTCGCGGCGATCGAGGTGACGGCCGTGGTGGGGCGAGAGGAGGAGTTAAAAAAGATCCTTGGCCAAGGCTTGGCGGAGGCCAAGGGCCGTTTGACGGTGCGTGGCTGGGTCAAGGATCTGGCGGCCCTGATTCGGGAGCATGACCTGGTGGTGACCAAGCCCGGCATGATTAGTGTTCGGGAGATTTTGGCCGTGGGACAGCCTCTGGTGCTGGTGGAGGGTGGCAAGAAGGCGGGGGAGAGGAAAGAGATGTGCCGGATGGTGACCCGGCTTGGTTGTGGGGCTCTCGCCGATTCACCCAAGGAGATTGCCCAAAGAGTGGAGGCGGTGTTAGAGGGGGATGGCGTAGGTTTAAGGGAGTGGCGCCGACGGGCCCGGAAAGAGGCGCAGAGGGCGGCGGGGGCGGTGGAGCGCCTAAGTGAGCGGGTCCGGCAGATGGCGCAGGTGGCCCGGGTCATGGAGCGTTCCCCCGAGCTTCGGCTGCTGCCTTCCCTCGGTTCTTCCGGAAAAAAGCAGATCCTCATGGTGGACCTGCATACGCACACCATTTTTTCCGATGGGCGCCTAACTCTGCGGGAGTTGGTGGATTTCTATGGGCGACGAGGTTTTGATGCGATTTCCGTGACCGACCATCTGGTGGATCCGCGCCGCTTGATGGGTCGGCTGGCCGGCCTGACGGGGTTGGTGCTTACTCCCGGGGATCTGCCGGAATACTTTCGGGCCCTGAGCGAAGAGAAAAACCGGGCTTGGGCCAAATATCGGATGATTTTATTTCCGGGCCTCGAGTTCAATCACGATGGATTGACGGCCAAGCGGTCAGCCCACTTGCTGGGGGTGGATCTCAAAGAGCCGATTGATCCGGCGCTTTCGCTGAAAGAGATCTGTCAGAAGATCCGGGAGCAGGGGGGATTGACGATCGCGGCCCACCCGCATCACATGAGTTCCGCCTGGGGGAAGGACACGCTTTATCTCTGGGAGCGGCAGGAGGAGTACCGGCCCCTGATTGACGCATGGGAAATCGGCAACCGGGACGATCTTTTTAATCCGGTGGGTCTCAAACGGATGCCTTTCATCGCGGGGAGTGACTTCCATAAACCCAAGCATTTGATCAGCTGGAAAACGCTGTTGTTTTGCGAGAAGGATCCGGAAGTCATCAAGGAGTGCATCCGCCACAACCAGGACGTTTCCATCACGCTGTACCGGGATCACCGTTTTGGCATGACCCAGTCGGGGAAGGATGGGCGGGAGGAACTTAGTACATCAACTGCAGCCGGGTAATGAAGCCAAGCTCGGCGTTTTCCACGACGAAATTTTGCCCGCCGCCACCCGTGAAAGCCTGGTATTCCACCGTCACGCCCAGCTTGACGATTCGGTTGATGTACCAGTTGAGCGCCCCCGAGAAGCCGTTGACCGCCGTGGCATTGTCGATGGAGGAAATTCCCAAACCTCCTTGGTTGACCGGTCGAAACATGTTGGACCCCATCGCAATGCCGTCATAGCGAAAGGATACCTCCCAGGCCCCGACATCCCCGGTATCGAAGTTCACGGGCTTTTCCGGAACAATCCCGTTCAGCGTGGCCTTCTCGCCGGTCAGCATGTAATTCAAAGTGATTCCCCAGGCCGTCGTCTCGTAATTGGTGAAGCCCCCGCCGGTGCCCAGCCCGGCGGTGTTGACGCCTTGTTTCTCCGCGATGAATTCCCCGAGCAGGCTAAAGGGCCCGTACTCATAGTAGATTTGGGGACAGATTCGCCAGTGCTCGCCTTGGACGTTGAGACCGTTGGGAAAGATCAGGAAGTTGTTGCCGCCATCCGTGCTGTAGTTTTGGAATAGCTGTGGGGTGGTGGCAGTGGATTGGGTAGCCCACTGGATGCTGCCTCCGATTCCCAAACGAAGTCCGTGGAGGGCTTCCGGTGCCTTGTCCTCACCCAGGAACGGTTGGGCATAGAGCCGGAAGTAGCCGGTCTCTCCGGTATCATAATCCAGCCCGGTTTGAAGGGTGTCATTGCGGGCTCCGGCTCCGACCATGGCGGAGTAGGAAAGTTTTCCATCGAACAACCGTCCATGGAGCATGACCCCAATATCCCGATCTGGGGACAGGTTGGAGGTCAGACCCCGTTCGGCAAATTGGAGATAAGCGTCAGGGACGAGCATCTCCAAAGCCAGCGGGGGTTTGAATTTCCCTGCTTCCACCTGGATTTCCTCAATGGGGTTGTAGTTGATCAATGCATCCGCAATGGTGGTGGAGTAGGAAACGGCGTTGGGAGCGGAGAGGGCGAATTCGGGAGCGAAACGGTATTGCCAGTCGTCGTAGAAGTATCCGGAGGCGTAAGGGCGAGCCCGACGGATGAGGAATTTGGATTCCTGAGAGGAGGGGGGATCGACAAATTCACGGTCGTCCAGCTGAAGGAGCCCGCCGAGGCGGATGGAGTGGGCATTATCCTTGGATCGGAAGATCAGGCCTTTTTCGGAAACATCCAACATGGGGAGACGTTTGTCCCCCTCCTGCTCGGGTTTAGGAGCAGTCTCGGAGGTTCCTCCCTCGGGAAGTTCCATGGTGGGTTGTTCGGCTTCACTGGGAACGGGGTCAAATTGGCCGGATTGGAGGGGAGAACGGGGGGAGTTTACGGGGTCATCGGGGGCGGCAGTTTGGAGGCGGGCCGGCGGGGGACTGCCCTTGGCGACCTGATCCTTGAGCTTTTTGACCTCGTCCACGAGGGCCTGAACCTGGGTTTTTAGGTCGGAGATGGTCTTGGAAGTCTCCTCGTCCACCGCATGGAGTGGCGCAGGCACAAGCAACCAGGCGCAGGGCACAGCCCAGCGCAGGGATTTTTGTAAAACCCTGAACATACAGGTCAAAGAATGAAGAGCTTAAGGAGAGGACCAAGGGGTCAGGGCGTCATGAAATAACGACTCGTGAACAGGGGTGAATAATTGGGCCTGAGAGGACTCGAACCTCCATGGGTTACCCCAACAGATCCTAAGTCTGTCGCGTCTGCCAGTTTCGCCACAGGCCCGCTCTGAAAGCTTAGGCCTGAGCCAGCAAACCGCGAGCGCAAGGTGAAGAGGGGGGGGTAAGGGTTTCGGAGATGGCGAGTTTCGAGTGGGGGGTAGCTTGGGGTTGAAGTCCGATCACCAGACAGGGAATTGTAAGAGAGCAGGAAAAATGTGAGTGGAAAGCGGGTTGGATTTTGGCAGGATTGTGACAACGCAAACTACTGAACATTAGGTATATGCCAAAAGTGCCAAAATTTAAGCGGGGATTTACCTGGCGTCATCATTTCGATGAGTGGTGGGATCGGCGTCCCCATGAGTGGAAGGTGAAGTTATTCGTGTTTGCGGGGTTGATGGTTGTTGCCGGGATGGTGGTGGTGTTGCTTTGGGCCCAGGGATCGATGGAGCGCGATGAGCTCATCACCGAGGCGAAAAAACTGCATCAAAAAAGGGTTCAGGGAGTCGACAGTCAAATGGCCTTAGAAGTCCCTGCTCAGCCCCCTCCTTTGATTCCCCGGTCTGGGACCTTGGAAGTCCGCCCGGGGGAATAATGGCCCGGGGTTGAATCCCCTCGGGCTGGTCGAGGAGACAGGAAGTGAAAAAAGACCGCATCCTTTTCCAAAAAGGCGGGTCTAATCCTTTATGAAGCGGTCAGGGATAATCGGTGGTCTGGTCCTGGTCACGGGGATGGTTTGGGCAGGGTTACCTCTGCCCCCAGCCACCCAAAGCCAGCCGATGCTGGAAAAACCCAGGCGCTTGGCGGAAAGCGTGGCGACCTGGAACCTGCAGTGGTTTCCGGGAAATCGGCCGAAACCTACCTCCGTCCAGAGGGATTGGCATGAGCAGCAAACCGCCAAGACCATCCGGCGGCTAGATCCGGATCTTCTGTTGCTTCAGGAAGTAGTGGATGCAAAGGCCTTGGAGCGTGTGGGTCAGAATTATCCTTGGCGGGTGATTTCGAGTTTTCAAAGGGCGGGGGATGAGGATCCTGATTTACCGATCCAGAACGTGGCGATCCTCAGCAAGGTCCAGATCCGCGAGTCATGGGAGGTGGGTTTCCATGTTCTGCCGCTGACGCCGGATCGTCCGGTGAGGGGTTTCCTGGCGGCGCGGTTGGGAACAAAAAAGAACGGAATGGTGGTTTATACGCTCCACCTCAAAAGCAATCGGGGCGGTAGGGAGGCTTCGGCAGAGCGAAGAGAGCGGGCGATGGAGTACCTGAGGAAAGACTGGGAGAGAAGGGGGCTGGATCCGGTCAAGGAGCGGATTCTAGTGGCGGGGGACTTCAACTGTTCCTTAAGAAATCCCGAGTTTGCGGAGGAGCAGACCATCCGGGGTCTCTTGAAAGAGGGGTGGGTTTCGGTCACCGAGGGAATTTCTTGGCCGGAGGCGGCGACGGTGAGGCCGGATCCCTCTGGAAGGTATCCGGCAACGGATTTTGATCATATCTTGCTTTCGCCGGGGTGGGTGGCCCTGCTGCGCTCCGAAGCCCTGCGGGGGCGGAGCTATGCAGGGTTCAGGGCGGGAGTGTTCCAGGATGGGGAGATCCCGAGTGACCATTATCCTGTCTGGATCAGATGGAGCGGTGGAGATCTAGGCAGCCGCTAAGGCAACAGGCGCTCGAGCTGCTGGTAAAACGTACGAAATTCTCCGCTTTTTTCGAGTCCTTCCGTCACGATGCTGCGGGCCTTTTTCGTTTCTCCGGTTTTAAGGTAGGCGGTCACCAAGGCTTGGTCCGTGGCCACCAGGTCCATGGTGCTCATCCTTGGACGGGCTGCTTCCAAATAAGGGATCGCCTCCCTGTGCTCCCCGAGCATCTGATGGATCCGGCCCATGTACCGCTCGGCCATGCCGCTCTCGGAAAAACCTCTTTGCAGCAAAAACCTTCCCCGTTCCAATTCCTCCCGGGCCTTGGCCTGATCGGAGGAGTCCAATCGGCCGTTTATTTTTTCCCGGCAGGCGAGTTCAAAGTATAGGTATTCCATGTGCCAGCTGGTGAACAGGGGAACTTGGGTCTGGGCGATTTGGTAAAGTGGCAGTGCATCCTTAAAGTTTGATTCTCGCAGGTATTGGCGGGCCACCATGCCCGTGATCGGACGTTTTCCGCCTGCATGAGGGCGAAACGATTGCCAAAGCCGGATATTCTCGGTCATGGCTGGAGAGAAGGATGCCTCGACAGAGCGTGCGGATGAGTCGTATCGCTGGTAGGCATCCGGATTGCTGCGCCGAAGGAATGGCACGTGAAAAATGACCCGCAACCCGTGCCAGGTTCCGTAGCGGTCCCATTCATTGCTCCCCAACCGGTTGGCGTAGATGGAATTTGCCGGAAGGGCCGAGACCTGAGAGGTAGGCTTAGCCAGGGTTCCGTTCTGCTCTGCCAGGGAAGCCAGCATGGCCCGGGCCGCTTCGGCCTGACCCTCCAGCGAGGGGTGAACGTGATCGTCCAGGAGTTCCCAACCGATGGCCCCACCGGGAGATTTTTTACGAAACCAGGTTTGCACGTCACAGAGGGGCGCTGCTTCCGATTTGGCTGCTTCGCGAATGGATTCCTGAAGAGCGTCGGAGGGGCGCCAAGGCATGCGGTCGAGATGGTTGGCCTTTTGCAAGGCCTCCAAGGCATCCTTTTTCTGTAGAAGCAGAGAGCGTCCAAGGAGGAACCAGGCACGCGCGTCCTTGGGGTTTGTTCTGAGATGGTTCTGGAGAAGACTTTCCGCATCGGCGGGTTTCGAGCCCAACATCTGTTCAGCCTGGTCGACGGCGGTTCCGCCGGGCAGGGATGGATCGAGGACGGGTGGATTGCCGATGGGGGCTAGGCCGGCCTCATTCACGGCGGTGGTGCAGACCATCATGGGAACGCCGGCTTTTCGGCAGGTTTGGATCATTTCCCGGATATTTTCCCCAAGATTTCGGGCGGCGAGGGAGCGACGAGAGTCGTCAGGATCGATGCCCGGGTCTCCCATCATGATTTCCATCAGAGAGGTGTCGGAGGTGGGCGGGGGATGGAGGATTTCGTCCAGTTTTTGCAGAACGGCCAAAGAGCGGATGGCCCGCTGGGCCTTGAGTCCGGCGCGGGAACCCAGCCCCCGGGAGGTGGAGGCCACCCCGTAGGCTCCATAGAACTCGTTGTTACCGGCGTAGACGATAACGAGATCCGGAGAGTAACGGACGATTTCCCGGACCATATAGACCAGAGGAAAAGTGCTGACCCCCGTGGTGCCCAAGTTGATCAGCTCGATTTTTTTGTCGGGATGTAGGTCCTGAAGCATCGCCTGAAGAAAGGAGCCCATGGAGAGGTTGGGCGGTTGTGGGTAACCCTTGGCGGCAGATTCGCCGACAAGAAAGATGCGAAAAGTGCCCGTCGGTTTGGGCATCAGGAAAACGGACTGGTCGGCGTAGCCAGGCCGTTCCCGGGCGGCAAAGAAGTAGGGCCGGGTGGCGGCGGGTTCCACCATCATGAGGCGGGAGCCTTGCCATTCGCCGATATCCCGGACAAACCGGGGATATCCGCCGAGGCCGAGTAGACGCAAAAGAAGTTCGAAAAGACCAAGAGCCAGAAAGGGCAGGGACACGGCCAGCCAGCGGAAAAGGCGCAGGCGCTTTGGCACGGACATCGAATCAGTTTTCCAGCGTTCCAAAATGAAAACAACTACGGGATGATTCGTAAGCAATCAAAAGGTGGATTTCGTGAGCGAAAATTTCGTGGAAGGCGGGAGGTGGGAAAAAGCCCCATTCCATAACTAAAGCAAAAAACCCCCCGGCCTGAGCCGGGGGGTTTTTGAAAGAGTGATCGGACTAGGCGTTTTTGCGGGTGCGGCGAAGAACCGCGAGACCAGCCAGACCAAGGCCCATCAGCAAGGAGCTCGAGGGTTCGGGGATCGCATAGCTGTAGAGACCGTTAGCCGTGTTCGAGGTATAAGGTCCGGCCCACCCAGTGATGCTGGTGTTTGGATTGGCCAGTGCATCCACGGCTGAGTCGCTGCTACCACCACCAGAGGAGTAGGCGTCGAAATAGAAGGTGTCATTTCCAGTTAATCCCAGGGAAGCTCTTGAGACCGTATAGGTAAGTTGACTGGTGGCACCCGCCGTAATGGAGTACCCGACTAACGTCCCAGGGCCGCTCCAAGACCCGCCATGGGTCCAAAGCTGGGAACCCCCTCCGCCGCTAACCCATGAGCCGATCCAGAAATCCATTCCTCCGACGGGCGAGGTCATGTTGATCGGGCGGTTCCATCCGTTTCCACTGGTTGTTCCTGCGGTTTTTCCGGTGGAGATTCCAATCATGAAATTCCCCCAATCAGTTGTGCTAACATTACCGTTCACAGTAAGATTAAAAATCAAATCAGTCGGAGTATGGGAAACCTCTGCACCGATGAAATTTAGGGTACCCCCCGCATTGGAAATGCCTGGGTCGATGTCCCCTGATGCATCGGTGTAAGTTTGGGCTGCGAAGGAGGAATTAACTCCGAGCATCGTTGATGCCACTAAAACAAGGTGAATGATATTTTTCATAGGTTTGTTTCCTTGGATGGGTTTGGAATTGGTATTGTTCATTCTTTTTTACCTGTGAATAATTAAACCTATTCCCTACAATAATCAAGGGAGCAAATTAAAAATTTATTTGATCAGTTTAAATAGCTGTCCTAAAGGTGGATAAGGATGGCAAATAGAAACCTTGTAACGATTGCGGTACTTGCCAAGGAGTTAGGACTTGGGAAAGCGACGATTTCCCTGGCCCTGCGGGACGATCCCCGGATTCGAAAACAGACGCGGGAGCGGGTGCAGCGTCATGCCGATAAAAGGGGATATGCGGCCAATCCGATGGTGGCCCATGTGATGAGCCAACTGCGTTCTGCGAAGGTTTCCGACTACCGCGCAACGATCGCGCTGGTCAATGTGGCTCCGCGGGAGGATGCGATCCGCACGAATGTGACCTTCCGGACGATCGCGGACGGCTTCCGTAAACGGGCGACGGGATTGAGTTATTCGGTCGAGGATCTTTGGATCGGAGACGAGCTTTTTGCGGACCCGGACCGGTTGAAGAAGGTGTTTCAGACCCGGAAAATCGAGGGGATGGCCTTTATCGGGGTGGCCGAACGGGCCCTGCTTCCGGAACCAGTTCATGTTCTTCTATCCCGTAGCGTGTTTGTCGGACTAGGGGTCCGGCTCACCCAGCCCTTGGTCCACTGCTGCGCTAACAACCAGTTTGTCACGGCCATGATGGCCACCCGTAAACTCCTGGGAAGTGGATTTAGTCGGGTGGGCCTGGTGACGTCGCGTTTTATCGATCGGCAAATCGACGGACGGTTCACCATGGGCTTCCGTCGGGCCATGGAAGAAGCCGGCTGGCGGCCCGAGGCGGCTGCCGGAATGGTGTGGAATTATCAACCCAACGACATGGTGGGCTTTGGCAAATGGCTCGAGGAGGCGAAGCCCGATGCCTTGCTGTGCACCCATACTGACATTCCGGGCTGGTTAAAATCCATGCCCGGGGGGACCCGGAAAGTCGCCTTGGCCCACTTGGATTGGGATCCGTCCATGCAGGGGTGGGCGGGAATGAACCAGCACAATGACCAGGTCGGCGCGTTTGGGGCGGACATGCTCACGGCGCATCTGGCCCGTCGCGAGTTAGGATTGCCGGAAGCGGTGAAGACGATGCTGGTGGAAAGCGAGTGGGTGGAAGGCAGATCCCTGAGGCCGGAGGAGTTTCTGGCGTAAAGGTTGCCGGAGGCTGCAGGCGGGACGGGGATTAGGTTTTTAGTCCTTAGTCATGGAGGGAATGTTTTAGCTGCGTAGCTTCCCTTCATGACTAAAGACTAAACGGCTAAACAGCTAATCAGGTCCGTCCCTACCGAAGGTTAAAAGCTCAAGGGCTCTACGGCACGACTTCCACCGGGATGCCGGGGCGGACGGCCCGGACCAGCTTCGTGGCATTCCAGTTGGCGAGACGGAAACAGCCGTGGGAGCCGGTGCGGGAGATATCCTCCGGTTCCGGGGTTCCGTGAATGCCATAGCCCTGCAGGGAGAGGCCAATCCAAGCGGTCCCAACGGGATTATTGGGGCCAGGAGGAAGAATGAGTTTGTTCGTGATGCCCTCCTGTTGGGCGACTGCGGCTAGGACTTTGGGGTCAAAGGTGTAGTTGGGGTTGGGAGCGATGTTGGCGACGGTGAGGGGTTGGTTGGGGACCTTGGTTTTGTCGGCGGCGATGGAGCAGGGGAAGCAGGCGATGACTTTATTGTTAGTGTCGAAGGCGAGCAGGGTGGTTTCTGAGATGATGATGACGATGCGGCCCACGGGTGGAAGTTTGCGGGTTCCCTCAAGGTTGGGGATGGTGAGCGGGGTGCCGGCGACGAGGTTAGTGACACCAGGGTTGAGCTCTCGGAGGAAAGCTGGGGTGGAGTGGGATTTCTCGGCCAGCATCTCCCAGGGATCGTGGTAATCGAGGGCGGGCATTTTGCTCATGGCGAGGAAGCCAGTGGGCCTAGGCACAACACGGGCGAGATCCTCGGCGGTGAGGACATAGTCCGTGTAGGCGTCGCCGGGCTTGCCCAGGTTGATTCTAGTTTCGATATCCAACTCGCCCGTGGTGGCGAGACCGCGATGGATCTGGAACTGGGTGACAGCGCGTCGACTGCGCTTGGCGAAGTGACCGTCGATGGTGCCGCAGGAGAAATTCAGCCGGTCGAGCAGGGCCTGCCAACCCCCCATCTCGATAGTGTCCTTGGGGCGGTCGGTGGCGATGGGTTCAGCCCGGCGGACCTCCTTGCCCATAGGGGGAGTTGGTGGTCCGTACGGGGTCGCCGGAGCGGCGAGATTATTGGTGGAAGGCTTAGGCGGCCCTTCTTCGCTCCTAACTCCGGCAGGGGCCGGAGGAGGAGTTTCGAAGGGTTTCCGCTCCGCTACTGTTTTTTTTTATCCGCTTCGGGACCGGAGAAGACCTCGGCATCGGGGTATTTTTTGACGAGATCCTTGGCGCGTTCGGCGGGGGCGACGGGTTTAGGTTCGGGCAACTTCAGGAGCCCACGGTCGCGCAGGTAAAGACCGACCCCCACGAGAACGAGACCGAACACGACGGTCCAGACCAAGGTATCGCGGGATTTGCCTCTTTTGGCCATGGCGGATCAGTAAACGTCCTTCAGGTACCGTTTTTCGGTCTTCGAAAGGGTGACGGAGATGTACTCCTCGGCCTGTTCCGGAGTTTTGCCGCCGTGCTTGGCCGCGACGGAGAGAAGGGCCTGATGGACGTCCTTGGCCATCCGCTTGGCGTCGCCGCAGACGTAGAAGTAGGCGCCTTTCTCGAGCCAGCGCCAGAGTTCGGCACCCTCCTGCTCCATGCGGTGCTGGACGTAGATCTTTTCCGCTTGGTCTCGGGAGAAAGCGGTCGAGAGCTTGTGGAGATGACCGGCCTTCTGCGCGGTGGCAAACTCATCCGCATAAAGAAAATCGGTCGCGGCATGTTGGTCGCCGAAGAAGAGCCAGTTGCGGCCGGTGTGGCCGTGTTTGGCCCGGTGTTGGAGAAAGGCGCGGAAGGGGGCGATGCCGGTGCCGGGACCGACCATGATCACGTCGCGGTCGGGAGCGGGAAGATGGAAATGACGGGTGGGCTGGACGTAAACCGGAACGGAAGCAGCGTCCGCGAGGTCGGCCAGATAGCCGGAGGCGAGACCCTGTTTGGCGCGGCCGTGGGTGGTGTATTGGACCACGGCAACGGTGAGGTGGACCTCGCCGGGGCGATGGTCGGGCGAGGAGGCGATCGAGTAGAGGCGAGGAGCGATCTTATTGAGGAGGGCGGGGAGTTCGGCAGGGTCGAACTTCACGCCGGGTGCGTCGTTCATGACGTCGACAACGTCACGGTCGAAGACGTACTCATCGAGTTTCTTTTCGTCGGCACAGAGAGCCTGGAGTTTATCGCGGGCGGGGCCGGTGGCCTTGTCGGCGACGGCTTTGACGAACTTTTTGCCGGCGCGGTTGAGGATGACGGTGGAGGCGAGGATTTCACGGAGGGAGGCATCGCCGGTCAGGCCGAGTTTTTCGAGGAATTCGTCGACGAGTCGGTGGGGGTTGCGGGGGACAACGCCCAGGGAGTCGCCGCAGGTATAGGTGGGGCCGGTGGAACCCAACTCCATCACGATGTGGCGGGTATCCTTGGCGGAGCCGGACTTGTTGAGGCGGGCGTTTTCGCGCAGGCGGGAGGCAAAGGGATTGTTGCGGTTAAACGGGGAGGCGGGGGCCTTGGCGGCCGTGGGGGCTTCGGACATGGCAGGGCTCAGGCGTTGTCGTTCCCGATGGAGCCGGTGGGGCAGATGTCGAGGGCGCGCTGGGCGGCATCGAGCTCTTCGGGGGTCTGGGGCTGCTGGAAAAAGTAGACATAGGTCTGGTCTTCATTGTACTTGAGGAGCTTGGGAGCCTCCTCGAGGCAGACGTGGCAGGGAGTGCAGGAGTCATCCACGTACCATTTGCCGGGAACGTTCTCCTTCAGGATGCGGGTTTTGTCAGCCACGGGTTGAATAATAGACAATTGTGAACGATCGGCAATTCAAAGAGGGGTTGAGCCGTTTCGTCCTTGGTTATGAAAGAGAGCCAAGAGCGAAGTGCCCGGGGCGGGGGTCGAACCCGCACGGGGATTTCTCCCCAAGGGATTTTAAGTCCCTTGTGTCTGCCATTCCACCACCCGGGCTGACGGGATCATCTTGGGCTGGTTGGGCGGGAGGATAAAGGCGGATGAGGGTCAGCCTGCGGAAAGGATCTTTTGAAGGCCGGTCGTCAAATCGAAAGAAGGACCCCAGCCGGTAGAGCGAATTTTTTCAATGGAGGCAGAGGAGTGGAGGATGTCACCGGCACGGGCGGGGGCATGGCGGATTTCCGAGCGGAGGCCGGTGAGGGCGCACACCATTTCCGCCAAGCGGAGAACCGAGACGGAGTGGCCGGAGGCCACATTGTAGACGCCTGCCATTTTCGGCGAGAGGGCGGCATGTTCGAGGGCGGCGGTGACGTCTTCGACATAAACAAAATCCCGGGTCTGGTGGCCTTCGCCGAAAATGGTGAGGGGGGTGCCGGCGCGGGCCGCCTCGATAAATTTAGGAACGGCGGCGGCGTAAGGACCGCGAGGATCCTGGCGTGGACCGTAGACGTTGAAGAAGCGCAACGCGACGGCGGGGAGAGGTCCGGCAGCACAAAGTTTTTCCCCTTCCAACTTGGATTTGGCGTAGGGGCTGGCTGGGGCCACGGGGGAGGTTTCAGTCTTTGGCATGGTGGGTTCATCCCCGTAGACGGCGCATGAGCTGGCGAGGACAAAGCGTTGGGCGCCGGCTTGCGCGGCTGCGGCCAGGACCCGATGGGTGCCTTCGACATTGATTTCTTGGCACCGGGCGGGATGGGCCACGGATTCCGGAACACTGACGAGGGCAGCGAGGTGAAAGACGTGGGTTGCGCCGGCGCAGGCTTCGGCGAGGGGGGCGGGGTCGAGGATGGAGCCCTGAAGGAAGGTGCACTTGATGCCCGCCAAGTTTCCCTTTTTCCCGGTCGAGAGGTCATCGAGGACGGTGACAGACCCCCGGGCCGACAACCGCCGAGCCAAGTGGCTTCCGATGAAGCCGGCACCCCCTGTGATGAGGAATTTCATTTCCCTATCTTCCCGAAAGAGCGTGCGTTGGAAAGCGTGGGGAAAAACGGATTGAGAAGGATTAGGTGTTCTGGGATAACTAAATTATGCGAAAGGTCTTTTGGCTCCTTGGCCTGGCCTTGCCCCTGCTTTTGGCTGGGTGTGGGAAGAAATCTGACGCCCCGGTTGGCATGGGCGCCGGGACTGCTCCCACGAGGACCGACGACCTGCCGACCGACCCGGAGGAAAAGTACAAGGTCACCTATGTCCGGGCAGCCCAGGCTTTTTCCCGGAATGATCTGGAAAACGCGATCAAGTTTCTGGAAATGGCGGAACAGGCCAAGCCGGGCCAGGCCAACACCGCCAATCTGCGCGGGGCCATTTATACCCGGCAAAGGGATTGGCCGAAGGCGCAGGCGGCGTTTGAGGAGGCGCTGAAACTACAGCCGGATTTGCCCATGGCGCAGTTCAACCTCGGGGAGGTCCTTTTCCTGAATAGCAAGTACAAGGAGGCCCGGGAACGTTTTCAAATCTTCCTCAACAGCCAACCTAAAAACGATCTTGGTCTTTTTAAGATCTACCTCTGTGACCTGTTGGGGGGAGAACAAGCCAAGGCCGGGGAATTTTTAAGCTCCCTCCAGCCCAATCCGAGCAGCCCGATTTACTATTTTTCCAAAGCGGCCGAAGCCTTTGTCAAGGGCGACAAGGCGGTGGCGATGGAGTTCGTGGGCTCCGCCTACCGGATTTATCCACCGGACGCGAACGCCACCTTTGCGGACTCTTTGGTGGAAAAAGGATATTTGACCGGGGAGCAGGCTGAAAAAATTTCGGATGAGGACGGCAAGGCCAAGATCAGTGAACTCAAAGCCATCCTGCCCGAGGTGAAGCAAGAGGCCGACAAAAAGTCCGGCAATCTCCTGCCGTCACCGGCCAATCCTTAACCTTCCTTTTGACGGGTTCGCTCTTGGATGCGGGCCATGGCCCAAATGGCGTGTTCACGCACCAGGGCATCCTGGTCCCCCGCGCATCTTTCGAGAGCCGTCAGGTCGTCGGCCGTGCCGATATTTCCCAAAACCACCGCGACATTGCGCAACCACCGGTTCCTTTTGAGTCGGAAGATGGGGGTGCCGCGAAATTCGGCGCGGAAGCGGGCATCATCCCAGCTGAGCATTTCGCGGAGGTCGGGTCGGGGCTTTGGCGTCAGCTTGATCTCCCGGGCGTTCCCGGCGTGCCGGTTCCATGGGCAGACCTCCAGGCATTCGTCGCATCCGAACAGCCGGTCGCCGACCAGGGGGCGGAATTCCTCCGGGATGGGGCCAGGATTTTCAATCGTCAGGTAGGCGAGGCAGCGCCGGGCATCGAGGACATAGGGCCGGGGAAAGGCCTGGGTAGGGCAGGCATCGAGGCAGCGAGTGCAGTGGCCGCAGTGGTCCGAGCTGGCGGAATCGGGGGAGAACTTCAGATCGGTGAGTAAAAAACCGAGCAATAGCCAGGGGCCATGTTCGCGGTGGATGAGGAGGGTATTTTTGCCCTGCCAGCCGAGCCCGGCGAGAGCGGCGAGGGGCTTTTCCAGAAGGGGTGAGGTATCCACACAGATCCGGTGGGCTCCTCCCCAGGGGGTGAGGGTTTCCCGGGCAAGGATCTCCAGCTTCTCCCGCAGGAAATCGTGATAGTCGGATCCCTGCGCGTAGGCGGCGATGCGGCCGCGTCGCGGCGGCGGGGCGGTTTGCCGGCTGGAAAGGCCGGCGACGAGAATGGATTGGGCAGAGGGATCGTATTTTTTCGGATCGGCCCGGGTTTCCGGATCACGAGCCATCCAGGCCATCTCTCCCTGGAAGGAGCGGGAGAGCCAATCATGGAGGTCCGCTGCGTGGGCGGGGGCTTCAACCGGGGCAATGCCGAACGATTCCAAGCCAAGCCGACGGGCGGTCTGGTGAAGGATTTCGACGGCGTTTAACGGGACCACGGGGCGGGGAGCTTTTTTTGTATCGCGGAAACGACTTCCTCGGGTTGGAGGGAGGCCACATCGACGGTCAATTCGCTCTCCTCGTAGCTGCGGGAACGCTCCGAAAAAAGTTTACCGAGGGTGGCTTCCCGTTCGTCCCCGGGCAAAAGCGGGCGATCTCGGGAGGTTCGAAGTCTCCGTGCCAAGGTGGAGGGATCCGCTTTGAGGTAAATCCGCAAACCAGTGGACTGCATCCGGTGTCGGTTTGCGTCTCGAACCACAATCCCGCCGCCACAGGAGACAACCGAAGCGGGGCCGGCGGCAATCTTCTCCAAGACCCGGCTTTCCCTTTGGCGGAATCCTTCCTCTCCTTCGGTCTGGAAAATTTCCGGAATCGTCTTGCCCGCCTCCCGGGCGATTTCCTGATCGGTATCGACCCACGGCAGGGAGAGGGCTTGGGCGAGTCGTGGGCCAAGGGTGCTTTTGCCCGAGCCACTGAGGCCCAGGAGCCAAAGATGGCGGGGTTCTTTTGCCATGGAGGGATTCTGGCAGGGGATCTTCCCGGGGGCGAGAGCGGGTCATCCGCAGGCTTGGGTTGGGAGCCATTCCGAGGCAGAATGGGTCCATGGCAAATACCTTTGGACATCTTTACCGGGTCACGACGTGGGGGGAGTCCCACGGCGGCGGGGTAGGTGCGGTGGTGGACGGTTGCCCCCCGCAGATTCCCTTGTCCGAGAAGGATCTTCAGCCGGATCTGGATCGGCGCCGACCAGGCCAGAGTAAAATTGTCACCCCGCGGAAGGAGGCGGACCGCTGCGAAATTCTTTCGGGCGTGTTTGGAGGTAAGACGCTGGGAACGCCGATTTCCGTTTGGGTGCGCAATGAAGACGCCCGACCGGAGGCCTACAAGGAGATGGAGACAATGTTCCGGCCAAGTCATGCGGACTACACCTACCAAGCGAAGTTCGGGATCCGAAACTGGCAGGGTGGAGGGCGAACCTCCGCCCGGGAAACGATCGGGCGAGTGATTGGCGGATCGATCGCTAAAAAAATGTTCGGAGAACTTTCGCCCAAGCTAAGCATCACCGCTTTCGTCCGACAGGTGGGCACCATCACCTCCCGGATGCCGGCGACCGGGGTTTCGTTCCGCGAGGTGGAGTCGAATCCCGTGCGGTGGCCGGACGCGAAAGAGGCGGCGGAGGTGGTGCGGCTGATTGAACGAGTGCGTTCCGAGGGCGACTCGGTGGGCGGCATCGTGGAGTGCGTGGTCCGGGGATGTCCGGTGGGATTGGGGGAGCCGGTGTTTGACCGGCTGGAGGCGGATTTGGCCAAAGCGGTGATGAGCCTTCCGGCCAGCAAGGGTTTTGAGATCGGTTCCGGCTTTGCCGGGGTCCGGCTTCGTGGTTCGGAGCACAACGACGAATTCTATTTGGAGGGGAAGCGGGTGCGGACGCGGACCAACCGGAGCGGCGGCATCCAAGGCGGAATCAGCAACGGGGAAGACATTATTTTTCGCGTGGCTTTCAAGCCGGTGGCGACGATCGCCAAGGCCCAGAAGACCGTGGATGGAAAAGGCAAAGCGGCCGAGTTAAAGGCGCGCGGGCGTCATGATCCCTGCGTTCTTCCCCGGGCAGTGCCGATGGTGGAGGCGATGGCGTGGCTGGTGCTGGCGGATCACTATCTGCGCGACCGGGGGCAGATGGGCAGCCGGAAGAGCTGACTAGAAGGAGAAGTTGAGTCCGACTTCAGCGGACTGAGTGACGGGGGAGCCGAGCGTGATTTGCACGCCGTTATCCAAATTCATATTGGCCTGGCTGTTGCCGTAAAATTTGTAAGCCATGGTGAGGCTGAGTTCCTCGTAAAGTCGATACCGGACCCCGGCGGCGATCTGATAGGCGTTGTTCACGGAGTTGCCGGTTCCGGACAGGCTCTGAGCAGTGACTCCGCCGGTTGTATAGTCAATGCCTCCGACCTTGAAAACTGTCCAACCGCCGCCAAATCCCAGGTTGATATAAGGAATCCAGCCGCTTTCGTTGGGATACTGGAAACAGAGTTGGGCAAGCAGGGGAACGGTCCAGAAAGTTGTGCTGGAAACGGTCATGCCTTGGGTGTTGCCCCGGACGGCATTCAAGGCAAAGCCGGTTTCCACCGCCAAACCAAACCACTCGGTCAACCAGACCCCGGCGCTGATGTCCTGTCGATAGCCCGTGCTAAAGGCGATTTTTTTCTGATTGTAAGCACTCAAGGTTGGATCGGCGCCAGAAACGGAAACCAGGTTCATGGCGCTCATGAAGCGGGGGCCGAACTCCGTGCGTGCATAAAATTGGTCTTCCTCGATCTGGCTTGCGTTCAAGGGAGGTTGAAGAAGTTTCCCGGGCCAGGTGGGGTCGGAAAGGGAATCCATTTCCGGGGATGACGGCGATGCAGACGGGGACGGGGATTCCGAGGGGGCGGCCATGGCCATGGTTTCGGGAACCGGGGAAAGTTGAGTGGGAGCCGGGGCGGCCGGGGCGGCAGGGGCGGGAGCGGCAGCCGTTTCAGGGACAGGGGAGCGGGTGGTCAGCGGTGTAAAGCGGACGGTTTCGGCAGGGTTGCTGTCCATTTTTTCGATTTTGTTTTCGGAGCCTAGGGTGATCCGGAGGGCGGATTTTGGAGGAATCGTGATCTGGTTTTCGCCGAGTTCAAAAACAGCCGGCCCTGTGGCCGCGGTTGGAACACTGACCAGGATGGTTTTTTTTCCAGCCGAGTTGAAGCCATAGCTCACATTGCAATTTTGCCCGCCAATCTGGATCGACTGCCGTGGGGTGCCTTGCTTGACAAAATCCGCAATGGATCCTTTGGCATCGAACACCACCAAAGATCCATCATCCTGCAACGAGGTGAGCGTATTGGAAGAGTAGGCAAGGGGTGAGGCAAAAAGAAAAAGGGTCCATAGAGCCCAATATGTTGAGTTCAAGCCCCGCTGCATCCCCTATATACAGAAGGTAAATGTCCATCCTGTCCATAGAAGGCGACCAGAGTTGAGGGCAACTCTAGTAGATTTTTTAAATTCTTAAACTATTGCAGGTCAGTGAAATAAGTCACGGTCCGGCAGGGTTATTCAAAAGATATCGCCCAGCCAAAGAGTGGCCCCCCAGTAGCCATAATAGCGAAGCGAGAGCCAAATAAGGGCCGTAGGGGATTTTTACTCCCAGTTTTTGTTTCCGAGTAAACAGGATCACAAGGCCCACGGTGGCGCCTAAAATAGAGGAGACTGCAATGATCCAGGGCAGAGCGGTCCAACCCAGAAACGCGCCCAGGCCGGCCAGAAGTTTGGCATCGCCGATGCCCATCGCCTCTTTTTGGAGAAACCAGGAGGCGGTTTTGGCCAAGGTCCAAAGAATTGCGCCGCCCGCCGCCGCGGAGAGGGATGAGCGAATCATCGCGTCTGTCGGATCGGTCTGATTTTGAAGTTCGGGAAACACATAACTTGCGCAAATCCCCGCCACGACTCCTCCCAAGGTCAACCCATCCGGAATGACCAGATGGTCGAAATCAATGCCGGAGGCGACGATCAGTCCGGCGGTCAGTCCTGCGTAGACGAGAAAGAGTTTTGGAGGATAAAGAAACCAGAGGATGGTGAAGAGGATCGCGGTGAGCAGTTCGACGACGGGGTAGCGCGGATCGAGGTGGGCTCCACAACAACGGGCGCGGCCGCGAAGCAAGAGGTAGCCAAAAATGGGAAGATTCAGGGATCCGGGAATTTTCAAGCCACAGGCGGAGCAGCGGGACGGGGGATGAACGATGGAGAGGCCCAGGGGCCAGCGGAGGATGCAGACATTCAAGAAGGAACCGACGCAGGCGCCGAAGCCAAAAACCGCCATTGCCTCAAGCCAGGGATTCATAGGGACCGTCCGGCCGCTTTTTCCAGGGCGGAACGCATCTCCGGTAGCGGGGCCGGACGGCCGGTCCAGATTTGCAGGGCGCGGGCTCCCTGATGGAGCAACATGCCTAAACCGTCCAAGGCTTCACATCCGTGTTCCCGGGCCGTGCGCACCAGCGGAGTATAATCTTTTCGGTAGACCGTGTCGTAGATCCTGAGTCTGGGATGAAGACACTTTTCCGGAATCGGCAAAAGGTCGGTGGAAGTCAGACCCAAAGGCGTGGCGTGGATGAGAAGATCTGACTTCTGGACGGCCTCCGCAAGTTCCGGGGAGGCCCAAGGCACGGTGGAAACCGTAGTTTGGGAAATCTGCCGGAGCTCCTCCGCGAGTCCTTTGGCTTTGGCCTGATTCCGGTTGGAAAGGACCAATGTGCGGCAACCCTTCTTGGCAAGGCGGACAGCCAAGGTTCGGCCCACGCCCCCGCAGCCTAAAATCAGGATTCTTTGGGCTGAGAGGTCGAGTTTCCAGGCCTCCGCCACCGCATCTTGCCATCCATCCGCATCGGTGCTGAAACCCCGAAGGCTGCTTCCCGAAACCAGGACCGTGTTGACCGAGCCGGCCTCCTTCGCGGAAGCATCGGTCTCCGTGCATAATGCGAACATGGCTTCCTTGTGGGGAAGGGTGCAGTTCCAACCTTGAAAACCGGCCTGGTGTAAAAGAGGTAAGGCCTCGGTCAATTCGGCAGGGGGGACTTCAACCCGGAAATAATCGGCGGAGATGCCCAAAGCATGAAATCCTGCTTCCTGCATGCCGGGGGACAGGGAGTGGGCGACGGGGAAGCCGAGGACCCCGTACCTTTTTCTCCCCGGGGAGGTCGGGGGGAGGGTCGTTGGGGTGAAGACCTCGGGTTTCATCCCCCGATTGAGCCACCGGAAGGGCTTTCCGCCCAACAAAAACGCCGCCCTCGCCCGATTGCCCCGGAAAGCCGTTTCCCCTATTCTTTTCGTTTGAGCACTCACCACCCACTCACCCAGGAGATGGTCCGTTCCTATGCGGAGCTGGGCGCCATCAATCATTTGGGAGCTGCCCAACTGCCTTCCAAAGCGGCCGTGGCGGCCATCACCCAAGACCTGCTTCACCTTCTTTTCCCGGGTTTTTACGACGACGACCATCTCGAGGGGAAGGAATTAGGACCCGCGGTCACCGATCTGCTGGGTTCGCTCGAAAAAGTGTTGGAGAAGGAAATGGCCAAAAGTCTCCCCAAGGGAGGAGGCGGGGAATCCGTTTCGTCCAAGGTCCAATCCTTTCTATCCCGGATTCCCGCGGTGCGGGCGGTGCTGAAGACCGATGTGGAGGCGGTGCTGGCCGGGGATCCCGCCGCGCGCAATGTGGAGGAGATCCTGCTGGCTTATCCGGGGATTGAGGCCATCGCCGTCCAGCGGATGGCCCATGAGCTTTATCTATTGGGCGTGCCTCTCCTCCCGCGGATGATGACGGAATGGGCGCATAGCCGGACCGGAATCGACATCCATCCGGGGGCCACCATCGGGCCGTCCTTCTTCATTGATCACGGCACGGGTATCGTCATCGGGGAAACCACGGAAATCGGCCGGGAAGTTAGGATTTATCACGGGGTCACGCTCGGGGCCCGGTCGGTGAGCGGAGCGGAGACCCTGAGGGGGCGGAAACGGCATCCGACGATTGAGGATCGGGTGACCATTTATCCAGGAGCCGCCATTCTCGGGGGCGAGACCGTGGTCGGGGAGGGGAGCACCATCGGAGGCGGGGTCTTTTTAACCAAGAGTGTGCCCGCCCATCACCTGGTCTTTGCCCAGCACGCCGCCCTCCAGATCATTCCCAAATCCGAGCGGCCCAAAGGGAGTGAATATTCGATATGAATAACTTTGCCTTTTGCCGTTGGCGGGCTGGCACCCGAGGTCAGTAAAGTATCCCATGGAAACTTCCCTCCGGAACGAAATCGAAACGCTTCCCTCCCTGCTGGAGCGGGAGATCCAAGCCTTTTTTCACCGCCAAAAGGAGCGGTACGACTACGGGGAAATGTTTGAGCCGGTCTATTTCGATATGTGTGAATACGTCGGGCGGAAGGGGAAAAGAATCCGCCCGCTGCTTTTTGCCCTGACTTACCGGGCCTTGGGCGGGGCCAAGCCGGTCCAGGATCCTGCCGTGGTGGCCGCCGCCCTTTCGCTGGAGCTCCTGCATGCCTTTGTCCTGGTGCATGACGATCTGATCGACCGTTCGGAAAAGCGCCGGGGGCTGCCCACCTTCCACAAACTGGTGGAGCAGCGCTTGGGTCGGCTGAGCAGCGCCGAGCGGACGGGACACGGGGTGGCGGTGGTGGTGGGAGATCTGCTGTTCGCCCTTTCCGTGGAAACCCTGCAGACCGCCGGCTTTACGGAGCCGCACCGCTCCGGCGCCATCGGAAAATTACTGGCCTATATCACGGATACCGGCGTAGGGGAGATTTTCGACATCCTGCTTGGCTCCCGGGATATCGGCCGGGTCACGGCCCAGGAGATTGAAAGAACCTACCTGCTGAAGACCACCCGCTACACGTTTGAAGCCCCCTGTGTGCTGGGAGCCATCCTGGCCGGAGCTTCCGCTGAAAAGCAGGAGGATCTCGCCTCCGTGATGGAGCCCTTGGGCCTGGCCTTTCAGATCCAGAACGACCTGCTGGAGTTTTCCCATTTCGACAGCCGCGACCAGCTCTTGCCCACCGACCTGTTGGAGGGGAAGAAAACCCTGCTGGTCCGCGAAGCGTACGAGAGACTGGGAGAAGTGGACCGCTCTTTCCTCCAGATGTGCCTCCAAAATCCCACCCGGAACGAGTCTTCCATTTCCAAAGTGCAGGATCTGATCCGGAAATCCGGCGCCATCGGGGCGATGCAGGACCGCTGCCGCAGCCTCTTTGACGAGGCCTCGCAAAAACTGGCCGGATCCCATCTTGCCTCGGCCGAGCAGAACTCGATTGCCCAAGCCATCGGCTGGGTCCGTCAGTCCGTCCGGACCGCCTAGTCCGTTGCGCGCGGCTTCCCCGAGCGAGCTGGCCTCTTCCCACGCGGCCGCGCGCGCGGTGACCCGCGAACACGCCCGCACCTTTTATTTTGCCTCCCATGTGCTGGGCCCGTCCGTGCAGCGGGACGCCTATGCGGTCTATGCCTGTTGCCGCTCGATCGACGATGCGGTCGATCGGGCAGCGGCCCGGGGTGAATCGGTCCGGCCGGAGGTGGCGGGGGAAATCCTGGAGCGGGCCTTTGGGGCTGGCGGGAACCGGCCGGGGGAGGAGTGGATGCCGGCTTTTCGCGAAACCGCCGCCCGGAAAAAAATCCGGCGGCAGTGGTTTGAGGATCTGGCGATCGGAGTGGCGGGGGATGCCGGCCCGGTGGATCTGCAGTCCTGGAAAGAGCTGGATTTGTACTGCTACCGCGTGGCGGGGACGGTGGGACTGATGATGATGCGGGTGTTCGGATTGGAGGATGAGTCGGCCGAGCCCCGGGCGCTGGATCTCGGCCGGGGCATGCAACTGACCAATATCCTTCGGGATGTGGCGGAGGATGCCGCCGCCGGCCGGATCTATCTTCCCGCCCAAGAGCGGGAGGCTTATGGGGTGAGGAAAAAGGATCTCCTGGAGGGGCGGCCTTCCGGACGATGGCAGGAGTTCATGCGGTTTCAGGTGGGGCGGGCGCGGGAGCAGTATCGGCAGGCGGAACCCGGCATCGGGCGGCTGGCCGCGGGCGGGCCTCGTCTGGCCACTTGGCTGATGCGTGAGCTGTATGCGGGCATCTTGGATCCGATCGAGGCTTCCGGATACGACGTCTTTGCCCGCCGTCACTCCCTGGGCTTGGGCCAGAAAATTTGGCGGGGTGCCGGCGTCGTTCTGCGGCGGGCCGCGGGCTGGGCTTGATCAGATCCCGTGGGAAATGCGGGCGGCGAGAAAAAGACCCAGCATGATCGCCAGGGTGATCGCGGGCCGGGCATCCGGCCTTGCAGAGGGCTTGGCGTGGATGGGGGTGATCCAGGCCATCAACGCACTGAAAATAAACCAGGAGAAGTAGTTTTGGGGCGGAACGTAATTGCCGGCCCAAATCCAATATCCGCGGATGGCGTAGGCGAACGGCTCCATCAGAAAATCAAACAGCAGGGCAAAGGCACCCGTGGCGATGGCCAGAGGGGCGCGGGTGGCTCCGTGCCAGTACTGGCTGAGGGTCAGGTTGGCGCCGGCCACCACGGTGAACCACGCCATGGGAATGGCCAATGGAAGGACACCGCCCAACCGTGGGCCGAAGGCGTCCGTGTAGGTGTAGGTTCCAAAAGGAATCCCGGTGAGGGTGCCGACCGTTTCCAAAATCCCGGAAGCCACGAGGATGACCGCCGCGCTGAAACGCGCTTTCTTCAGACCCAGCCGGTCGACGGCGGAAAAGTAAACGTGGGTGGAGGCCAAGAGCATCGAGACGAAATCCCCGTTTCGCAGGCAGAACGCCACGAAGGAGGTCAGCCAATGGGGAAGGGGAAGCGACTCTGCCCAGGCCGGGGTCAGCCGGAAGGTGATGGCCAACAGGCCGATTCCCGCCCAGATCAGAAAAAATTTCCAAAGGGCCTCGCGAAGACGTCGGGGAATCACTCCTAGAGGTAAGAGCAGGCCTGCACGGGAGACAAGCCGGGTCGGCGTTGACTCGACTCCCCGGGAAGAGGAGAAAGGGAGATGCGTCCCATGCGAAAAATTCTGGGTATCCCCATGACGGGGTGGCTCTGCGCGGGGGGCAGCGGCCTGATCCTGACGTTGGGCTTTGCACCGTTTTCCCAACCGGTCGCCGGTTGGGTGGGGTTGATCCCCCTGGCCTACTACGGGCAACGGCAGAGACCGGAGACGCGGGAAGCCTTTCTTTTGGGGTGGTTTTTCGGCTTTTGCCACTTTCTCACCAGCTTGAGTTGGCTCCAAACCGTGACGGTGGCTGGTTGGGCCGTCCTCAGCGCCTATCTCGCGATCTATCCGGCGCTCTGGTTTGTGCTTTGGGTGAGATTGGCGGGGCGCGATCCCGAAACGATGAGCAGTGGGGGGAATATCCGGCATGCTTTGACCGGAGCCTCGGCTTGGGTCGTCACCGAATGGCTGCGCGGTGTGGTCATGAGCGGGTTCGGGTGGAACTCGCTGGGAGTCTCCCAGGCGGAGCTTCTGCTGATCGCCCAAATTGCGGACTTGGGTGGGGTGCTTCTGGTTTCCTGGGTGGTGGCTTTTGCGGGGCTAACCCTGGCTCTGACCGCCCGCCGGTTTGAATTGGAAATCCGCGGATCGCAAAAGTGGCGGCCCCGCTGGGACTTCACGATGGGAGTGGTCGTGGTCGGATGTTCCATGGTGTACGGAGCGCGGACGCTTCTCCGTCCCTTTCCAGAGCCGGTCGTCACCATGCGCTATGCCGCCATCCAGCCGGCGGTTCCGCAGGATCCCTGGCGTTCGGCCAAGGTGGCGCGAGTGGCGGAGGAGTTGCGAAAGTGGAGTGAGCTCGCGTTGGTTGGGGGTGGACCCGTGGATCTGTTGGTCTGGCCCGAGAGTCTGGCCGGAACCGGCTGGCGGGAAGAACCGGAACTGCAGGCGGCGATTCAGTCGGCACGCCGGATGGGCGCGCGGGCCCTCTTGACCGGATCTCTCGATATCCGGGGACCGGACACCTTCAACTGTGCTGTTCTTCTGCAAGGCCCGGAGGGAGGAGTTCCGGAGGTTTACGATAAAACTCATCTGGTGGTGATGGGGGAATACGTCCCTTTGGCGGACTTGTTTCCCTGGCTCCGGAAACTGGTTCCCCCCGGTGGGGATCTCACGGCCGGCCACCGGCCGGGGCTGTTGACTCTGGATCCTTCGGGCGCTCGCCTCGCGCCGTTGATCTGTTTTGAAGACACCGTGCCGCGGGTGGTGCGTCGCGCTGCCCAAAAACTTCCGCATCTGCTCGTTAATTTGACCAACGATGCGTGGTTCGGCGCCTCCGCGGGCTCCCGCCAGCATCTGGAAAACGCGAGGCTTCGGGCGGTGGAGTGTCGGTTGCCGCTTTTGCGCGCGACGAACGACGGGGTCACCGCCTTGGTGAACCCCCGCGGAGTGGTCATGGCGGAGGTTCGCGATCCGGAGACCGGATCCATCCGGGAGCCTGGCTTTCTCCGGGGAGAGCTGGAGTTGGCGGAATCCAAAATGACATTTTATGTGCGCTGGGGGGAGTGGCCGGTCTGGATTTCCTTGGCTGGAGTCGGGTTGGGTCTCTGGTTCCGGCGGGAACCCGCTTGAGCCAAGGCCGCGGGCGGGGCATGCTTTTTCCTCATGACCCTTCCGGCCGAGACAATCGATTTAGCCTCCGTGGACTCCCGCTTGCGGGAGTTGCGGAGGTTTCTTTGACCCGGCCAAGCTTGAAACCCAGTTGAAGGAGCTCGAAGGCCGGATGGCCGCCCCGGATTTCTGGAGCGATACCGGCAAGGCACAGAAAGTTTCCGCCGAAGCCACTGTCCTCCGGCGCAAGCTTGAGCAGATGCGGGACCTGGAGAAAAGAATCGGCGATCTGCCGGTTCATCAGGAACTGGCGGAAGAGGACGGTTCTGAGGCCGCCCACAAGGAGTTTGCCGAGGAAATCAGGCAGGCGGTGGCCCAGCTCGACCAGGCGGAGGTCCAGTTCATCCTTTCCCAGCCCGATGACCGAAGAAACGCCATCCTCAGCCTGAACGCCGGAGCCGGCGGCACGGAAGCGTGCGACTGGGCCAACATCCTCCTTCGCATGTACCAACGCTGGGCGGAGCGGAGGGGTTACAAGGTGGAGATGCTCGACATCCTTTCCGGGGAGGAAGCCGGGATCAAGAACGCCATGCTTCGCATCATCGGAGAGAACGCGTACGGGTATCTCAAGGCGGAGCGTGGCGTACATCGGTTGGTGCGGATTTCACCCTTCAATGCCCAGGGTAAACGTCAGACCTCGTTTGCCTCGGCCGAAATCGTCCCCGAGCCTGACGAAGAGCAGGAGATTTCGATTCCGGAAAAGGACATCCGGGTGGACGTATTTCGGGCCGGGGGTCACGGAGGGCAGGGGGTCAATACGACCGATTCCGCCGTCCGAATCACCCATTTCCCGACCGGCCTCGTGGTGACTTGCCAAAATGAGCGTTCCCAGATCAAGAACCGGGCCACGGCCATGAAGGTGTTGGCCGCACGGGTTCGGCAACTGGAGATTGATAAAAAGAAGGCCGAACAGGAGCAGAATTACGCGGCCAAGGGACAAATCGGCTGGGGGCACCAGATCCGCTCTTACGTGCTCCAACCGTATCAAATGGTCAAGGATCTGCGGACCGGGGAGCAGACAAGCGACGTGCAGGCGGTGCTGGATGGCGAGATCGACGCCTTTCTGAACGCTTTTTTGAAAGGCAAGAAGCGATCCGGACCTATCGAAGACGAGGAGGAGGAGTGAAGAGTTCTGACCGGTTGGCCCAGATCCTCGCGACGAAACGAAAGGAGGCGGAAGTCCTTGAGTCCCGGAAAGCTGACCTCAAAAGGGAGGCGCTGCAACGGAACGAATACCGGGGATTCCGCAGTCAGCTTTTTCAGCCAGGAACCGTCACAGTCATCGCAGAATGCAAAGCGGCTTCACCGACGGCCGGAACCATCACGGACAAGTACGATCCGGTCGCCCAAGCGAGGCGGTATGAGAAGGGCGGTGCGGGGGCGATCTCCGTCCTGACTGACCGGGAGTATTTCCGGGGCTGTCTCGAGGATATGCAAAAAGTCCGCGCGGCCGTCCGGGTGCCGGTGTTACGGAAGGATTTCATCCTGACCGAGGCGCAGGTGTACGAAAGCGTCGCGGCGGGAGCGGACGCCTTTCTGCTGATTGTGGCGGCGCTGACGGATGCGGAGTTAAAGGGGCTTTATGATTTGGGTCGGGGACTGGGCGCGGATATTCTGGTCGAGGTGCACGACATGAAAGAGATGGACCGGGCATTGGAGATTGAGGCAGACATCATTGGAATCAACAACCGGAACCTGCACACCTTTGAGGTGAGCCTGAAAACGACGGAGGAGTTGGCCACGGAGATTCCCGCCGAGTGCCTGGGGATCAGCGAGAGCGGGATCCGGACGAGGGAGGATGTGAAGTTCGTGACCGAGCAGGGGATTCACTGCCTATTGGTGGGGGAGTCCTTGATGAGGGACGGCGATCCGGAAGCGGCTTTGGGAAGGTTGAAGGGCTGAGGATCTGGCCGGGCCCGGGGTCTTCGGCAAGGTTGAGCCGGAAGTATTGAAGAATTATACCGAGATTGAAGCGGGATGGGGACGGCACGCCCTACCCAAGCTTTGGACTTTGGGTTAGCGTCGGTCATGATTTGGAAGGTTGTGATGATCGCCGCTTGTTTGGGCGGCATTTCCGGTTTGGCTCAAGAGACCAATATTCCTGCGTTCCGGTTGGGGATCGACGTGTTAGCGGACGGCGGCTTCCGGGAACTGAGGGGGAAACGAGTCGGTTTGGTGACGAATCCTTCCGGGGTGGACGGTCGCGGCGTGCCGAGTTGGAAGCGGTTTCGTGAATCTCCTGAAGTTAATCTGGTGGCGCTCTATGGGCCGGAGCACGGCGTCTTCGGCAAGGTGGGGGCCGGCAAGCACGTCTCCGGGGAGCGGCACGGCGAGGACAAAAATAGCGACGGCAAGATTTCCAAGGACGAAGAGACGGGAATCAAAGTCTACTCCCTGTACGGAGCCACCCGGAAACCAACTCCTAAAATGATGGAGGGGGTCGACGTGATTGCTTACGACCTTCAGGATGTCGGGTGCCGCTCCTACACCTACATCAGCACGCTGGGATTGGTGATGGAGGTGGCCGCGGAGCACGACGTGGAGGTGATGGTGTTGGACCGTCCCAACCCGCTGGGCGCAAGACGCGTCGAGGGGCCAAGACCGCAGGGTCCGGAGGTGATTCCCTCTTTCATCGGTCAGTTTGACGTTCCTTATGTCTATGGCCTCACCGTTGGGGAGATCGCCAAGTGGATCAACGCAAAGCATCTCCAGGAGCCCTGCCGGCTGTCGGTGATTCCGATGAAAGGATGGGCGCAGGACATGGTGTGGGAGGATACGGGTCTGAAGTGGGTGCCCACCTCGCCGAACATTGCCCAAATCGAGGCTGCGAGAGGGTACGTGGCCACGGGATTCTTTGGGGAGTTAGGCGTGAGCAACGGGGCCAACCCGGCGGGTGTGCCGACCAAGGGCCTGGATGGTTCCACGGCCTACCCGTTCGACCTAATTGCGCTGGAGGGGGTGGATGCGGAGCGGTTTTGCCGGGAAATGACGGAGTGGGGCTTTAACGGGGTGAAGTTCACCCCGTTCCGTTTTAAACCGCCCACGGGAAAGTACCGGCATGTCACGATGTCCGGGGCCAAGGTGGAGATCGATCCCAAGGCGCCGGCCAACCTGACGGCGATCAACATCGCCGGGCTGGCCTACCTCCGGCGGATGATGCCCAAGAAGAACTTTTTCGCGGATGCGGAGAACACCCTGATGTTCGACAAATTGAACCGCAGCCGGGAAACACGAAAACAGGTGCTGGCGGGGATGGCCTCCCGGCAGATCGTGGCCTCGTGGGAGCCGGGGGTGCAGCGGTGGTTGGAGGAAAGAAAGCCGTATCTGCTGTATCCGGAGACCCGGGCTCCGGCTCGCAACGCGCCCGACTCCAGGCCGGCGAGGCTGAAGCCCTAGCTAGTCCTTTAGGGGTTTAGTCGTTAGTGATGGAGGGAGCGCTCCAGATCCGAAGCTTCCCTCCATAGCTAAAGACTAAGCCGCTAATCACCTCGGAAGGCCGACGGGCCAGGGGACGCGGCGGCGGAGAAGCCAGCCGACCCCGATCAGATCCTGGATCCCGACCCAGGCCCGTCCGGCGATGGTGTATTTGGAAACACCGGCGCGGCGGGGTCGATGACGAACCGGCTTTTCCCCCAATCTGAGCCCGGCGCCTCCAAGGAGGGCGGGGAGATAGCGGTGCATGCCCTTGAAGGGGACGAGGAAGCGGACGTCCTCCCGCTTCATCACCTTGAGGGAGCAGCCGGTGTCATGGGCGCCGTCGAGCAGGACGGAGCGCCGGATGGCGTTGGCGATTTTGGAGGCGACCCGTTTTTGCCAGGAGTCACGGCGGGGGGTGCGGATGCCGCAGGCAAAGTCGGCCCGACCGGAGCGGATGAGTTCCAGCAGGGCGGGGAGGTCGGCGGGGTCGTTCTGGCCGTCCCCATCCATCATGGCGGCGTAGGGCCGGGTGCAGGCGAGGAGTCCGGCGTAGAGGGCGGGGCCTTGGCCGAGGTTTTTCGGAAAGTGGATCACGCGGATGTTTTTTTCGGTGTCGAGCAGGGCCGGCGTGCGGTCCTTGCTCCCGTCATCAACGGCGATGATTTCGGCCCCGGGCACGGCCGTGCGGGCCTCCGCGATCACGGCCGAGACATTCTCCTCCTCGTTGTAAAAGGGGATGATGAGCGAGAGATCGGCGGACATGGGTTACTTCCGGAAAAGGAGGGAAGGCATCCGGGCGGCGAGTTTGGGAAGCCATTTGGGACCGACTTGCCGCCAGAGCCGGTCGGCCAGTTGGCCGATCAGCCAGGTGTAAAGAATCGCGAGGGGAATGGAGGCAAGGACATCCGTGGGATAATGATCGCCCGTGTAGACGCGACCGAGGGCGGCCAGACCCACCAGATACCATGGCCAGCGAAGGGCGGGTCCCCAGACCAGGCGCGCGCTCATGGCGGCGGCAGTGGCGTTAGCCACATGGGACGACGGCATGGAACGGCCGTGTTGGACATCTTCCTCGGGTATTCCGGAGATCCGGACCACGGCTTGCCAGCGGTTGCCGGAAGGGCCGGGGCTGACCTCGCGGACGCCTTCCACCGCTTGGTAGGGGCGGGCGCGGTCAAAAAAATGTTTAAGCGGGTTGCTGATCAGGGGATCGCCGATGCCGATGCTTAGGAGGGTCAGAACGACCCAGACTCTGGCCTTGTCCCTGCCTTTGAAAATCAGGATGGCTGCCAGGATGAGAAGAATGGGCGTCCATAGCTTGCCATCTGCCAGCAGGTTGAAGAATTGATCCAGGACCGGGTGGTTCAAGCCCCGGTTGATCCAACGGAAGATCCTGAGATCCAACGAATAAACTTGGGTGATCAAGTTTCCGAAGCTAAATTGATAAAAATGCCACGCCAAGCCGTTTGCTATGCGGTGTTCCTTGCCGTGGGGGCCTGTGGGGCGGTGGGCCAAGACCTGGGGCAACCCTCCGTCCGTCTGAAGGCGGAGAAAAAGGACACCTCCACTTGGGAGGCGAAAATCCCCGAAAATCCCACCCCCCGGCAAATGCAGAATTTCCTGTGGCGGACGCTGGTCATGAAGGATCTCATCCTCAAAGGCCGGGTGCAGAGCGGGGAGAGGAAGATTCCGGTGGTGGTGCGGACCCGGGATCGGATGATCCAGTTTGAGTTTCAGGATCGTCCGCTCCAGATCCGGGTCCGTTTTGCCCCGGAGGGCAGCCTGATCCAAAAACGGCCAAAGCCGGATGCCGACTGGACCGTGGTCACCGGGCAGGAAAAAACCAGTCCGGTGGCAGGCACGGATCTGGCCTATGAGGACCTGGGAATCGATTTTCTCCGCTGGCCGGATGCAAAGCTGGTGGGAACCGACAACATCATGATGCTCGACTGCTGGACCTACGAAGCGAATCCCCCCGTGCAGAGCAACTACGCCAAGGTGCGCTACTGGATCAGCAAGACTTACCTGACGATGATCCGGGCGGATGGCCTCAATGCAAAAGGACAAGCGATCAAACGTTTCACCTTCAACAGCGTGATCGAGGCGGAGGAGACGGTGGTGATCGGGGAGATGAAGGTGGCCAAGCTTACGCCGGGCACAGATGTCTCGGCTTCCCGGACCTTCGTCCAGATTGAGACGGTGGAAAAGGGCTCGGGGCTCTGATTTTTTCTCATGAAGTACCGCATCGACCTCCACTGCCACTCTCGTTTTTCTTCGGATGGGGTGAGTGAGCCGGAAGAGATGGTGCAGGCCGCACGGGAGCGGGGCCTGCACGGATTCGCCATCACGGATCACAACACCTGCGCCTGCGTGGACTACTTTCTCTCCGCGGGGCTGATGCGGGAGGACGGCCATCCGGTGAACGACTTCCTCATCCTGCCGGGACAGGAGATCACCACCTCGGCGGGTCATTTGCTGGCTCTCGGTGTGCGGTTGCCGGACCTGAAGGGGATCGGGCCGGCGGAGGCGGTGGGTCTGATCAAGGAAGCCGGCGGTCTGGCGGTGCCGCCGCATCCTTACGACAATTTTCGGGCCGGGATCCGGGAGAGCATCCTGGACGGACTGGCCCTGGAAGCGATCGAGGTGTTCAACGCGGCGGTCACGTTCAAGACCGCCAACCGCCGGGCCTACGACTATGCCAAGAAACGGGATTTGGCCATGACCGCGGGCAGTGACGCCCACCACGTGGAGGCCATCGGCACCGCCTGCACCGTTTTGGAGATGCACGACTTCACGGTGAAGGGTGCGTTGGCGGCCATTCGGAAAGGGGCGGCCGGACTGGAACAGAGATACATGAGCAAGACGCAGGCCCTCCGCAAAACCTGGAGCAACGTCTTTCGGCTGCGTTCCCGCAAAAAACGTCACCATATTCCGCATCCTCATCCGTGAAACATCCGGCCCCGGTCGCGCGGGCGATCATTCTTGGCAACATCGGCGTCGCTTTTCTCGATGTCCTTCTGGCGATCAACCGCCCGGGGGCGGACTCATGGATCCGCCAAATCCTCTCGTTGTCTCCGGCCAACTTTCTCGACGGCGCCTGGTGGGAACCGCTCACCTATATGTGGCTCCACGCGCCCCCGGTGGGATTTTGGATCACTCACATTCTTTTCAACATGCTGACGCTCTCGATTTTCGGTGGGCCGGTGGAGTCCCGGCTCGGGTCGGCCCGTTTTGCCATTCTTTACCTGGCGGGCGGTTTGATCGCGGCCTTTGCCTTTCTCGGTCAAGCCTGGTGGGAGGCCGGTTTCTCCCTGCAGGTTTTGGGTGGGAACACCCAGGAGATTGTCGGGGCCAGCGGGGCGGTCTTGGCGGTGGTGGCCGCCTTTGCGGTGTATTACCCGGACGCCCGGCTCTTCATTTTTCCGATTCCGTTCCCGATCCGGGCCCGCAAGGCGGTCATGTTCTTCATCGTCCTCAGCGTGGCCTTCATGTTTGTTCCGGCCCTCTCCTTTATCGGGCACAGCGCCCACATCGGAGGTCTGGTGGCCGGCTACCTGCTGGCGAGGCGGTGGCAGAGGGGAATCGCCGAGCCGCCAGTCCTGGCGCGACCGGCCTGGAAGGGGATGGATGAGATGGCGGCGGCGTTGGCGGTGGCGGAGTTACCGGAGGCCAAATTCCGTGCCGAACTCCGGGATCTGCTGGATGCGCTGGGGCACGGACATTGGCGTCCGTTGACGACGCGGGAGCGGGCCCTGCTGCGCCGGGCTCATCTGTTGGTGTGAACCTCCGGAGCGACTGCCAATCCGCCGGCGAGGCGTGGGAAAAGTTTCTCGAATTTTCCCCGGGAAGTCGGGAGGTCCTGGCCGCCAATGAAATTTTAACGGCAAGCGGACGGAATCCGGCGGCCCTGCTGGAGGTGCGGAGCGTCGGCAAATACCGGATTGAATGGACCGAGCTGTCGGCGCGGGCGGATGCTCCCAGCCGCCGCCTGGCGGCCCTGCGGGAATGGCAGCGGGCGGAGCTGGTCCGCCTGGCCTTTCTGGATTTCGCCACCTTGCCTCCGGCGGGGGAATCTTCCGCCAGGTACACGGCCTTGGCGGAGTTTGTGGTCGGCGCGGCCCTGGTCCTGGCGCGGGAAAAAGCGCCCGACGTTGACCAGGGTCGGATGGCCGGTTTTTCCATCCTGGCCCTGGGCAAACTGGGGGCGGCTGATCTGAATTTCTTTTCCGATCTGGACCTGATTTTTTTGGCCGGGGAAGGTGATGACTTGGAGGCCTGTATTCGGCTGGCCCGGGCCTTGGTGGCGGATCTGGATGCCCGCGGGGGCGAGCTGATTTATCGGGTGGATTTGCGGCTTCGTCCGGAAGGGGACCGTGGGCCGCTGGTCTGCACCCAGCAGGGCTTGGAGGAGTATTACGAGGCGTACGGTGAAGTGTGGGAACGCTGTGCGTGGATCCGGGGAAGGCGCGTGGCCGGGGACCAGGAGACCGCCTATGAGAATTTTCAGGCGCTCCAGGCCTTTATCTATCCTCGGGGGCTAAGCCCTTCTTCGCTGGGGGAACTGTTTGAACAAAAGTCTCGGGCGGAGGAGGAGCTAATCTCGGCGGCTGACAAGGAACGGGAGATGAAACGCGGGCGCGGCGGGCTGCGGGAAGTGGAGTTTCCGGTCCTCGGCCTCCAACTGCTCCACGGGGCCACGCACCCCACCCTGCAGACCCACGATCTGCGCAAAGCCATCCGGAATCTCAAAATCCTTGGAATCCTCAAGGCGGAGGAGGAGCAGGCCCTTCTGGAAGGCTATGATTTCTGGCGGCGGCTGGAGGATTTTCTCCAGATGCGGCAGATCCGGCAGACCCATCTGGTGCCGGCCGACCCCGCGGAAATCGACTCCCTGGCCCGGGCCCTGGGAAGGAAGTCGGGCGCGGTGCTGGAAAAGGAGATCGGGGAGTGCCGGGACCGGGTGCGAAAGGTCTACGAATCCATCTTTGGGGAACTGAAGCCGAAGGCGGTGGCGGTCGGAAGTTGGCCCTCAAGAATCCCCTGGCGAGATCCGGAGGCGGCCCGCTCCGCTTGGCAGGGCCTTGCGCCTTCCGGGGACGTTCACTCCACCGCCCGCACGCGGGAGAATTTTCACCGCCTGCAACCCGTGCTGGAAAAGCGTCTGGCGGAGTGTGTCCGTCCGGATTTGGCCCTGGCGGGGTTCGCCAACTTTGTGCAGTCCTACGGAGCCCGGTCGCTCCTGTATGAGAGCCTCTGTGTGAGTCCGAAGGCGTTGGACCTCTTGGTGCGTTTTTTTGAAAGCAGTCGTTTTCTTGGGCCGAGTCTGACGGCGCAACCGGAACTTTTTGAGGAGGTCACCCAGTCGGACCTCGATACCTCGCGCACCGTCGCTGCCCTGCGCAAGGCCTGGAAACTCCCGAAGGATCCGGAGGAGGCATTGGATGGTGTGCGTGGATTCGTCCGGGGAGAGGAGTTGAGGATTGCCCTGCGGGGCCTGCTCGGTTTGGCGGATATTTCCACCCTGCAGGGGGAACTCACCGCGCTGGCGGATGCCTGCTTGGGTTGGGCGTGGGAGTTTGCCGGAAAGCCGAAGTGGGCTTGGATCGGCCTGGGAAAACTGGGCGGGAACGCCTTGAGCTTCGGTTCCGATCTGGATCTGCTGGTCGCCGGGGAGGGCGAGGAGTCGGTGCAGAAAGCGGTGAAGTTTTTGACCGAGGAGCGGGCTTCAGGAGCCCTTTTCAAAGTGGATTTCCGACTCCGTCCCTACGCCGAAGGGGCCTTGGCCGTGCCGGTCAAGCGATATGCGGAGTATTACGTCGACGAGGCGCAGGGGTGGGAGGTACAGACCCTGTGCCGGGCCCGGGCCGTCGCGGGCGCGAAGGAGCCGATGCAGGCGTTTTGGCCGGCGGTGGAAAAGCGCTGGCTGCAACTGGGAGCAGACCCGAAGTTTCTCACCGAGATGCTGGCCATGCGGGAGCGGATCGCCACGGAGCGCGTGCCGAAAGGGGAGGAGGAGCGGGCCTACAAGACCCGCCGGGGCGGGCTGATCGACGTGGAGTTTGCCGCCCAGGCCTGGCAGATGGGGACGGGTTGCGTGGAAACCGAAACCGGAGCCGTCCTGAAAAAGATGGCCAAGGGGGACCGTTTGGCGGCCCAAGCCCTGGAAACCGGACTAAAATTCTGGTCCGGAGCCGAATGGTGGTTGCGGTTGGATGAGGGACGGGGCGGCAGCCTGCTGCCGAAATCCGGGCCGGACCGGGAGTGGCTGGCCCGCCAGTGCGGAGAGTCCAACGCCGGGGCCCTGATGCAGAAAGCTGGGGAGATCGCGCGGGATACCCGCCGGGCTTATGACGAGGTGACTGCAAAATTGGGGAGGGGAAAATGAAAATCGGGATCCTCGGAGCGGGTTTGAGCGGACTGGTTTGCGCCCGGGCGTTGCAGCGGGCGGGAAAGCAGGTCACGGTGCTGGAGAAATCCCGCAGTTTGTCGGGTCGATGTGCCACCAGGAAATTTGGCGAACACGTGGTGGACCACGGGTTGCAGTATTTCACCCTGCGGGATCCGGCGGTGCGCCGCGAGGTGGAGGAGGTCGCGGGCGTTGAACTGCAGAAACTGACGGCGCCGATTCTACAGGCGGAGCCCAAAGGGACGGTTTACCGTGAAGAGGAGGAGCGGTTTTATCTGCGTTCAGGGAACAATCGTTTGGGGAAGCTATTGGCGGCCGGTGTGGAGGTGGTCACGGAAACCGAGGTGCCGAGAGTGGAAAAAAGCGGGAGAAAGTGGAGGATGGCGGGGCGGGAGTTTGACGCGGTCGTGAGCAGCGCCCCTTGGCCACAAACGGCTGCTTGCCTGGGAATCAAGGTGACGGAGGTAGGATATGAACCTTGTCTCACGGTCCTTTTGGAATATCTCGTCGGAAGATCGGGGGCCGAGGGGGCTTATGCGCGCATCGATGCCTCTGGAAACGACCCGCTGGCCTGGATTGCCTGTGAAAACGTGAAGACCGGACGGGTGGCGGACGGCTGTACGGTTTATGTCATCCAAGCTGCGCCCGAATACAGTCGCCAGCACATCGAGCAAAATCCGGAGTTCTGGGCCAGTGACCTGCAAGTGCTTCTGGAAAAGGTCTGGAATCTGGATTCATCCAAGCGCGGGTCCGTCTTCGCCCATCGGTGGCGCTATGCGCGCAGGAAGAAAGACGCGCCGACCCCAAAAGATCTGCCCAAGGGGATTTTTATTTGCGGGGATTCGCTGACGGACTCGCGGCTGGAGTCGGTGTGGAAAAGTGGTCTAGCGGCAGCCAACCAATTACTGAACCGCTAGTTGATCGTTTACGGTTACGACTACGTTTAGGTTAAAGCCAGATCTACTCGTAAACGTAAACCTAACCGTAAACGAGCGCTGATGTTCTTGAATTTAGGATTAGAGTTTTACCATCACGTGCCTGGGCACGGTGTACTCTTCCAGGGAGAACATGGAGAGATCCTTGCCGTAGCCGGATCGTTTCAGGCCGCCGTGGGGCATTTCGCTCACCAGCAGGAGATGGGTATTGATCCAGGTGCAGCCGTAGCGGAGTTCGGCGGCAACTTTCATGGCTTTGGAGACATCCTTGGTCCAGACGGAGGAGGATAAGCCGTATTCCGAGTCGTTGGCCCAGCGGATCGCCTCCTCCGGGGTTTTGAACTTGGTGACGGAAACCACCGGACCAAACACCTCCTTTTGGACGACTTCATCCTCTTGCCGGGCCCCTGCGAGCAGGGTGGGTTCGAAATAGAAACCTTTGCCCCCGGCCGGGGAGCCGCCGGCGACGGCCTTGATGTGTTTCGATTCCCGGGCCCGGGCGACAAAGCCTTTCACTCTCTCAAATTGTGCGGCGGTGACGGTGGGGCCGATGTCGTTCTCTTCGTCTTTGGATTTGTTGTAGCGGATGGTTTTGACCGCCTTGCCGAGTTCGCTGACCAGGTCGTCGTGGATCTTGGGGCCGGCGTAGACGCGGCAGGCGGCGGTGCAGTCCTGGCCCCCGTTGTAGTAGCCGAACTTTTTCAGGGCGGGGACGACTTCCTCCATGTCGGCATCGTCGAACACGATGACCGGGGCCTTGCCGCCCAATTCGAGGTGGGTGCGCTTGAGTCCGGCGGCGGCCGCCGCGATCACCTGGGTGCCGGTGGAGACGCTGCCGGTAAGGGAGACCATGCGGACCAAAGGGTGGGAGATGAGGGCTTGGCCGGTGGTGGGGCCGCGGCCGGTGAGGATGTTGGCGACGCCGGAGGGCAGGAGATCCGCGAGGATGCGGCCGAGGTGAAGGGCGGTGAGGGGGGTGAACTCCGAGGCCTTGAGGACGATGGTGTTGCCGGCGGCGAGGGCGGGGGCGAGTTTCCAGGCGGCCATCTGGAGGGGGAAGTTCCAGGGGGCGATGGAACCGACCACGCCCACGGGGTCGCGGCGGAGCATGGAGGTGTAGCCGGCCATGTACTCCCCGGCGGCGGGACCGGACAGGCAGCGGGCCGCTCCGGCGTAGAAGCGGAAACAGTCGCTGACCGCGGGCATCTCGTCGGCCAGGAAGACGGGCCGGGGTTTGCCGGTGTTGCGGCATTCGAGGTCGCCGAAGGTTTCTGCCTCTTTATCGATGGCGTCAGCGATCTTGAGCAGCAGTCCGGCGCGTTCGCCGGGCGTGGTGCGGCCCCAGGTGGCGAAGGCTTTTTCGGCGGCGTGGATGGCGAGGTCGACCTGTTTGGGGGTGGCTTCGGGGATTTTGAGGATGGTTTCACCCGTGCGGGGGTTCAGGACCGGCTGGGGATCGCCTTCGCCGGCGATCAATTTGCCGCCGATGAGGAATCGGATTTCCGGAGCCAAGGATTTGGCCGGGCTTTTCGGCATGAGTTTAAATTACGGGAGGCGGAAGGGGCTGCCAAGCCGAGCCGGAGACGGGGATTGAACCCGTGACCCACGGTTTACGAAACCGTTGCTCTACCGCTGAGCTACTCCGGC